>NZ_JAHLPI010000010.1:0-69999 GCF_018917825.1 Ruminococcus sp. MSJ-25
TTTCGTACTATTCGTCTTTGTTCAATTTTCAAGATGCTGTTTCGTTACACTCTTTTGTGTCGTGCAACTTTTACATTATATCACACTTTTTATCTTTTGTCAACCCCTTTTCTGAAGTTATTTCAAAAAAGTTTTTTGACTTTCGATTTTTTGTGTTTTCTAATGTGCTGTCTTAAATCAGCTTATCTATTATATCATATTAGTTAAGCTATGTCAAGACTTTTCTTTGTGAATTCTTTATGAATTCATTTGAGCTCTTTTGCGAAGTTCTTTTCAAGCTACTTCTCAGGTCTCTTCTGTTCTCCCGAACCTTTTACCTTCGTTTCGCTTCTTTCTTTATCGCTCTCTCTCGAGGCGACTTGTTTATTTTATCACTTTTATGCCTTTTTGTCAAGCGTTTTGTACCGTTTCTATGTTTTTTATAGATATTTTCATTATTTTGCACAGAAACAGTACAAAACTTACACAATATTGACGATCAGAAGAACGTCGAATATATCTTTGACTCGCCTACATGATAAACTACCCCGTCATTGAACGCAAATACAACTGTTAGAGTAAAAGTACCCTTGCTGTCTGTAAAAGCGCCGTTCTGCGAATGTACAGTAAGCGTCCTGCACTCATTAGTATAATTAACGCCGAATGTCTTATTCACTTCCTCTATAGTCGATCCAGTCTTTATTCCGCCTATAGAGAACTCAGGACAATTATCCAAAAACAATCCCATGACATCACATTCACTTGCCTTAGCTTCTTCATAAGTATAATTGTCAATGGTCATGCTTCCTGAATATCCTGTTGCACCATTGCTGAAGAAAGTTTCCATATCATCTTCCGCTATCACATAATTCTTCGGGTCAACGCTCTCAGAATAACCACCTAAACCTGCCGCCCAAAGGCCCATATCCGCTACATCACTATACTTTGCAGGAAACGCAAACGCCTTGCCCTTTAACGTCATATCAAAAAGCCTTTCGTCCTGCACATATATCTCAGGGTATACAGGGTCTTTGTCATCGAACTCTATAGGGTCTTCCGTTTCATTTTTGGACGATGTGGTCTCCGATTTGCTGTCGTTTGCATTACTATCTGTATTTTCTGTATTACTATTGTCTGAAATAATTCCGCCATTGTTGTCACTTATGTGGTCATTATCTGCTATCTGCGTATTTCCACCCGTATTGTTGTTTATATTGGGCGTATCGTCCGTCTTGCCGTTGTCGATCTTTGAATCAGGTGTACTGTCGACAATGCTTTCCTCTGTTTCGCCACCAGCTACTGTCTGATTTTCGTCAGAGCCGTTCCCATTTCTATTTATAAGGTCAGGCGACCAACTGTCATTGTACTGCACTGATGAACTGCCGCTTGTCTTTATGCTGTTTTTATCAGTTTTGCTGTCGGATAAAAACAGACCTGCTCCAACCGCCACACACAGTGCCGCCGCACATACTCCGCCTATCCACATAGGTTTCCTGCTTACCACCGCAGTATTGTTGAGCTTATTTTTCAATTCCTCGACCTGCTCTTCATCAGGCTCTATCTGCTCTTTCATGCCTCTGAAAAATTCCTTATTCATAGAAATATCCTCCTTTCAGCTTTTCTTTCAACATTTCTCTTGCCCTTGTAAGCTGCATTCTCACCGTTCCACTGCGTACTTTCATTATCTTTGCTATCTCATCAGTAGACACCTCTTCAAAATAGTAAAGATAGACCACCATTCTGTATTTTTCAGGCAGTTCCGTTACAGCACAGAAAACATCATTTTCCTCACGGCTTCTGAAAAAGCTTACCTCTTCCTTTCTTTCTTCAAGGGGAACTGTACGCCTGCGCCAGCTTGACAATGTTA
Organism: Ruminococcus sp. MSJ-25; assembly: GCF_018917825.1. Classification (NCBI taxonomy): domain Bacteria; kingdom Bacillati; phylum Bacillota; class Clostridia; order Eubacteriales; family Oscillospiraceae; genus Ruminococcus; species Ruminococcus sp. MSJ-25. The sequence goes on from NZ_JAHLPI010000010.1 coordinate 1,847, forward strand.
TCTTTTTGCACTGATTGAGAGTAGTCCTGATAAGCCAGAACTTCTCCTCATCATTGTCCTTGACTGTTATCCCCTTTCGATAAGCTGCAAGAAACACTTCCTGAAAAACATCGTCTGCATCTGCTTTTGAGCCAAGACGTGCTATAGCGATTCCATAAACGGTACTTTTATATTTATCTATAAGCCTGTCTATCTCTGAAGGCGTATTTTTCAAATTGACGTCCATTTGATCACCCCTTTATAATAAATACTTATTCTCTCCCGAAATGTCACAAAAAATAAAATTTTTTTTCAAAAGCCGCCTGAGCATATGCCCAGACGGCTCCACTTTCTTTAGAACAATCCCTGCTCCTCTGCAGCAGACGGCACATATTCCTCGTTCTCGATTATATAGTCCACCACTCTGCAATAGAAATCTGTAGGATTCATCTGAATTTTTGATTTTATATAATTTGCCTGCTCCTGATCAGGTGCGTAAAGAGTTATGTCCATAAGCACCATATCATCGTCACAGCAGCGGCAATGCACGTTATAACCACGCTTTGCAGGCTTTATATCAAAGCTTACGTCACGATCGTTTTTAAGCTTGACGAACAGTCTTAGACCTGCCGCATATATCTTATCTCTAAAACTTTTCGGCACAAGTTTTTTGAATTTCTCAGCGCCCTCAATGCCCTTTTCAGTGAGCCGATAGTAATTCGTGCCTTCTATTTCCGCAAGCTCCAGCGTGCCGTTTTCCAACATTCTGCTGACAGCTTCCGTATATACAAAATAGTTCACAACGCCCTCGCCCGTTGCTATCTCTGTCAGCTGATTAGGCGTACAAAGCTGATTTATCTGACCCAGAAAATAAGCCAGAAGTATTTGAACCTCATACACGTCGGAAATGTTCTTCATGTTCTCTGATATATGAGCCTCAGGATTTTGTACCAAGCTATCAATCCTCCTTTGGAAATTTCTCTAAAAATTTGGGTATTCAAGCATATGATTGAGCAAAGCTATATTAACAGCCGCCTCAACACATGGCACAGCTCTTGGAACAACACAAGGATCGTGTCTGCCCTTTACTTCGAGAGTTTCATTTTTCATAGCTGAATAGTCCACAGTTGCCTGCGGTCTTGCTATTGACGGAGTAGGCTTGAAAGCCACTCTAAGTGTGATAGGCATACCAGAAGCTATTCCGCCCAGTATTCCGCCGTGATTGTTTGTCTTTGTCACAACGTGGCCCTTATCATTTACATAGAACTCGTCATTGTTCTCCGAACCTGTCATTTCCGCCACCTTAAAGCCTGCACCAAACTCCAGACCCTTTACCGCAGGGATACCGAAAATAAGCTGAGCTATAGAGTTTTCAAGTCCGTCAAAGATAGGCGAGCCGATACCGGCTGGAACATTGATAGCGATACATTCTATAATTCCGCCAACGCTGTCCTTATCCTTTCTTGCCTTGTCTATCTCCTTTATCATTTCGTTGCCCTGAACGTCAATGATAGTCGGAAACTCTTTCTCACGAACCTCCCTTATCATATCCTTAGTGGTATTGATAGGGTCAAAAGCCTTATCCTTTATGCCATGGATCTCTGCGATATGAGCGCCCACATAGATACCTCTTTTTTCAAGTATCTGACCTGCCACTGCTCCTGCAAAGCATAGGGGCGCAGTAAGTCTGCCTGAAAAATGTCCGCCGCCTCTAACATCATTGAAGCCTCTGTATCTCAATGCGCCTGTATAATCAGCGTGACCTGGTCTTGCAAGCCTTGAAAGATTTGAATAATCCTGTGAATGCTGGTCTGTATTTGCTATAAGCGCACAAAGAGGAGTACCAGTAGTCTTGCCGTTAAAATAGCCAGACATTATCTGCGGCATATCCTTTTCTTTTCTCTGTGTAGAGGTCTTGTTCTGCTTAGGCGCTCTTCTTGCCATAAATTGATATATCTTGTCAAGGTCGATGCTCTCCCCCGGCGGTACATTATCCATAACAACGCCTATTGCAGGGCCGTGGCTCTCACCGAAAACGGTAAAGCCTATATTGTTGTTCCATGTTGATGACATTTTACTTCCTCCTGTCAGCTTATAAAGCCTGTATAAATAACGGCAGATACCCGCCAGATAAGTACAATTTTTTGTACTAGCCCACGTTAAGGCTCACGGCTTATCTCTCCTCCGATGCTCTCATATACCTCAAAGAAATCGGGATATGACTTGCTGACGCACTCCGCACCGTTTATCTTCAGTGGTGAAGTACATCTTGTGGCAGCCACCGCCATTGACATTGCGATCCTGTGGTCGTTGAAGCTGTCAACTTCTCCGCCATTCAGTGAGCCAACGCCCTCTATCTCCAATCCGTCTTCAAGCTCAGTTACCTTTCCGCCAATTGCGTTAAGGCACTGTGAGATAGCCGAAAGCCTGTCGCACTCCTTTATCCTAAGACGTGCGGCATTTCGTATATAGCTTTTTCCCTCGCAGAAGCTTCCAAGCACTGTAAGAACAGGCACAAGGTCGGGTATATCCGAACAGTCGAGGTCAAAAGGCTGCAAACCGCCATTTTTATTATACACTATTTTCTCGCATATTTCAACAATTTTTTTATCTCCCTGAAAAGATTTTTCAGAAAGCCCTGCGATATCAATATCACTGCCCAAAGAATTTGCCACCTTGAAGAAAGCCGCCTGAGAATAATCCCCCTCAACTCTGCCGCTGAAAGGCATATAATGCTGACCGCCCTTTACAAAATATCCGTTCTCTGTTTCCTCAACCTGACAGCCATGCTCTCTCAAAGTGCCTAAAGTTATGTCAACATATGGCTTTGACTCCAAATGAGAAGTGAGTATTATCTCGCTGTCCTCCTCAAGAAGCGGCAGAGCAAACAGAAGCCCTGTGATAAACTGAGAAGATATTCCACCGTCAACATAGAACCTGCCTCCTGTGAGCCTTCCGTTTGTGGAAAAAGGCATAGTGTTGTTGTATTCAAAGCTTACGCCATGCTTTGGAAACTCTTCAAGATATGGTGTGATAGGTCTTTGCGGAAGCCTGCCCCTGCCGATGAACTGAGTATCCACCCCAAACGCACAAGCAACAGGTATGAGAAATCTCAGCGTTGAGCCGCTCTCACAGCAATCCAAAGCTGCGCTCTCAGGAATATCCTTTATGCCCTCTATCACAGCCTTGTCACCGTCAAAATCTATTTTCGCCCCAAGCGCCCTCATGCAATCCATAGTCGCAAGGATATCCACCGAGGGATAAAGATTTGTTATCTCAGAAACGCCGTTTGACAGCGCCGCCGCTATCACCATTCTGTGTGCAACGCTTTTTGAGGGCGGAACTGTCACCTGTCCGCTGAGTTTTTTCGGAAATACAGTTATGTTCATCGCCATCCTCCGTTACATCTCTGTGATTATTTCAGCTATCTGCTCCTCGGATATCTCTTTGCCGTACTGATTTTCACCGAAGCACATCATCTCGCCTATTTCTTTTTGGAAAACAAATCTCAGCTTTCCGTCACGGACCTTTTTATCTGTATAAAGCTTTTTCACAAGAGCCTTTCTGTCAATATAGTCAGGTATTTTTGTAGGAAGATTTGCCCTTTCAAGAAGCTTTTCCACACGCTGTTCATTTTCATGGGATATGAAACCAAGCTTCTCGCCCAATCTGGACTGTGCCACCATACCGATAGCTACAGCTTCTCCATGATATAGTCTATAATCAGACACAGTTTCGATAGCTCTGCCAACAGTGTGACCGAGATTAAGCACCTCTCTCAGACCCGACTCTCTCTCGTCTTTCATTACCACTTTGTACTTGACTTCGCAGTTTTTCTTTGCGATATACTCGCAAGCTTCGCCGTCACATTCAAGCACCTTTTCCACGTTTTTTTCAAGATACTCAAACAGCTCCTTATCACCAAGACAGCCGTGCTTTATAGTTTCCGCAAGACCGCTTGAAAGCTGTTTTTCAGGCAGAGTTTTCCATGTGTCTATGTCGAGATAAACTTTCTTAGGCTGATTGAACAGACCGATAAGATTTGTAGCAAGGGGCGTATCAACGGCAGTTTTTCCGCCAACTGATGCGTCAGCCGCCGCAAGGAGCGTTGTGGCATAATTCACAAAAGGCACTCCTCTGCCGAATGTTCCTGCAACAAAGCCTGCCAGGTCTGTGACAACTCCGCCGCCAACGGCTACCACACAGCAATCACGGCGAAAGTCTTTTTCAAGCATAGAGTCCTCAACAAACTCTTTCATCGGTCTTGTTTTGGACTTTTCTCCCTCAGGTATCACAAAAAGCTCAGCTTTCAGACCTGCGGCGTTGAGCCTGTCATAAATATCTCTGCCATAGAGATCCACAACGATAGAATCCGTTACAACGGCAAATTTCTTTATCTTTCCCACAAGACCGCCTTTAAGGTCGCTGACCAGCGTATCCTGCAATTTTCTGCCTATTTCTATATCATAAGAATCGTCCACGACCCTTTTAAGCTCGCAGTTGAATTTCATTAATATCAAAACCTTTCAGTACAATCTTTTACACAGCTATCATAAAAGCCTAATTGCCGTCTGAGCATTTCTCGGCGTCTATCGCAAGTGCAATGAGCAATCCTGCCAAAGCATTGCTATCGTCATAAACGTCTATGACATAGGTATCGGTAAGGTGCAAAAGCTCCTTTGACACACGCATTATCTGTTCAGCACCGCTATAAACGGAATAGTCCCAGCCGAAAATATCACCGTCCACTCTCCAGCCGCAGAAATCTATATGGAACTTTGGCTTGAAAAATGTGAACTCTTTCTTTATACAGCCCATATACTCTCCGCCTATGTATATCTCAAAGGTAGGGAAAATTTTCAGCACCTTTTCTTTCAGCACGCCGACCTTGTTTCCCATGTTGTCGTATATCTCCAGCAAGTGCCCCCATGCGAGTCTGCCTTTTACGCTGAAAACTGCTTTGCCGTATTCGTCGCACACGTCATAGCTGTCAAACCATGAAAAAAGCCTTTGTTTAAGCACAAGTTTCATCGCTCTTCCTCCTTTGTACTTTATCCATTTACAGTTCTAAAATATTATACCACATAACTGAATATTTGTAAAGAAAAAGAGGTGCGAAAACACCTCTTTTTCAATGTCTTGTTTATTCGTTTACATCAAGAGGCTTGCCCATGAACTCGGAAAGTGCCTTAACTTTCTTCATTGTTTCAGCGAACTGTGCAGGAGTAAGTGACTGCGCACCATCGCTCCATGCGTTCTTAGGGTCGTTGTGTACCTCTATCTCAAGTGCGTCACAGCCTGCTGTTACAGCGCAAAGTGCCATTGGCTCAACAAGTGAAGCGATACCTGTAGCGTGGCTAGGGTCGATAGTGATAGGAAGGTGTGTTTTCTGCTGAAGCAGAGGAACGGCTGAAAGATCGAGAGTATTTCTTGTGGCAGGCTCGAATGTACGTATACCTCTTTCGCAAAGGATAACGTTCTGATTGCCCTCAGACATTATGTACTCAGCGGACATGAGAAGCTCCTGAAGTGTTGATGAAAGTCCTCTCTTGAGAAGAACTGGCTTGTCGCTTCTGCCGAGAGCCTTGAGCAGCGTGAAATTCTGCATATTTCTTGCTCCTACCTGAACAACGTCAACGTCAGCAAAGCAGTCAAGATCAGAAAGATCCATGATCTCAGTAACGATAGGCAGACCTGTTATCTTTCTAGCCTGAATAAGAAGGTCGATGCCCTCCTTGCCAAGACCCTGGAATGAATATGGTGAAGTTCTTGGCTTGAATGCGCCACCTCTGAGCATTGTTGCACCTGCTTCCTTTACAGCGATAGCAGTTGTGATTATCTGCTCCTCAGTTTCAACAGAGCAAGGACCTGCAATGACCTGAAGCTTTCCGCCGCCTATCTTTCTGCCTGCAACGTCGATAACAGTATTATCAGGGTGGAACTTTCTGTTAGCATTCTTGTAAGGCTCCTGAACACGCTGTACATTTTCAACACATTCCTTAGCCTGAACTGCTTCTATATCGATCTGAGTTGTGTCGCCAATAAGACCGATAACATTTGAATGAACACCCTCTACCAGATTCGTCGATACATGGAACTGGTCGAGCCAGTTCAAAAGCTCTTCTACCTGTTTTTCCTGTGAATTGTTTTTCAATACGATGATCATGTTACTTTCCTCCGAAAATCAAATTTGTATAGGCAATAAAAACAGCCGTGACATTCTTTTACAAGAAAGCCACGGCTTATAATAAACGCATATATAAAAACAGAAACTTCTCTATACGCCTATTCTGATCTCGTCGCTTTCTTCACACGCCAAAAAAACTCGAAGCCATAAAAGTAGCTCAAGCTCATAAAGAAGTATGTAAAGACTGCAGACATGATAACAGTAGACATATTCTGTTTTTTCCTTTCGATTTATTTGTTATTGCTAACCACGATTATTATACTCTCACAGGCAGGGCTTGTCAATAGCCATGCCGAGAGTTTACACTTTTTTAACGTTTGCAAAACACTTTATTCTTCGTTTTTCACCTTATAGCTTTCCACCAGATGATAGACCTTGATATCCACAAGAGCGTCAAGAACGATACCATCAGCGGTATAATCCTCGCTGAATATCCTGCCCTCCTGCCTTATGGTGTTCACAAGACCCGCCTTGTCAAAAGGCAAAAGAAGCCTGCATCTTACGCTGTTTTCGGGTAACGCCTTTTGTATAGCCGCAAGCAGGCTGTCAATGCCTGTGCCGTTTTTGGCGGATATCTTCACCGCTTCACCTGATGTGTCAAGCTCGTTTATATAAGGCACTTTGTCGCACTTGTTGAACACTGTCACCACAGGTATTCCCTCACAGCCAAGCTCTTTGAGCAGTTCAAGGGTAACTTTTGCCTGCTCCTCGCAGTCATCAGCCGAGGCGTCGCACACATGGATTATAACGTCCGCACTTGCCGCCTCTTCAAGAGTGGATTTGAAAGCTTCCACAAGCTGATGCGGCAGACGTCTGATAAGTCCTACCGTGTCAATAAGCGTCACCGACCTGCCGTCAGGAAGCTCTATAGCCCTTGATGTTGTTTCCAAAGTCGCAAAAAGCTTGTTCTCTGCAAGCACGCCCGCTTCTGTAAGATAATTAAGCAGTGTGGATTTGCCCACGTTTGTATAGCCCACTATCGCCGCTGTAAGAACACCGTCTTTCTTGCGGCGTTTTCTCATAAGCCCACGACGCTTCTCTATCTCCTTAAGCTCGTCTGAAAGTGCCGCAATGCGTGTTCTGATGTGTCGCTTGTCAGTTTCAAGCTTCGACTCACCAGGACCTCTTGTGCCGATACCACCGCCAAGACGTGACATATTAGTTCCCATGCCTGCAAGCCTTGGAAGTCTGTATTTGTTCTGTGCTATCTCTACCTGCAATCTGCCCTCACGAGTAGTCGCACGCTGAGCAAAGATATCCAGTATGAGCATAGTTCTGTCAATAGTGAAAACGCCGCATACGTCCTCGATATTTCTTATCTGTGTGGCTGTAAGTTCGCAGTCAAAAACTATCCTGTCAATATTTTCATTTCTGCATATCTCAGCCATTTCTTCAAGCCTGCCTGAGCCTATGCAGGTACCGCTGTCAAAGGACGGCCTTTTCTGTGTCACTCTCGCTATCACCTCACCGCCTGCTGTTTCTGTCAGCTCTTCAAGCTCGTCAAGGGAAAGCTCCACGTCATACGAACCTGTGTCCACTGCCGCCAACAGCACACGGTCTTTCTTTATTGTGTTGTCAAACATTTCTGCCATATTAATCACTCCTAATGTCTGTTATCAAGCCGCTCTTCGGCTTTTTCAGGCATAAAAAAACACACCCTCAGGCGTGTAACCAAAACGTTATACGGAAGAGTCGGAGCGGCTTGTGCCAATGCACCTGCCTGATATTCGGTTTAATAATTTCTCACCCATATTCTTGTAATTCTCATGTCATCCGACGCTCCTTTCGTAAAATATGTTTTATTATATCACAGCCATGATATTTTGTCAAGCATAAAAACAAAAAACAGGCTGCCTTTTTCAGACAGCCTGCAAATGTTATTCATAATCGCTTTTAAGAATACTTCTCTTGTGCTTTTTTTCCTCATAAAGCAGGATATCAGCATGGCTGAGAAGCTCTCCTATCTCAAGCGTGGCACTGCATACGAACGGATAAACGCCTACGCTCGTATGGATTATATATGGCTTATCAGCGGCATATTTAATATTGTATTCTCTTGTGACCGCTTCTATATGGTTTCTCATTGACGGGATATCTATTGCGTTATCAAGAAAAGCGCATACAACGAACTCATCGCCACCTATACGACCCACTATCTCACTGTTGCCAAAAGAGTGTTTAAGTATCTTTGCCGCAGATAGTATAGCAAAGTCGCCCTCCTCGTGACCAAATTTATCATTTATGGTTTTCAGACAGTCAAGGTCGGCAAAGACCATGATAGCCTTTTCACCCTCGTTTTTGTCATTGCTGAGTCTTTTACGAAGTTCCTCAAAAAATCCCCTTCGATTGTAGCAACCCGTCAAAGCGTCCTGCCTTGAAAGATCTCGAAGAAGCTCATTGTTTTCCTTGATCTCGATAAGGCTCTTTTTAAGCTGCTTCTGGGTAACAGCCTGCTGCTTCATCAAGGTTATTATTTTAAGTGCCGCACAAAGCTGAACAGTCACCGACTGCAAATAATTAAAATACTCATGCTTTATCTCACACATCAGTATTCCGTAATGCTCCTCGTTAGAGAACAATGGTGATACCACTAATGTATAACGTCTGTCTGTTGGCAAATACTTATTCGACAACAGCTCTGTATACTTTACAGCCTGCTCTTCATGTGGGAGCTGGATTGCGTCAGAACCATTGTGATAGGCTTTGAGATACATATATTCCGGCGGTTGCCACTTATCTGTGCCAAGGTGAATAAGGGCAGGCTCGAAGCTGAACAGAAAGCTTGATTCCATATGAAGCCTCGTAAGCTTATCCACAACAGTTTCATATGCTCTGTCATCATAAGCTTCAAACACAAGCATATCCCTTGTGATGGAGTTTGCCTGCCATGCAAGAAACTCATTATCCTCAAGCTTTTCCTTACAGTAATTCGCATTGCGTTCTGCCAGTATCTTGTATATCTGAATAAAAGTCTGATTTAACTTCAAATGCTTCTCCACGTTATCAAAACGAGAGATAAGCTTTTGCTGAATATACTCAACAGAAGCATAAAGCTCATCAACGCTCACAAACCTAAAAAATTCTTCACTGGCAAGAGTTGAGGTCATTTCTAATACTTTGTCTTTTTTGATCTCATTATCAAGATTTTCCTCACGGGCATAATCATCAAGAGCATATATTATCTTGACGTAATTTTCTCGCATTTTCGCAGTTGTTTCACTTGCACTGTATTTATTGAACAAAAACTGTCCCATTCTTCTTGCAAACGCTTCCGGATCATCTGATATGCGTCCAAAAGATATGGTCTTTAATTTTGAGTTGCCCTGACATCCACAAGAATTTCTTCTTACCATTCCCGAAGAGATCTTATCGTTGTTTATAGCCTTATTTATAACATAGTTCACAGCCTCCTGAACGGCATGATAGCCAAGCTCAGAAGGGTCAGCCTTGACAGTCGTCAAATGCGGATTAAGCTCCTCAGCCACTGGATCGTCATCAAAGCCTGTCACAAGGATATCCTTACCGGGACGTATCCCACGCTCTTCCATAGCCTTATAGCCCGCAATTGCCATCTGGTCGTTTGCAAAAACGATAGCATCAAGTTCTGGATTATCGTCAATTAGCTTTCCGACTTCGTCAACACAGAATTTCGAAAAATTACCATATGCAACACGCTTTTCGTCATAGATGATACCATTTTCCTCAAGAGTTTCCTTGTAAACGTCAAGTCTTTCAAGGGCATCATCACTTGTTTTAGGTCCGCTTACCATACCTATCTTTTTACAGCCATGCACCTTTATAAGATGTTCTATAGCCTCCTTCATTCCCGTTCTGTTGTCGAGCATGATACAAGGATAACCATCAATATGTGCCGTTATAGTTATAACAGGCGTTCCAGCAAATTTTTTCAGAAACTGAACCTTATGCTCGTTGTCAAGATATGTTCCAAGTGTGCCGATAAGCACAAGCAGAACGTCGAACTTATTTGCCGCCGCCATATCGAACAAAGTATTATACTGATACTCATACACCGTTCTCAGCTTGTCGGCATAGATCCCATCTATATATCTGCCTGGAAAAATAACGAGGTCGGCGTCGCACTGCTCTGCACCTATCATTGCGCCCTCTGCAACCGCATCGTCAAAATCATCTTCAAGGTGGCTCACCAAAAGTCCTATTTTTATACGTCTGCGTTTAGCAGTATCATTCATCATCTCATGATCCTCCGTACAAATCAGCCGTGCTGCTTCAGACGATCTAAAGCAGCGTCACACAAGGCACGCCTATGGGCTTTGCCTTATTCGTTTATCTTGATATCTTTCTTACAGTCAGTGACCGAAAGCATACCCTCCGGACTTCCAATTTCCCAACCGTCGCCTGTAAGAAACATTACATCAAACTGACAGCTTTTTGCTGTCACGTCACCTTTGCCTGTTTTATCTCCAACGCCTGAAACAGAACCACCCTCGCAGTAAAGCGTAAAGACAGTATTTTCAAGTTCGCAGTCAAGCTTGCCGCCCCTTGTTCCCACACAGTTGAGAGTTCGTCCTTTCATGGAAATGTTGAGCCTGCCATCGAGAATACATATCTTTCCGGTCCCGTTACTCATAACTCCCACTGCAGTCAGATTATTTCCCGAAAGCACACAGCTAATGTTATAGTCTGAAATGCTTATATCAGCACTGCCCTTTACGGCACCAATGCCCACTGACATTCCTGCCGCAAGCTTTAGTCTGCAGCCACAGTTTGATATAGTCACATCTGCGTCGCCATCGATGCTTCCAATACCAACGCACCTATCGCCACTGCAATTTACAGCTATATCACCGCCTGCAATGACAATACCATCTTTGCAGCCTCCTCCGCCTATGCCGACGCACTTGTCGCCATTTGCAGTTATATCAAGAACACCTGTCATTGCGACAGTTATCCTTCCACAAGGCTGCTTGCTGTCAGTACCTATTGCATAGCAATCCTGTGATTCTGATCTGATATAAAGCTCACCTGAGCCTACAAGCTCTAGCGACGATCCCTCAGGAACATAAATACCTCTGCCGTCTATATGATCTTCACCGCTGCACACTATCCTTACTCTAGAGCCAGTGCCTAGCTTTATGATCGGCAGATCCTCATATGTAGTGAGCCATGCGTTTTTCAAATGAATGACGCAATCAACACCATTACCAATTGTCACGGACAAAGGCACTGCACGATCGTCCTCAGCCTTTCCTGAAAGAGTAAATGTACCTGTGCCGAGAAAAATGTCAGAATATCTTTTTTTATACATCTCAGCAAGGTCGATAACGTCATTATCCTCAGCGTGGAAGACCTTTTTATCTTTATCTCCAGCCTCGATACTGTAAGCCACTATCTCCTCACGGATATTTTCCGAGATATCGTGGATAAGCACAGGCTTCGGCTTAGAAACATAATAGCCCTGAATAAGATCGACGCCGAAATATATCATGGTTTTAAGTTCTTCGCTTGTTTCAACGCCCTCTGCAAGTGCGGTATATCCGCTTGAATGGAAATATTCCACCATTTTTGAAACTATCTTCTGAGCCTTAGGATTCTGGTCAATGCCAGAAATGAGGGAACGGTCTATCTTTACCACCTCAGGATCATATCGCAGAAGATTCGATGTATTTGAGTAGCCTGTGCCGTAATCGTCAATAGCAAGGCTCATATTGTTCTTTTCAAGACGCACCCTTATTCTATCGAGGTCGTCCTCGCTTATCTCCGTCTGCTCTGTCATTTCGATAACGACCTTTTCAAGAAGTTCGCCATAATCATTGACGATCGCATAAAAATCCTTATCGTCAAGAGCATGAGATGATATTGAATTTATATACAGCCTGCGGTTTTCAAAATCGAGCTGATGCTTGCTGAGATATTTAAGAGTATTTTTCAGTGTAGCTTTCTCTATATCGTAAAGTCTGCCGAAATTTTTAGCACAGTTGAGTATCTGAAGCGGATTGAGTGCTATATTTCCCTTTGTTCTCATAAGCGCTTCATAAGCGACTATCTCGCCTGTTGAAGAACTAACGATAGGCTGAAAATGATATGTAAACAGATTTTTATCAAGAAGCTCTGAAAAAGCCCTGATATTCTCGATATCACTCTTCTGCTTTGCATATTTTTCAGGATCAAAGCAACAAATACTGCCTGCACCCTTTGCCTTAGCTTCATAGAGTGCAAAGCCTGCTGCGTGCATGAGTCTTGCTGGCACTTCAAAGCCGCTGCTTATGCCTGCCGTCACAGACAGCGAATGATTTGAAGACGATCTCACTCCAAATTCATCTGGCAGGCAACACTCCTTCACCGCTTTACGTATATTGTCAGCAAATTCCTCAGGCTTACCTCCAAAGCATGGAACATATATCCAAAACTGACCGTCTGAATTGAATGCCGTTACAGTATTTTCAGGCAAAACCGCAACAGCCGCCTTAAGTGCCTCCCCTATGCAGTAGTCTGAATCCAAAAGCTTCCCTGCTCCATCAAATCTTACAAGAGCAAGCAATGATGAGCGTGTCATTCCATCAAGAAGTCTTACAAGCTCTGATTGTGGTATAATGTCGAGCCCTTCAAAAACACTTTTTGACATATATTCTTTCGACAGATACACTATTCCGGCGGTAATGCCACTTGGAGTGTCAAGAAGTTCTATACACAACGGCAGGCCAAGATCTCGTCCTCCGCCGTTCAATGCAACTATATCTCTGAACTTGTCATAATCTGTGTTCTCTCTAAGTCCCATAAGAGCACGACAGTTTTCATCGGCATAAAACTCTCCGCTTTTCTCGTCCATAACAAACCCGCCGATATTGTGCCATATTGAACAAACCTTTCCCCAGACAGCACCAAAATAGCTTTGCCACAATTTATTTTCCATATCCATGATCTTCACCATGCCTGAATATACGACTGTGTTCAGACAATCCTTCCTTTGGAGATTTGTTAATTTTTTTATATTTTTATAACTAATTATTTATCAAGCCTATTATAACATAATCCCGATAAAATTACAATAGCGACTAAGAAAAAGATGTTACAAAATCGCGCATGGAATTTTGTATATCTGTTTGACTTAGCTGGTTTTTGGTAGTATAATATAAGCATACACACAATGGAAAGTTAGGATAAAATGACAGATTTTCGCAATAAGTATTCAGTGCTTCAGGACTTTTTCGGACACTCTCAGTTCAGAAATGGTCAGGAGCAGATAATAGACAGCATACTTGCAGGGCGTGACTGCCTTGGAGTTATGCCAACAGGCGCAGGCAAATCTATGTGCTATCAGATACCTGCCCTTATGTTTGACGGGATAACCATAGTTGTTTCGCCTCTCATATCCCTTATGAAAGATCAGGTGAACTCGCTGATACAATCGGGAGTGAGGGCAGCGTATCTGAACTCGTCACTGACGGCGGCACAGTATGAAATGGCTATATCAAACGCCGCCCGTGGTATGTACAAGATAATATATGTTGCACCTGAAAGGCTGATGACAGGATCGTTTCTGTCACTGGCTTCGTCGGTGAAGATATCCATGCTTGCGGTGGACGAAGCCCACTGCGTTTCTCAGTGGGGACAGGATTTCAGACCTTCCTATATGAAGATACCCGAGTTTCTTGGCAAACTTCCCTACCGCCCTATCGTCAGCGCATTCACCGCCACTGCCACCGCAGAAGTAAAAGCGGACATTATCAAAATGCTTGAACTCCGTGACCCTTTCACCATAACCACAGGCTTTGACAGAAAAAATCTCTACTTTGGCGTTTCTCACCCTCATGACAAATACAGTGAAACAGTGAGGATAGTTGAGAAATACAAAGACAACTGCGGAATAATCTACTGCTCTACAAGAAAAAATGTTGAGAGCGTGTGTGAAAAGCTCTGTGCCGACGGCTACAACGCTTCACGCTATCATGCAGGACTTTCTGATGAGGAAAGGCGTAAAAATCAAGACGATTTTATCTTTGATCGTGTCCAGGTCATGGTGGCGACCAATGCTTTCGGCATGGGAATAGACAAATCAAACGTGAGCTATGTCATACATTATAATATGCCTAAGAATATTGAAAGCTATTATCAGGAGGCAGGCAGAGCGGGACGTGACGGCAACGAAGCAAAGTGCATTTTGCTCTACAGCGGTCAGGACGTTGCGACCAACAAGTTTCTTATAAACAATTCTCATGACAATCCCGACCTTGACGATGACACTCTTGAAATGATACGCAAACGTGATCTTATGCGTCTGAAAAAGATGACCGATTACTGCAACACAAACGGCTGTCTGAGAGAGTTTATCCTTGGATATTTTGGTGAGAAGCAGGACAAGCCTTGTCAGAACTGTTCAGGCTGTTTGGGTGATTTCGGAGAAACAGAAGAAGTTGACGTGTCTGTGGATTGTCAGAAAGTGCTTTCCTGCATTTATAGACTTCACCAGCGAAACCTTTCTTTTGGAGCAGGTGTAATAGCACAGATACTTAAAGGCTCAGACTCCGAAAAGGTAAAGCGTTTTGACCTTTCCACTCTTTCGACATACGGCATAATGAAAGACTCCACGCATGTCTATATCCGCAGGCTCATAGCTTTTCTTGAAGCTGATGATTACATCACACAGACTTCACACGGGGATTTTTCTGTGCTTACCCTTACAAGAAGGTCTGCAGAGATATTAATGGACAAAAAGACTATTACAATACGCCTTCCAAAGAAAAAGCCAAAGAGCGAAACGGTCACAAAGATCGGCAGGGACGAAGTTACGACATTTGACAAGGAGCTTTTCGGACGGCTCAGAGCAGTGCGGAGCAAGCTTGCGACACAGGCAAGTCTGCCTGCATATATCATTCTTACAGACGCTTCACTGCGTGATATGTGTATAAAGCTTCCTAAGACGCAGACGGAGCTTTTGAATATCTCAGGAGTGGGAAAGTCAAAGCAGGAACGTTATGGAAGATACTTTGTAGCTGAGATACAGAAATATCTCAAGGAAAATCCTGACGCTGCTTCGGGTTATAAATATATCCCAGAGGGCTATCTGCAAAAACAGATGGCGGAAGGCGGTCAAAGCACAAAGGAATATATAATTGCCCACGCAGGTGAGCTTTCAGGCAAAGAACAGGATATGACCCTTTCAGAAGTATGCGACAGCATTTTCTATCAGCTCGGCACAGACGGCGATATAAGAAGCATAAAACTTGCCATAAAAGAATGGCTCATAGGTGAAAATTATCTTGCAAAAGACGGAGCAAACGGCAGGGGCTTTCTTGAAACTACAATACTTTCCCCCGAAGCAGGAATAATAGAGCGTGAAAAAATATCACAGCTTGGAAACAGCTACAAGACGATACTTTTTCCAAAGCAGGCGCAGGAATTTATTTTTGAGAACATAGAGGAGATACTCAGCAAAGATGTACAAAACTAATAATAAAATGCGGTTTTGTGACAAATATTTATGTTTTCATACAATTTAGGTGGGGAAAATCAGAAAAGCTATTGAAAACCCACGAAAAAAGCAGTATAATAACAATAGTACATAAAACGACACGGGAGCTGAATGTTTTTCGGCTGAGAAAGAGCAAATTGATGTTCTGACCGCACCTGATATGGGTAATGCCAGCGTAGGAAAATAGTGTGTATATCTATGCGTATGCCCTTTTATCAGGCATACGCATTTTTTGTACGCAGAAAGGAATGGTATAATATGAAAAATTCAAAAACACTCACACTGGTCGAGGGTGCAGTAATGGTGGCACTGGCAACAGTGCTTAGCTTTATCAGAGTATACAAGCTCCCTTGGGGCGGCTCTATCACACTGCTCTCCATGCTTCCTATAGCCGTTTTCAGCATTAAGCATGGCGTAGCAAAGGGTCTTGGAGCGGCATTTGTTTTCTCTCTCATTCAGTTCATTCAGGGTATCACAGACGGACTTTTCGGCTGGGGACTTTCTCCTGTAATGCTCGTTGCCTGCATATTCATTGACTATCTTGCAGCCTACACAGTTCTCGGTGTGGCAGGAATTTTCAGAAAGAAAGGCGCAGTGGGCTGGATAGCAGGAACGATGATAGCAGTTTTCCTGAGATTTGTTTGCCACTTCATCAGCGGCGTTGTTATCTGGAAGTCATTCGGCGCACTGTGGGACGGCTTCTCAACAGACAACAGCGTACTCTACAGCCTGCTTTACAACGGCTCATATATGCTTCCTGAAATGATATTCACAGCTATCGGTGCGTTTGCACTTTTTGAGATACCTCAGACTAGAAAAATTCTTTCCACACAGGATAAATAATCACACATTGCAAAAGGCTGGCGGTCTGCGGCTGTTTTCATTCATGCAAAAAAAAGGACGAACACAAAATGTTCGTCCTTTTATTTATCAGTTATAACCGCAGGCAAGACGTTTCTCAAACTCAGCCGCAGGCAGAGGCTTGTCAAACACAAAGCCCTGAACAGCGTCACAGCCAACTTCTCTGAGATAGTCAAGCTGCTGCTCAGTTTCAACTCCCTCGGCGATAGTTTCCTTGCCAAGCTTTTTAACCATTTTTATAATGTAATAGAACATTATAAGATCTTTATCCTTGCCCTCATAATCCTTTTCAAGAGGAATAAAGGACTTGTCTATCTTTATTACCTGCAGATCAACATTCTTTATCATATTGAGCGATGAAAAGCCAGTACCAAAATCGTCCATAGATGTGACGATACCATTAGCTCTCAGACCATTCACGATCTCTGTGATAAGCTCAAAATTCTGATAATCCTCGCTTTCAGTAAGCTCTATTTCTATAAGCTGGTGATCAAGCTCGTATTTGTCGATCAAGGCAACTATATTACCTATCATATTTTTTTCTTCCAGGTGCTTCCTCGAAAAATTCACTGATATCCTCAAGGGTTCAAAACCCATATCTATGCGTTTTCTCAGCCATTTGCAAACTTCTTCAAGCACATAGTAGTCAAGCTTTATTATGCTTCCGTCATTCGTGAGAAGCGGAATAAACTCCACCGGTGCTGATAACCTTCCCTTTCTATGCCAACGTACAAGGGCTTCTGCACCAAATATCTCCTTGGTTTCGATGCGTACCTTTGGCTGATAATACACCTCGAACTCACCTGCCATAAGCCCAGCCATGAAGTTTGACAGCACTCCCTGAATTTTCATCAGTTCTTGTTTTATATTTTCGGAATACTCCATTACATGGCCTGCGCCAACTCGTCTTGCAGCAGCATATGCAATGCTTGCACGAGCCATTACTTCTCTTGGATATCTTATACCCACAGTTGACGAATATCCGATGGTTGCACTAAAAATAAAATCCTTTGATACTTTGCCATCGTCATACCTTATGTTCATAAAGCTGAGCATATCAATATATTCTCTGAGCGATTCGTTCTTTACAAGCATAACGAAATTATCGCCGCCAAGTCTTGCGATCATCTCACCATCTGAAAGATTTCGGTATATAGTCTTTGTATAATTACGCAAAACAACGTCGCCCTGTTCGTAATTTAATACCTTATTTACATATTTGAAGTTATGTATATTGAAAAAAATTATACTGAAATCCTCTATCCTGTTTTGTGCTATAAGCATACCGGCGTAATTTATCAAAGCGTCTAAATTTGCTGCACCTGTTTCGATATCCGTTTTTATAACATGAGTAACAAGCTCCTGCATAATTACCCTGTTAAATTGGATAAAAACAGTGTTTGCGATTATCTCTACGATATTCCTTTGCTCGTTATCAAAGCCATTGGAATTACCAGAATAAAAGGTCACTGTTATAAAGCCGCCTTCAAACAAAGGAAAACTTGCCTCAAAAGGCTCGTTTTCCACGTCCTTCTCTCTGTCATAAAGCACCATGAGCATATCTGCTCCATCCTCACAAAGCTTTGTTGCAGGCATTTTCACTGCAAGCTCCGCTCTGACGATGTCAAGCTTGTCTGCCACAGCAGCCACAGCACTTTTCACCTTGGCACTGCATTTGTCCATATTCTCCGAATCTTCATATATCGTTCGGAAGAAAAGCATCAAATCATTATCAAAATTCATTTTTATCCCCACTAATTTTTTATTCAATGATCACGTTCAGGAAAACGTTTTCAAAAATACCTGTACTTACCTTATTTCATTTTACTACTTTTTATAAAAAAAGTCAAGCAAACATAGCAAAACGCCGTCCTTTTCCGACGGCGTTTTATCGTCTTAGTAGCTATAGCTGCTTTCACCTACAAACTCCCTTGCAAGGGAATTTACAGGCACACTTTCGAGCATCACCGGCTCTATCTCCTCAAGGGCTTTTAGCATAGGCAAAAAGCGTTCAAAATCCTTATAGCTCCTGCTCTCACGTCGCAGTGTATCCAAAAGATAGTTCTTATACAAGGCAGGCTCATAAGCGTGAAAAGTATCCACTGAAAACTCAGCCCTGTGCTTGTATGGCATTATATACTTGTTCTCGCCAGCCTCAACGCTGTCGAACATATCTAGTGTTTCCGTTGCACTTCTGCCACGGAAAAATCCGTCCCTTATAAGTCTGCGCATAAGCCTGATATAGCAAGGATGCAGAAGCTCACCGTCTTTCAATTCAAGTCTGCTTCTTACACTGACGTACATACATCTTGCATAATCCCCAGCCGCACCTGTGACCTCCGGGTTAAGGGCATGGATACCCTCAAAAACAACTATGTCGTTTTTGTTTCGTCTGAGTTTTTCTCCATCACGCCTGCATTGTTCTGAAAATTCAAACTTCGGCAGAACGACTTCCTCACCGCTGTTTATCTTTTCCATATGCTCATAAAGAAGCTTTCGGTCTATTCTGTCAGGAGATTCATAGTCAGGCTTGCCGTCCTCTCCTATAACAGCGGTGAAGCTGTCAGCAGGCAGAAAATAATCGTCCATAGAGATAGTGTGGGTGTGTATCCCCCTGCTGTCAAGTATTTCCTCTATTTTCAACGCTGTTGTGGTCTTGCCCGCCCCTGACGGACCTGCCAAAAGCAATATAGGCTTCTCCTTTTGATGCTCCTCGATGCTGTCTGCAATGGCAACGAGCTTTTCATTATATTTTCTGTCGCACTCTTCAACAAAAAGCTTTTCGTCATCTCTGACCTTTCTGTTTATAGCACTGACGTGTATCTTTTTCATTGTGTGGTTTGTTCCTTTCGTATGCGTCAGGCAACACCACACATAAAGCGTGCAGTGTTGCCCTGTATCTCATATTATATGTGCAGCAAAAGCTAATCGTTCCACTTTGCACAGATATTATTTATGGTATCAGTGAGCTTTGCAAGGTCTTTATTCGTAAGACCTGAGCTTTTGTTTACCAAAGCCGTCAGCCTGTCAAGAGCGCTGAGCAGACGCTGATAGTTAGGCGACGCACCTGTCTTCTTGACTATCTTTATAGGGGTCGTGTTTTTGAACTCGCCGCTTATAAGGTCAAGTTCCGCACCGCTGTAAGGTGCAAAGGCGTTAAGCCCGAAATCGTTACGCAAATGCTCCTTATACGCCTCGGCAACTGAATCCTCGCCGTGGTTGACAAAAACTTTCTTAGGCGGCTTTTCATAGCTTTTTATCCACCTGTCCAGACCGTCAACGTCAGCATGGCCGCTCACGCCTGGCAGCACCAGTATCTCAGCCCTGACAACGACTTCCTCACCGAAAAGCTTTGCCGTTTTTGCACCCTCTACAAGACTTCTTCCAAGGGTATTCATTGCCTGATAGCCCACAAAAAGTATGGTGTTTTCAGGTTTCCACAAATTGTGCTTGAGGTGGTGTTTTATTCTGCCTGCCTCGCACATACCGCTTGCGGAAATTATTATCTTAGGTGTGTCAATAAAGTTTATGGCTCTTGACTCGTCACTTGTGACAGCGATATTAAGTCCGCTGAAAGTGATAGGATTTATGCCCTTGTTCACATAGGACATTGCCTCTTCATCGAAACAGGAATTTTTGTTCTTGTTGAATATCTGCGTTGCCTCGATAGCAAGTGGAGAATCCACATACACAGGAAAATCCCCATGACCCGTCACCATATTCTCCGCCTTGATATGCCTTATAAAATACAGCAGTTCCTGAGTTCTGCCCACTGCGAATGACGGTATAACAAGGTTTCCTCCCCTATCAAATGTCTTTTGAATGACCTCTGCAAGACTCTTTGCATAGTCCTTCGGCTTATCATGGCGACGGTTGCCGTATGTTGACTCCATTACAACATAATCTGCCTCCGTTATATACTGCGGATCTCTGATAAGAGGCTGGTCAAGGTTTCCTATATCTCCCGAAAATACGATCTTACGTTCTTCGCCGTTCTCTGTGAGCCATATCTCTATACTCGATGAACCAAGCAGGTGACCTGCGTCGATAAAGCGTACCTTTATGCCCTCGGATATCTCCGTCACCTCACTGTATGGGTGTGGGCAAAGGCAGGCAATAGCCGCCTCTGCGTCTGCCATAGTATAGAGTGGCGACACTTCGCCAGTGCCCTTACGTTTGCCCTTTCTGCTTCTCCACTCTGCTTCAAACTCCTGAATATGCGCTGAATCTCTCAGCATTATCTCACATAAATTACAAGTGGCCTCCGTTGCGTGTATCTGTCCAGCAAAGCCGCCTGCCGCCAACAGTGGAAGCAGACCTGAATGATCTATATGAGCATGAGTCAGCAATACAAAATCTATATTTCCAGGAGGACAAGGTATCTTCGCATTTTCAAAATAGTCAACGCCCTGCTCCATTCCGAAATCCACCAGAAATCTCTTTCCGCAGGCTTCTATATATGTACAGCTTCCCGTTACCTCATGTGTTGCACCGATAAAATTAAGTTTCATTGCCCTTATCCCCTCGTTTCGTTCATATTCTGTGACAGTATCTCTATCACACTTACATTATAGCACATTCCCAGTGTGATTTCAAGCATTTTGCATAAAAATATTTGATTATCGGCAATTATTTTGTAAAGTCTGAAAGAACGTCAAGTAATAATGAGGTAAGCAACAGCATATAGATTACTACAGAAAAATTTAATGGGGTGTGAACAATGAATGGATCCGAAAAGGAACGATGTGTGCTGCTTGGAGAATATGTTGCGGCACACAGAGCCACGGTACGCTGTGCGGCAAAGGAATTTGGCATAAGCAAATCCACAGTACATAAGGATCTGACAGAACGTCTGCCGAAAATCTCTCCTCAGCTTTTCAAAAGCGTAAAAGAGGTCCTTGAGGAAAACAAACGTGAAAGACATATAAGAGGCGGAATAGCGACCAAGCATAAATATGAACAGCAGTTCAAAAAGGCTGTAAAATAACAGGCGTAAAAAGCTAGCATTTTTAAATTTACAATTTGATCTTACAACAAAAGACTGCATTACGACCATTTTCAGGTCGATATGCAGTCTTTTGCTTTTACTTATTCTGTATATTATTATAATTCAATTAAATGATGCCTTATATTCATTTCCCCACTTCTCCATAGCGTCTAAAATAGGACGCATGGTCTCGCCAAGGTCGCTTAGCGAATACTCTACTCTCGGCGGCACTTCTGCATAAACAGTGCGAACGATTATCCCGTCTGATTCCATTGCACGGAGATTTTCCGTAAGCACCTTCTGACTTATACCTGTCAGTGACTTTTGAAGCTCATTAAACCGCCATGGACGCATACGCAAATTGCGCAGGATAAGCAGTTTCCACTTGTTGCCGATAAGCTGCACAGTTGTTGCTATAGGACATTCAGGCAGATCTTCTTTTCTCAGCATATTATCACCTCAATAGTTTCATTTAGAATGTTACATTCATTATAGCATATTACAAGTCAAAAAGCAACATTAGTTTTATTCATATAATGTTTACAATTTTATTTTTACATAAAAACAGCGTTTTTGCGCAAAACTTACTTTTTGGTAACTACCTTACAAAAAAGTGCGTACTTTTCAAGGTAAAAACTTTGTGATATGATAAAGTCAAGGAAAGAGATCAAGCGCTTGTTCTTCCGAAAGTCAAATCCAAACGCAAAACTTTAGGAGGAATATATTATGAACAAAAATACATTTACATCTGTTAAGCTCGCAAAAGGCGAAGTGAACGTTTACGATTTCGGTGGCATAAAGCTTCACGCTTACAAGACCAACGATTTTATCGACAACGAAGTTTTTATCGTCGAGAAAAACGGCAAGGCTGTCGTTATCGAGTCACCTTGCTTCTTTGACAACAATACCGAGCTTGCAGACTATCTCAAGGACGTTGAGGTAGAAGGTATGCTGGTGGCATATCACGGCGCAGGCGCAACGTTCCTGCCTGACGTGCCTAAGTATGCAACACAGAACGCTGTGGAATATTCAGAAAACGGTGGTGGAAAGGCTCTTATCAACAACTTCACAGGCGCATTCGGCGATATTTTCGACAAGTCAGTTCACAAGATAACGAACGTTATCGGCGAAGGCAAGATCGCTATCGGCGGCATTGATTTTGTTATCAAGCAGACTTCTGAGGCATTTGACGTTGAGATACCTGAGATAAATGCAGTTTACACTCATATGCTCGGTCACGATTGCCACTCTATCGTTGCAGGGGCAGGTCACGCTGACGCAATAATTGCACAGCTTCGTGACTATATTGCAAAGGGCTATGACCTTATACTCACTTCCCACTACACACCTGAGGATCTTAAAGACGCTCAGACAAAGATAGACTATCTTGAAAACCTCAAATCCATTGCTGCAAACTGCACAAGCGCAGAAAGCTTCAAGGCAGAAGTCGAGAAGCAGTATCCAAACTACAGCGGCGGAAATTATCTTGACATGACAGCAGGGTTTTTCTTTAAATAACATACCTTATAGAAAATCAAAAGACTGCACATCGTCCCTGAATGGGTCGAGATGCAGTCCTTTTTATGTTATCAGAATTTTCTTGCTTCCGCCCTTTTAGAGATAAGATCTTTCCATGCAGAGGGGTGGAAAAGTATCAGCAGAGGGAAAAGCTCCAATCTGCCTGCAAGCATATCGAACATGAAAACGAACTTTGAAAAAACAGAGAAGTTTGAAAAGTTGCCTGTTGGACCTACCTCCGCAAGACCAGGTCCCATGTTATTGATGGTTGTCAGCACAGCAGTAAAGTTTGTTACAAGATCTTTACCATCAAATGCCACCATAAAAACTGATGAAGCAAAAATTATCACGAATGTTACGATATAAACATTTATAGAACGCACTATCTCATGCTCAACAGGTTTGCCGTCAAGGTTTACCTTGCGTATGCTCTTTGGGTGTATATATGAGTGAAGCTCCTTTATCATTGTCTTGAAAAGCACGATCACTCTTGATACCTTTATACCTCCGCCCGTACTGCCTGCGCAAGCTCCTATGAACATTATAAGTACAAGCACCGTCCGGCATATCTGAGGCCACAGATTAAAGTCAGTGCTTGAAAAGCCCGTACTTGTAATGAGCGACGCCACCTGAAATACTGATTTTGTAAGTGCGTCAAAAATGCTAACACAGCGGTCGAGGATATTTGCGAATATTATAGCTGTGGCAATGAGGATTATAGCAAAATAGCACCGTACTTCCTCCATTTTGAATGCCTTTTTAAAGTGCCTGTATATAATATAATAGTATGCGTTAAAATTCACGCCAAACAGTATCATGAAAATGGCAACCACCCACTGCAAATATGGCGAATAGCTTCCTAAGCTGTCGTTCTTGACTCCAAAACCACCCGTGCCTGCCGTTCCAACGGCTGTACAAATGCTGTCAAACACAGGCATTTTGCCGATAATAAGGAAAATAAATTCCAATATGGTCATGCCAAAATAGATTATATAAAGTATCCTTGCGGTATATTTCATCTTTGGAACAAGCTTGCCCACTGATGGTCCAGGGCTTTCCGCCCTCATAAGATTTATATTTGAGCCACCGCTCAGCGGTATGATAGCAAGCAGGAAAACTAAAACTCCCATACCGCCTATCCAGTGCGTGAAGCTTCGCCAAAAAAGTGCAGTATGAGAAAGCGCCTCAACATTGGTAAGGATCGAAGCACCGGTTGTTGTAAAGCCGGAAACTGTTTCAAACATAGCATCCGTGAAGCTTGGTATCTCTCCGCTTATCCAAAAAGGCATACACCCAATAAGGCTCATAACTATCCAGCTCAAAGATGTTGCTATACAACCCTCTTTGAGATAAAACACATAGTTTTTAGGCTTTTTCCAAGCCATTACCACGCCAAAAACAAGGCACACAATGGCTGTTCCAAGATAATAAAGTCCCACGCCTTCCCCGTAAACCAGCGACACTATGCAAGGCAGAAGCAAAAAGCAGGCTTCCATTCGCATAACGTTTCCTAAAATATATCGAATGATCGAGCTGTTCATATTTCCTCCGCTATTTCAGAATATCAGTGATATCGTTAAATCCCGTATGAGTAGTGACGACCATTACAGTGTCGCCCCTCTCTATAGTATCCTGACCGCTCGGGATAATGATCTTGCCGTTTCGATTTATGAACGCTACAAGCAAATGTCTTTTTAAATCAAGAGCCTGAAGCGGTGCACCTGTGACCTCTGACTCCTGATCCACCTTGAACTCGATAGCTTCTACTCTATGATCGAACAAATGATACAGCGTTTCGATATTGCTATCTCCCGATTCGTTCTTCGCACGGACGTAGGCTATTATCGCCTCAGAGGTGATATATCTTGGATATACTACGCTTCCAAGGTCCAGTCTGCTTATAACGTCCTTGAAGTTTATCCTGTTTATCTTTGTGATAGTCTTAGCATTTGACACTTGTCTGGCATGAAGAGTGAGCAGGATATTTTCTTCGTCTATTCCCGTGAGAGCCACAAATGACTCTGCATACTCTATGCCCTCTTCCTTCAGAAGTTCCTCGTCAGTGCCATCACCGTTTATTATTATCGCCTTTGGCAAAAGCACACTGAGATCCTCACAGCGTTGTCTGTCATTCTCGATTATCTTGACGTTGATCCCCATGCCAATAAGACGTTTTGCAAGATAATAAGCCGCCTTGCCACCGCCTATTATCATTGTGTTCTTCACCTGATTTGTCTTCACACTGAGATCCTCAAAGAACGTTCTTGAAAAATTTCTTTGGGTGCAAAATGAGATAACATCATTCTTTTTCATTGTGAAATCGCCAGATGGAATATATATTTCCCCTTCTCTCTCAACAGCGCATATAAGCAGGTTTGTTGCCGTTTTACGGCTAAGCTCAGCGATCGTAGTGCCGACAAGAGGATTGCCCTCAGGTATCTTATACTTTATAAGCTCCGCCTGACCATTCGCAAAGGTGTTTACCTCAAGAGCTGTTGGCAGACAAAGTATTCTTGACGCTTCTCTTGAAGCCTCAAGCTCAGGATTTATGACCATTGCAAGGCCAAGCTTCTCTCTTAGATAGACTATCTCCTTGCTGTAATCAGGTGTTCTTACTCTTGCTATAGCCGAACACTTTGCTACTCTCTTGGCAAGTGTACAACAAAGCAGGTTAAGCTCATCAGACTCTGTGACAGCAATTATAAGGTCGGCGTTCTCTATGCCGGCATCCTGCTGAACGCTAAAGCTTGCGCCGTTTCCTACGATGCCCATAATGTCATAAAGACTACTGAGTTCCTGTATTTTCTTTGCATTCTTGTCAACTATCGTGATATCGTGACCCTCTTTCACAAGCTGTTCAACAAGGGTCGTGCCTACTTTTCCGCAGCCCACAATAATAATATTCAAACCGCCTGCAGGCTTCTTTTGTTTACTCATATTTTTCCTCCCACCGAATGACATACTGCCATTCACAGCAGTTCTCTGCACTTCTTCTCTTCATTAAGCAGAGCCTTTTTATAAAAGCGTATAATTCCATATCATATAATGTATCACTATGCTGTTAATAATATGTTAAAGTATAGTAAAGATATTAATAAAATTTACGACGATTGCCTAACTCATTTTTCCAAATTAGCGATTCTCAAAAAAAGTTATAAAAAAAGCACAAAAAAACTGTGCCACCGATACATACCGACAGCACAGCTCAATTAAAAAAGAATGATTTGGAAGAATTACTCTACATTTTTGAGTGCCTCATCAAGAGGTACTTTCTTTACACGTCTTGTAAGGATAAATGCTATCACCGCATATGAAACGATACCGAGCAACGGCACTTCAACAAATATTTTTGCTGGCACATAATATGGCATCCAGCCTGAATACTGAGCGAAAGCAACTTTGAATATATACTTCAAAGTGACATTTACTATAGGAACAGTCAGCAGCATTGAGGCTATAACGACTATGGTCGTAGTCGTTATATAAAGGCTGTTTATTTCCCTGTTGTTGTAACCCAGTATCTTTGTCATAGAAATAGACTGGCTGTTCTTTTCTATTATGACCTTTGAAAGAAGATAAACAATTAGCATGAACATTATAATACCCGCTGTCGCAAACATACTTATCATAGAACCCATAGACAGTATGAGCTGTCGTGATGTTTTTGTCAGGTCGTCTTTCGTTATAGTTGTCGCAATATACAGATCGTCTATATCCTTTATCTTTGTATTGGAGAAATAACCATTAAAATACCCGTCCTCAAGTTCAAAGGTCTTTATGAAGTCGCTGTCTGTCAGATAAACTGCTATAGTTGCAGGATCGTCATAGATACCCTCTACCTTAAAATTGTATTTTTTATCTCCGTAAGACTCTTTCAGCGTCACTTCATCGCCGACCTCTATGTTATACTTCTGAGAATAACCATCAGAGATAAACGCTCCGCCGTCTTTTATATCTGCATGAACGAACTTGCTGTTTTCTTTAACTCCGTAAATAGTTGCCGTTTCCTCTTTTAGCTTGTCATCGACAGTTTTAAGAGAGCCTGAACAATATTTCTCTACACCCTCTGTTTTAGTTTCAGCAGGCATTTTCAGCACATACTGATATTTGCTTATCATATTATCTTCTATTATATCCTGATAATGAAGAAGCATAGGCTTCATGCCAAGGCCAAAGAAGATGATAACATTAGCAAAAAGAATGCCAACAAACACTGTAATATAGTTAGGAATGTTCTGAAAGATGACTCTAAGTCTGAAACGCTTTAATATGCCTATCCTTGTGTTGAGCTTAAAAGCCTTTTTCTTCTGACGCTTTTTAAGATCACGCCTTAAAAATTTAAGCGGTGAAAGACTTAGTTTATTTACAAGCATTACAAGGTTTATTACGAAAAGTATTATAAGAGGAACTACTGTCGTCTTTATAAACGCATCTGCGTTCCAGATCGTTTTGTATGTTGGCAGACTGTAGCTTCCATAGTACGCTTTGATAGCAAAATCCTTAAAGCAGGTGTAACCAAGTATGTTGCCTACAATGGCAGATACAAGCACGACTATCATAGGCGTTGCAAGATAATGTCTAACAAGTTCGCCCTTTGTGTAGCCTGAGGCTCTGAGCGTACCTATAACGTTTGCTTCTTTTGCAATGGTGTTTCCCGTTGTTATAGCAAAAACAAATGCGATTATGACCATAACAAGATAAAGAAAAACTGTTATCATGGTGTTATCGCCCTTTATATCGTCGCCTGTAAAATGTATCGCCTGATTTGAGTATTCCGGAATAAACTGAGTGAGCATTGAGATTCCATTTATATGCTTCATGACCTTCTCAGCCATATCCTGAGCTTCCTCGTCGTTTGCCGGGGTTTTACCATATTTCCATGAGTAGCTGTAATGAAGATCAGCCTCACCATAATCGTCAAAAAGCGTATCGGTAACGATAGCTACACCGAACTTCAAAGCGTCAAACATCATATCAGACGGATTAGAATACAGTGCGCTGTAATCTGAAAGTGCAACAAGACCTGTTATCTTAAGCTTCTTGCCGCCGACCGTCAGGCTGTCGCCGACTTTAAGCTTGTTATTGTCAGCATACATTCTGTCAATAGCGATCTCGTCATCAGCAGAAGGAAGCTCACCGTCCATTATACATATCTTGTCGATATCCTTACGATTTTTGAAAAGCCTGATAGTGCTGTCAACTTCTTTTGTTTCTTTGTCAAGATAAAAATTTTCATATACCTTTATCTTCTCCTCACCGTTCTCTATCTTCTTGATAGCATCATCATCGGCTTTTTGAAGAAGCTCAAAATTTCCGCTTTCGATATTGTATTTCTCAAAGCTTTCGTCATAAGCAACAGACATACTGCCTGCCGCAACAAGAAAGCCTGATACTATGCCTATCATCATTGTGATGAACAAAAACAGAACGATGTATTTTCCTATTTCGCCCTTAAGCTCTCTGGGCAAACGCTTGATAAGAGGGTTTTTCATGATGACCCTCCTTACCAATCAAGCTCTGCGGCTGTGAGCTTAGTTTCATTAAGATAATTCTTTCTTATCATACCATCTCTGAGCTTTACAACTCTGTCAGCCATTTGCTTGATAGCGTCATTATGTGTTACCATTATGATAGTGTTGCCATACTTCTTGTTTACGTCCTCTATAAGCTGTAATATCTCCTTGGAGGTATTGTAGTCAAGCGCACCTGTAGGCTCGTCGCAGAGCAGGATGTCAGGGTTCTTGACGATGGCTCTGCCAATAGCAGTTCTCTGCTGCTGACCTCCCGAAAGCTGATTAGGAAGCTTGTGACGATGTTCGTAAAGCCCAAGAGTTTTAAGCAGGTCGTCAACGTCAAGAGGTTTGTCGCTAAGATATGCGCCTACCTCGATATTCTCCTTGATATTCAGGTTAGGTATAAGGTTGTACATCTGGAAGATGTAACCCAAGTGCTTTCTTCTGTAAAGGGTCAGTGCCTTTTCGTTCATATCGGCAGTCTTTTCGCCGTTTATTGAGATATACCCCTCGTCAGCGGCGTCAATGCCTCCTATAATGTTCAGAAGTGTTGATTTACCTGAGCCTGACGGTCCGAGAAGCACGCAGAACTCTCCTTTTTCTATTTCGATATCAATGCCCTTAAGCACTTCAACTCTGCTCTCGCCCTCGCCAAAATGCTTTTTTATGTTCTTTATTTCAAGAAACACATTCATTCCCCTTTCCAACCATTTATTTTAATAATGTATCTTTGCCGTCTTTAAACGTCTTATTATACATATTTGTATGCCATAACTTACTTCACATTGTGGTTAATTGCAGCTAACCGATATATCTGATAAATCCCGCCGAAAAAGGCGGGATCTAACGATATAAATATTACTGATTTAGCCGTTTGTCGTGCTTTGCAAAGCAAAGCTTACAAGCTTGTCGAGAGCGTCCTCAGATATCTGAGAAACAATAGCCACCGAGTCATTCTCGGCATTTTTTCTCTCAACGCCCACACGGTTTTCAAGAAAATCCTGAAGTATCACACTTGGAGTATAAAGCTCATTAGCTGCCTTTATGCCCTCAGATGTCAGTGTGATCTCACGGTAAGGCTCTTTGATTATATAGCCCTCGTCTATAAGCTTCTGAGTCATCTTGACGGTGCTTGCCTTTGTCACGCCCAGAACAGAAGCTACCTCTGTGGACTTGACAGGTCTGCCGTTCTGACCCAGTCTGTATATGGCAAATAAATACCTTTTCTGTGATTTAGTCAGCATTCAGATGACCTCCCCGAAGTTTATTACTGTTTTATCATGATCTGTGACAGCGAGAAGAATTTGGACAACAGCCGCAGCTGCCACCGCAAGAGCTTTTGCCCTGTTTCTTATCCTTTACGAGCTTGTAAATTATAGCTGCCACGATAGCAATGAGAATCACTGCTATCAGAATCGTACCGACTACTGTGTACATAATTATCCTCCCAACTGTTTATGCAAGATCAGTGATGATATTTGCTTTTTATTATGCGTTTGCGCCTACCTTAACGTCCTTTTCAAGCTTTGTGCTTTCCTTATAAGGTCTAACGAGCATATAGATGATAAGAGCGATAAGAGCTATTGCAAAGATAAGACCGATAACATTTACCTTACCAGTGAAGAGGTTGCCAAGCTGATTTACGATAAGTGCGATAACATAAGCAAAACCACACTCGTAGCCAATAGCGAACCAGAACCACTTTCTGCTGTTCATCTCACGCTTGATAGCTCCCATTGCTGCGAAGCAAGGTGCACAGAGAAGGTTGAAGATAAGGAACGACATACCTGTGATGCCGGTGAATGCAGCACCGATCGCAGAGTAAACTGAACCATCTCCGCCGCCGTAAAGGATACCCATTGTACCAACGATATTCTCCTTAGCAACAAGACCTGTAACAGCTGCAACAGTTGCCTGCCAGTTGCCCCAGCCAAGAG
Organism: Ruminococcus sp. MSJ-25; assembly: GCF_018917825.1. Lineage (NCBI taxonomy): Bacteria > Bacillati > Bacillota > Clostridia > Eubacteriales > Oscillospiraceae > Ruminococcus > Ruminococcus sp. MSJ-25. The sequence continues at coordinate 32,280 of NZ_JAHLPI010000010.1, forward strand.
GTGCGAAGATCCAGCAGATAGCCTTACCAATGTGAGCAAGGATACTGTATTCCATCTGGTCTTCTGTGAGCATACCGAACGAACCGTCTACCCAGCCGAAGTATGAAGTGAACCATACGAAGATAGTTGAAAGTGTGATGATAGTACCAGCCTTCTTGATGAATGACCAGCCACGCTCCCACATTGATCTGAGTACGTTGCCTACTGTTGGGATATGGTAAGCAGGAAGCTCCATAACGAATGGTGCAGGATCTCCTGCGAACATCTTTGTCTTTTTCAGCATGATACCTGAAATGATGATAGCTGCGATACCGATGAAGTATGCGCCTGTTGCTACCCAAGCAGAGCCGCCGAAGATAGCACCTGCGATCATTGCAATAAATGGCGTCTTAGCTCCGCAAGGAATAAATGTTGTTGTCATGACAGTCATACGTCTGTCGCGCTCGTTCTCGATAGTTCTTGAAGCCATGATACCAGGGATACCGCAACCTGTACCAATAAGGATCGGAATAAATGACTTTCCTGAAAGACCGAACTTTCTGAAGATCCTGTCCATTACGAATGCGATACGAGCCATGTAACCGCAAGCCTCAAGGATAGCAAGAAGAATGAAGAGTACGAGCATCTGTGGTACAAATCCAAGAACCGCACCAACACCGGCTACGATACCGTCAAGGATAAGACCCTTGAGCCAATCTGCGCAGTTTACTGCGTCAAGACCGCTTTCGATAAGTACAGGGATACCTGGTACCCATACGCCGTAATCAGCAGGATCCGGATCAGCGAATTTATACTTCTCAGCGGCTGCAACTGCAGCTTCCAGATCAGCATACTTAGCTGTTTTTGTTGTTTCTTCAAGTGTTTCCTCGTCCTCTACTGTATAATCAGCAGTTGCGGACTTATCTACTGTAGCAAGCAGGTTGTCTGCTGTTGTCTTTGCAGCGGCAACGTCAAAATCGTCAGCTTCGTTGTCGATAGCCTCGCCGCCCTGCTGCTCGATAAATGCGTTGATTATGTCAAGCGAGCTGCCATATTCGTCAGCAGCGTCCTCAGCGTCAGATGAACCGATGCCGAACAGATGCCAACCGTCACCAAAGAGTCCGTCGTTTGCCCAGTCAGTTGCGGCTGAACCTACTGTTACCATTGAGATATAGTAAACAAGGAACATAACTACTGCAAAGATAGGAAGACCGAGCCAACGGTTCGTAACGATCTTATCGATCTTATCTGATGTTGTAAGGCCGCCCTGATTTTTCTTTTTATAGCAATCCTTGATTATTGAAGCTATGTAAATGTATCTCTCGTTTGTGATGATACTCTCCGAGTCGTCGTCCATTTCTTTTTCAGCAGCGCAGATATCCTTTTCGATATGAGCCTTTACCTGCTCAGACATACCGAGCTGTTCAATGACCTTCTCATCTCTCTCGAATATCTTTATAGCGTACCATCTCTGCTGTTCTTCAGCAACATCATGGAGAAATGCTTCCTCAATATGAGCAATAGCGTGTTCAACAACGCCGTTGAATGAATGCTGAGGTACCATTGGAACTTTTGACTCAGCAGCCTTTACTGCAAGCTCAGCAGCTTCCTTGATACCAGTGCCTTTAAGTGCGGATATCTCGCAGACCTGACAGCCAAGCTCCTTAGCAAGCTGATCTGTATTTATCTTATCGCCATTCTTTTTAACAACGTCCATCATGTTGATAGCAACAACAACAGGGATACCAAGCTCAACAAGCTGTGTTGTAAGATAAAGGTTTCTTTCGAGGTTTGTACCGTCGATGATATTGAGGATAGCGTCCGGACGCTCGCTTATAAGATAGTTTCTTGCAACTACTTCCTCAAGTGTATAAGGTGAAAGAGAATAGATACCAGGAAGGTCCATGATAACTACGTCCTTATGACCTTTGAGCTTACCCTCTTTCTTTTCAACTGTTACGCCCGGCCAGTTACCTACGAACTGGTTTGAACCTGTAAGAGCGTTGAAAAGAGTTGTTTTACCGCAGTTAGGGTTACCTGCGAGAGCAATTTTGATCTCCATACAATTTGATCCTTTCAGAATTTCGGCACTCTGATATATCCTCATCTTCTAAGTACACATCAGCTCTGCCGATGAAATTTTTTGCTGTTTGCCTGAACTATGTATCAGACCGTTTCGATCATCTCAGCGTCAGCCTTTCTGAGCGAAAGCTCATAGCCTCTGACCGTTACTTCAATAGGGTCACCCAAAGGCGCAACCTTTCTTACATGGACTTCAACACCCTTTGTGATGCCCATATCCATGATCCTTCTCTTTACAGCACCAGTGCCGTTGAGCTTCTTCACGGTAACTGTTGAACCGATCTTAGCTTCTTTCAATGTTGCCATAACCTGTTCCTCCTAACTATACAAAATATCTTCAAACATATTTATCATGGCTTGACCGCCAAATGTTTCCTATACCATTATCTTCGCAGCCATTTCCTTTGAAACAGCTACTCTTGATTCTTTGACCTTAACAATAACGTTTCCTCCGATAGTGCTTACTACCGTTACCGTTCCACCTGCGACAAAACCCAGATTTTCAAGAAACTTTCTTGTTTCAGGTTTTCCGCCTACTTTCTTTATCATGTTTTCTTCCCCTACGTTTGCAAATGTCAGCGGCATCATTCAGACCCTCCTGTTCTTTTGTCAGTATCAAAAGTTAGATTAATCTAACTTTCAGGCTTATTAAAAGGGTTAGCATTTTCTAACCCATAATATAGTTTAGCACGGCTAACCGAATTTGTCAAGACTAAATGTGCCGTTTTTTCAATTTTGTAAGCTTGCACAAAATCATAAGTTAGTTAAACATAACTTTAGTTAGTTTTCAATAACTTAATCACTGCACAAACGCAGACAGAAAAGCAAAACTGCCTTTTTCCGCCTGCGTTTGCAGTTTACATTATTACATTGGAGATATACGCTTACTTAGCAAGAGCCTCGCCCAAAGCCTTGCAGCTTGCGAGAGCGTCGTCGTCAGGAGTTTCGTTTACAATAAGTCCCTCGCCATTTACAAGTGTTGCACCGTCGCCCGTAACTCTGTCCTGCCACTGACGCATCCACTCGCCGTCACCCCAGCCGTACGAGCCGAAGAGTGCTATCTTCTTGCCTGAGAGCTTGCCCTCGATACCTGCGAAAAATGGCTCGAACTCACTGTCCTCAAGCTCCTCTGCTCCCATTGCAGGGCATCCAAGAGCTATTGCGTCATAATCCTCAACATTGCCGCTGAACTCAGAAACTGCGAAGCACTCTGCGCCTGCACCCTCTGCAACTGCCTTTGCCATAGCCTCTGTGTTGCCTGTACCGCTCCAATAAATTACTGCTGTTTTCATTATGATTACCTCCTAAGAAATTTTCAGGGCTTGGTAAATGCTTTCGCCCTGAGCAAGTTTATTACACAGATAATTTCTGCACTTGTCATAATTGCTGAAAATACGTCTTGCTCTGTTTTCGTCAGAGTAGACTTTCCAATATCCGCAAAGAAGATAGTTTCTTCCCTTGTTCTGTATGAACCCTGTAACATCATCAACAGGATAGCCTAGAAACAGACCTATCTCATGAGGAAAATCCTCACTTGCGGATATTCTTCCAGACAGCCTTTCAAGCTGCTGTTCAAGGGTCATACGGCTGTCATAGCCAAAGCTTTCAAGAAGCTTTCTCACTCTTATGTCTGCAAGTCTGTCAGATAAAAGCTTTTCGTTATAGAGAAAAAGCAGCTTTCTGCTTTTGCACTCGCAAAGCACTGTTAGCTTCATGCCCTTTGTATATGCCCTGCTGTTGAAAAGCTCGACATTCTCTTCAAGCCCGTCCTTGTTCTTTTCCATTGACATAAGACAGGCAGGCTTTATTCCAAGCATTGCAGGGGCAAGATGATAAGCCATGCTTTTTTCAAAATTTCTCAGCTCAGACTGTGACATAGTCCCTCCTTTGGTTAGAAATTCCTAACCTATACATATAGATCTATGCGTTTACAACGCCTTTAGTACAATATTTTTCAAGCACGTTCTTCAAAGCCGAACAGCTTGATGAATGGCATATAGCCACGGGAAAATCAAGTTTGCTTGCTCTTTGGTTAAGACCATTGAGCATTTTATGTGACACTGTATCAGTAAACACCACTGCCAGATCAGGACTGCCTATCTTCTTATCAAAACCTGTAGGATATTTGATAAACACCTTAGCCTTGCAATCATATGATTTGCATATATCCTTATAGCGTGTTGCCATACGGTCATTTCCGCCTACTATTATAACGCTCATACTTTTCTTAACTCCTCCTTTTCATTAATTTAGTTAGTATTTACTAACCATATTCATATTAGCATAAACTAACCCCGTTTGTCAAGGGAAACTTATGTCAGAAGTATAAACTTTTCATATGATAAAATATTCACGGCAAAAGCGAAGATACTATATATAATATGCGTTACATATCGCAGATTATGTTTGGTATTGTTTTGTAAAAAAATACGGCGAAGTGTCAAAAGACACAACGCCGTATAAAAACAAATATTATTTGCCTAAAAGCTCTGCGAATTGTTTCATGAATGCATCGCACACGGCCTTGCCACCCTCGCCGTTCGGGTGTCCGCCATAAAGCGCACCTGCTGGGTTTTCAGGTGTTGAAAGCTGTGCCGCAAAGTCAAAATACTCTGCGCCGTATTTGTCAGCCGTCTGCTTTTCAGTATCGTTAAGTGCGGTTCTCACCGCTTCGTGTTCCTCGTCATAATCCTGTGGAGGAGCATTGAACAAGATAGTCTTACAGCCTGCCGCCTGAGATTGTTCAAGGATAGTGCTTATATAGCCATTCACCTCGTCGGCATTGTTTCCGCCATCTCCACCGTATTCGCCCGAAACAATGTCATTTGTGCCGAACGCAACTATCATGATGTCGCTGTTGAGCGCTCTTCCGAGCCAATTGCCTTTCTGTGCACAATCGCTCGCTCTCGCCCAGCCAAGACCGCAGTTCCAGAAAGCATAATCAGAACCAAGCTCTTTTGCAATGCGTGCCGCCCAGAACTCATACGCCATGAAGTCTGTCATACAGCCCTGTGTGATAGAGTCGCCGATAGCCGTAACACGATATTTCACATCACGCTTTGCTCCTATAAGAAGCGGCAGTGGCACATCGTCACAATAAGTGAAATCGCTGCCGTTTTTCGATGATGTGGTAGACGTGAGGTTTGACATCTTGTTGCATGGGATATCTCTTCCCGTCACCGTCCACTCCCACACAAGATAATGATCCTCAGGGATATTCAGCGTAACAGGGTCGCTCCAAAAAGTTTCCGCAGGTGCGACTTTCTTTGAGCCTGCACCGTCAAATGTTACCTCAGTGCGTGAGGTTATCTCGTCATCCGGACCTGTTCCACCGTCGCAGACATAAGCCGAGGAAATCTCATACTCTCCGCCCTCTTTGCCTGCAAAAGCCTGCTTTCCGTCAGCGTTGTATGTAGAATCCACAGTATTTGAAAAATAGAAAGCGTATTCAAGCTCTCCGTATTCCTCCAGTGGAAAATATGCTCTGTATGTTACCTCGTTAGCTTTCTTTACCACAAAATTGTTTCCCGTGGCAACGTAAGTGTTCGACACATATGTATCGAACTTATCATCAGCTATCTTACAGCTTTCCACCGCAGGCTTTTCATCAGCCTTTGAGCTTGACTTATCAACCACGCTGCTGTCAGCGCTTTGACCGCAAGCTGCCGCAGACAGTGACAAAGCCGCTGCCATTATAAGTGATATTACCTTTTTCATCTATGTTTTTCCTTTATTAAAGACTATTAGTCCATAGCAGCCTTTATTGCAGCCATAAGCTCATCATATGTTTCATAAGCAGGAAGCTCAGGATATTCAGCCTTTATGCTGTCTGTGCTTCTGAAAAGGAAGCCTGCCTTGCTTGCCTGTATCATGCCAAGGTCATTGTGGCTGTCACCGCTTGCGATAGTTTCAAAACCGATAGACTGGAGAGCCTTTACAGTTGTGAGCTTTGACTTTTCACATCTCATCTTGAAGCCTGTGATCTCGCCGTTGTCAGCAACTTCAAGAGTGTTGCAGAAAATAGTAGGATAACCAAGCTTCTTCATAAGAGGACCTGCGAACTGCGAAAATGTGTCGCTGATGATTATTACCTGAGTGAAGCTTCTCAGTTCGTCAAGGAACTCCTTTGCGCCTGGCATTGGGTCGATAGTTGCGATAGTATCCTGGATCTCTTTCAGACCAAGACCATGCTCCTTAAGAATGTTGATACGGTATTTCATAAGCTTGTCATAGTCAGGCTCATCTCTTGTTGTTCTTTTAAGCTCAGGGATACCTGTAGCCTCAGCAAAAGCTATCCATATCTCAGGAACGAGAACTCCCTCAAGGTCAAGACAAGTGATATACATACTCATAATTATTTCCTCCTTAGAAATATACAAAAAATTCGTAATTTGATTATACCATACTTTTTATAATAATACAAGAGTTTTGCTTTAAATCATTAAGGCAAAAATAATACAAAAAAATCGTTGCCCATTGTAAAATTTCGCTGTTACCCCTTTCTAACACTTGACAAATTGTGTTACATATGCTATAACTAATACATATACTAATTATAAATCATTATTAATAAACAATGAAAAGAGGTGATACATATTTCTACAAGAAAAGACGGTATCGAAACGAAAAAAAAGATACTCACTGTATGCGTCCAACTGTTTCTGGAACAGGGGTATAAACAGACAACTATCTCACAGATAGTGAAAAAAGCTGGCGTTGCAAGAGGAAGCTTTCAGAACTTATTCTCCACAAAAGACGCTATTCTAATGGAACTTGTGGGCACGATGTTCAGCGGACAATTTGGAGTGGCAAAGAACATTGTTGGTGATAATATGTCGCCGATATACACATATGCTGTGGAAACTGCCATACAGATAACCCTCACTGAGCTGAATGAAAATCTCCGAGAGATCTACATTGAAGCTTATACTATGCCTGAAACGGCTGAGTATATCTATGTCCACACTACGGCGGAACTGAAACAGATATTCGGCTCGAATTTTCCGGGCTATACCGAAAGCGATTTCTATGAAATGGAAATTGGAACATCAGGAATAATGCGCAACTATATGGCAAGAAAATGCGATATCCATTTTCCTCTTGACCACAAGCTTAGACGTTTTCTTACGGCGGCAATGCGAGTGTATAAAGTACCGGAGGAAGAACAGGCAAAAGTGCTTGCATTTATCAAATCGCTTGATATTAGAGCTATCGCCACAGAGGTCATGTATAAGCTGTTTGCAATGTTGGAAATGACATTCGATTTTAAACTTTCAAAAGACGACGAAATGGGGGAAACAAGGTGAAAAAACGGTTATTGAGCATCATACTTACTCTATGTATGGTAATGTCCATTACGCCTTTGAACGCATTTGCGGTCACAGAATATGGCATATGGATAGGTGAAGAACAGGTAACGTCTGATAAAACATGGAGCAAACAGGGCTGGAAATACGATATACAAAGCAAGACCCTGACGCTTCTTGGTTACAATATGGCGACTATAGGCAAACGTATAAACGGCAACAGCGAAAGACCCAGCCGATTTGGTCTTATATACGTTGAAGGCGAACAAGATCTGAACATAAAGCTTGTCGGCAGCATTGATCTTGGCGACAGCCCATTTTCAAGCCAAGCCGCAACAAAATACAATGAGAGCTACAGCGGAATTTACGCTCCTGACAGTAATATCACTATCATTGGCGACGGAACATTTTCAGCAGTAACACATGACGCAGCAATATACTGCTCAAATCTTACTATCGGCGACGGAACTGAACAAAATGCTACTAATGTATCGTGCGAAAGCTTCGGCGCTTGCATTATCGTAAAGTATAATATGATAGTTAATGACTACAGTACTGTCTGGGCTTGCGCAAACGGACCAACTGTGGGCATGAACGGCATTTATGTCGAGGGGTCGCTTTATGTAAACGGCACTAATACCACCGTAGAGGGTCGTGCTACATACAGACCTGTTAAGGGAGAGTGCACCAATTACACACACTACAGACCAAAAAATCTCACTTCAGGCGGATATTTCAACAATGCAGGTTCAACTATTGCAGGAATAATGGTATATGGAATTTTGACAGTTGACGGCAGTAAGGTCGAAGGTAACGTCTTTAAAGAGATATACAAACCACAAGAGTATGATTCAGAATACACCTCAGGCCTTGAAGCAGGCGGTATCGTAATAAAGAACAACGCCACAGTAGAAGGCAGAAACATTAATCCGTCCACGCCGGGATTCATGGAATATGGCGTACAAGTTCACCATTACGCCATAAAATTTTTAGGAAAAGGACGTGTCCGTGCCGGAACAGAGTATGTGGATTATGAAAGCGTCAATCGTGGTTTCCGTAAATCAGGCGGCAACGAAATAACAGTTTCGGGACGGCTGAAACTCTATGAAAGCGATACTTGTCCCGCTGACTTCAAGAAGTTTGCGCAGTATGGCTTCGGAGGGTATACAGAGTATTATACAGAAAACATGGATGACATCTATATAAAAGATGATAATGGCCGTGGTAAAATGTCATATTTCAAGGATATGCATGATTATGAAACATTTTATTTAGCAAGCGGAATAGATCTAAAAGATATATATGAAATCGATCTGGACACCAACGTTCCATTTGATGTAAACATACTTTCAGGCGATATCAAAATGAACATAGATATCAAAAGCGGTTTTGAGCTTCCGAAGATCATTGTCTATGACGGCGCAACTTTAAAATTAAAGACCTCCCCTGATAAAACATATAATTTCACTTATCCTATCGAGCTGAAAGGCGGCACGATAGAATTTACAAACAGTGCGATCGTGCGAGGACTTAACATTGTAGGAGAGGGCAAGGTCATCATTGATAGCGGAAACTACTCTGGAACGCTTGGTGACAACGTAATCTTGCAGATATCAGGCGGAAGCGCTGACTTCAATGACAACGGCAAGGCTGTGGACGCAAAAGGAAACTCGGTACACAAGTACACCTATGTTGCAAGGGGTGCAGATGGCAATGAGTTTATAGGCAGTGCTAACACACGTCAGCCGCCATATGACGATTTTTATGGCTATAACCGCTCAGAAATATTCCATGACGGAAACAAGCTTCATCTCTGGCTCAAGTCACAGGATTCCATTTATGGCGTGAATGCTTTTAAAATAAAAGCTGACGGCACTCTTGAAGATGAGAACACCTATTTTAATCTGCGTTATGGAACGAATATCTTAGAGCATAGGATACCTTTTGATCCTATAACATTAAAATACTTTGTTGTGAAAAAGAACGACGTCGTTACGCTGAAAACAATGGAAAACGAGCCGTCCTCACTGCAAGACAGTGATATCCGAGTAGAATGGTACAGTGTTGAAAACGACAAGCGCACAAAAATAAATGCCCATGGCACAAGCATGTATGTGGGGCGTATGGGCAACAGTGACAATGGTACGCATTATCAGGCAGATGTATATTATTTAGGCTGGGATTCCAAGCTCAATCATTCCTATACCTATGACGCATATATCTTCATTGACGAGCCGGTATTTACTGCTCCTGACAAATTCCACTTGGATAAAAAGGCAAAATTCGAGGTCACAAACAATACACCAAATGGCGCAGTACGGCTGAATTACCTATGGGAAGTGAGCAAGGACGGCGGAAAGACTTTCACCGCCATTGACGGCGAAACTTCTTCTGTTTACGAGCCTACTATAGAAAGCCAAATGAACGGCTGGCAGATAAGATGCAAAACATGGGTATCAACAGGCGACGGACAAAAAACTGAGCCGACCGTTTTCGGCCCTGTTACGATAAACTTCTCCGAAAAAGCACCGGTCATAGTAAAACATCCGCAAAGCGGTGCAACAAACGCTCCTAGCCAGCCTAAACCTGTTAAGCCCGGAGAAATAACTATCGTAATTGAACGTTACTATTTCTTCAATGTAGAAGCAACAGGCAGTGAACCGCTCCAATATCAGTGGCAGGAAAGCAGCGATAACGGAGAAACTTTCGTTGATATCCCATATACCAACGACAATTCACATTCATTAAAAGTGCGAAAAGAAAACAACGGAAAGCTTGTGCGCTGTGTTGTATCAAATGAATACGGCTCTGTAGTTTCAAATGCGGCAAAGCTTACAATATATTATTCTCCTGAGTTTACAGCCTCACTCGGCAATAAGACCATAAACAGCGGAGAAAAGGCTACGTTCACACTTCCTATCGCTCAGGGAAATCCTTACGGAGCTGAGGTGATATGGCAGGTGAGCAAGGACGATGGAAAGACTTTTGCAGACGTTACCGAAGCTGACGGAACGTTCTCTCTTGATTCAAAAGTCGTGGACGGCAAGGAAGAATGGTCGACTACATTCACCACCTGTGCAACGAACATAAGCTTTAACGGATATATGTACAGATGTACGGTCAAAAACGCTGAAAATGCGGACTATGTGGGTACTTGGGTATCGGAAAAAGCAACGCTTACAGTAAAAAGAAACTGCGCAGAAGACGGACATATATTTGACGAGGGAAAGATAATCTCCGAGCCGACTTGCATCGATAAGGGTGTGAAGAGGTTTAATTGCTCCGAATGTTCACAGTACAAAGATGAGCCTATAAACCCATTGGGACATGATTGGAAAGAAGCGACCTGCACAGCTCCAAAGACCTGCAAACGCTGTCAGGCTACTGAGGGCGAGCCTATCGAACACAGCTTCGGCGATTATATATCCGACGAAAACGGACATTGGAAGCAGTGCAGTGAGTGCGGAACTGACAGCCAAAAGGAACTTCACGCCTACAAGTGGAATACGGAAGGCGGTGAATATTGGCAGGAATGTACAATTTGCGGATATGAAACGAAAAAATCAACTATTTTGAAGATATCCATAAACGGAACTGACGAGACCTGTCCTTTAGGTGATTATGAATTTACATTTGCTCTGCCTGAGGGCTGTACTGACGTGACAGCAGGCTTCAGATTTGCAGGCGACGGTACAGAATTGGCGTTTACCGCAAAAGACGATCTTTACACCGCAAAGGTAAGTGCGTCAGATCTTGAGAGCGGAACAATGACGGTTTACGCTTCGGCAAAACTCAAAGACGGTTTTGTCATCACAGGTGAAAAAGGAGTAACCGTGCTCGAAAACCATGTGGGCGGCACTGCGACTTGTACTGAAAAAGCAAAGTGCAAATTCTGTAATAAAGAATACGGCGACCTTGACCCGACAAATCACACAGGCAAACCTGTTTGGGACTTTGACACCAAAGAACATGAGAAAAAATATGATTGCTGCGGCGAGGTAACTATCGAGAGAGAATCCCACGAATGGAACGCAGGCGAATGTACAGAGTGTGGATACAAGTGTACACATTCCGGCGGCAAAGCGACCTGCACAAAGAAAGCCACCTGCGATATCTGCGGCAGTGAATACGGCGATATCGACCAGAACAATCATGGAAAGCTCACACATATAGATAAAGTTGACGCAACACATGACAAAGAGGGAAATATCGAGTATTGGTACTGCGAAGAATGCGGCAAGTATTTCGGTGACAAGGACGGCACAAAGGAGATACAAAAGGCAGACACTATTACAGATAAGCTGAAAGACACTCCAAGTGATGACAAAAAAGATAACTCAAAGCCAGATAAAACGAAAGACGATACTAACGAGAGCAAGACAGACAGCTCTACAGCAGAAAAGCCGAAAAACGATTCAAGCGAAATCAAGGCAGACAGCTCCACGGCTGATAAGCCTAAGAGCGAGCAGAAAAATCCACAGACCGGAAGCGGCAGTGGTATGAGCCTTTGGCTTGCAATGCTGTTGATAAGCGGCAGTGCGGCAATGGGAATAAAGAAAAAACACAAGAAATAACTGATCTCTTAACTGCACACAGCGGTTGTCTCAAACGGCAGCCGCTGTTTTTTTGATCAACATGACAAAAAATTTGTTACCCAAAGTTAAATTACCCCTTGACCTGTGGCGAAAATAGTAGTAAAATAGAAATGTAAATACAATAATTGAAAGGAATGTTCATCATGCCAAAGTTTATCGTTGAAACATCTGCACGTCACGTTCACGTTACTCAGGAAACTCTTGAAACGCTGTTCGGAAAGGGTGCAACACTTACAAAGAAGAAAGATCTTTCACAGCCTGGTCAGTTTGCTTGTGAGGAGAGAGTTACAGTTGTAGGTCCTAAGAAAGAGCTTGCAAATGTTTCTATCCTCGGTCCTGTAAGAAAAGCAGACCAGATCGAGCTTTCAGCTACAGACGCACGTTCTATCGGTGTTGCCGCTCCTATCAGAGAGTCAGGCGACACAGCAGACTCAGGCGCTTGCAAGCTTGTTGGCCCATGTGGCGAAGTAGAGTGTTCTGAGGGCGTTATCGTTGCTAAAAGACATATCCATATGACGCCTGCTGACGCTGAAACATTCGGCGTAAAGGATAAGGATATCGTTGCAGTCAAGATAGAGTCTGCAGAAAGAACAGCTATCCTCTGCGACACTGTTATCAGAGTAAGCGACAAGTTCGCTCTTGCTATGCACATTGATACAGACGAGTCAAACGCTGTAGGTGCAGGCAGAGAGCAGTACGGCGAGATAGTAAAGCTCTAATTTCATAGTACATATAAGACCGCTCATCATAGGGCGGTCTTTTTTCATAAAAAAAAATCATCGCCGCAGGCGATACCACAATTCCTCATTCCTCACTCCTCATTCCTCACTAGTAGTACAACGTTTCGATTGACACAAAACTCCACCTGTGATATAATTTTCTTGTAAAACACATAACGCAAATATGGAGATCATAAAATGAATAACGATACAATAAAACTTATACGAAAAACCTCAAACGTAAATTCACTTATGGTGATAATTTTCTATGTGCTTGATATCGTACTTATAAGACTTGGCGACTTGTCGGTGTACCATATCGCAGGAAAGTCCGCCTACTATGAGGATATCGCTCAGCTTGTGAGCTACTGCATACAGTATCTAGTAGTTGTGCCAATAGTTCTTGTGGTATTCAGACTTGTGAGCGGCAAAAAAGAAGGTCTGAAAATAACAGCCTGTTTCAGAAAGCCTTCAATGCCTGCAAAATGGGTCGCAAAATGGATCGTCATATCATTCGGGCTTATCTATGCCGCAAATTATATCAACACATTTATTTTCTCATATGTGCAGAAAGCTTCGGGAACGAGCCTTAAAGGCGTTGACTTCACTTCAAGCGGCACTGCCCTGGGGGGCGTAACGAGCGTGCTGGCAATGTCAGTGCTTGCACCATTTTTTGAGGAGCTTATGTTCAGAGGTACGCTTTTCAGAAATGCTGAAAAATGCGGACAGCTCACAGGCATTATAATGGTGGGTCTGACATTCGGTCTTTGGCATGGAAGCTATCAGCAGATACTCTATGCGGCTGTTATGGGTATGTGTGCCTGCTTTATGGTTGCAAAAACAGGATCTATCTTCCCGTCTTTGATACTTCACTTCACCATGAACACTATCGGAGCAATTCAGAGCGTCGCACTTGGTTCCATAGACTTTGACAAGTTTGCCGCAGACCTTGAAAAAGGTCAGATCACAGGCACAGCACCAATGATAATAATTGCTGTCGCTCTTCTCTCTTTCGGTCTTATGATAGTAGGACTTGTACTTTTTGTAAAAGAGCTTAGGTATCACCGTGACAGCTTCAGGCTCATAAACTTCTGCCCTGACGTTTCACAAGGCAAAAAGATAGTCATCTATCTCACCGCACCAGTTACCATACTCGCCTTTGCCGGGCTTATCTTCATCACAGTCCGCACAGCTTTAGGTCTTGGGCTATTCTAAAATACGCATAAAAATAACGCAGACTTTTTACAGCCTGCGTTATTTTTTTATCAGGAGTTATTTATTATGATTTAAGGCTTGCGATCTTCTGGTTGAGTTCCTTTATCTCGGAATCTACAGTTGCAGAATACTTCTCACGAACCTGCGTCCATGTGGACTGTACACCTTCTTCATTAACATTTGAAGCATCACTGTAGAGTGCGTCAACAAGGCACTGGTTTCCGTCAAACTGCTTTCTGTCACCGAGAGCGGAAGATATACCGTAAGCATAGTCAAAGAGCATAAGGTAATCGTCAGAAACAACGTCCATTTTCACATCATACATCTCGTCTGTCCAATTAGGGTTGTTCTCCATGAACTTGTCCTTGTTTGTCTGCTCATACTTAGGATCTGTCTTTGAAGCTCTTACGCACTCGAACCAGCACTTAACAGCTTCGCTTCTTGTTGAGCCTTTTACCCACATGAAAGCTGTCATATCAGAAGTTGTTATCTTCTGCTGATTATCGTCATACTGAGGAATAGGAACAACGCCCCAGTTCTCGCCCTCCTTCGGAGTCTGGTTGCCTGTGTAAGCCCACTCGCCCATTGCATAGAACAAGCAGTTCTGATTGAAGCAATCTCTTGCAGAGCCTACCCAGCCGTTAAGGATAAGTCCATCCTTCATCATATTATAAAGGAAGTTCTGAGCCTTTTCGATATCAGGGTCGTTAAGGTTGCTTGAAAACTCGTTTGTTGCAGGGTCATAGTTTACAAGACGCTTGCCTGTCTGCTGAACAACGTGCGCTCTGAAGAAGCCGTTTACACCGTAACGCTCAGTATCAGCCGGTGCGTTGCCAACATATGAGGACATGATATCCTCCCAATTCTTCCAAGTCCACTCATTGTTTACATAAAGCTCATATGGATCGTCAAGACCCTCTGCGTCAATGATATCCTTATCATAGCAGAGCATCGCAGAAGCAGAATAGCCAAGAGGTGCAACATAGTGCTTTCCATTGAGCATGAACTGATCTGCTGTATCCTTTGTTGCAGACCACAAAGGCTGGCTGAAATCAACTATGCTGTCAATAGGCTGATACATATCCTTTACTACCTGTGAGGGGAATGCAAGCCACTCATACTTGAATATATCAGGGATATCCTTGTTAGCTGTGATAGCAGCGGCAAGATTATCAAACCTGTCTTCATTTGAAGTCTGCTGGAATCTTATCTTTCCGCCCTTGCTCTCAAAAAGCTGAAGCTCTGTACTCTTCTCAGGATTGCCCTTAGTAGGGTTAAGGTCGCCCTCGCCGAGATAAAGTATCTCTTTTTCAGCACCCTCAGGGATAGCCTCGATAGATTCCGTGTCAGCTACCGCAACGTTCTCTGTTGCAGAAAAATCGTCCTCCGCCTTGCTTGAAGAGTTTGATGAGCTTCCGCAACCCGCTACTCCTGTTGCCATTGACAAAGCCATTACAGCCGCTATGTACTTTTTGTAATTCATAAAATATTCCTCCATAATTCAATATTTTAGCATCAAAGCTGTCCGTGTGTAGTTGATGAGTTCATATATTAAATCTTGCTATAATTATACAACACATATAAAGCTATTGTCAATCACCATTATAGCACAATTATCAGCAATTTCATTGTACACTTTGCACAATGAAATCCATGTGTATTGTTAAAACACAATATTACAATCAATATCGTATAAAATATGCATATAAAGTTCAAATATTTAATATGCAGTTTGAAAGCCTTTTGTAGAAAACATTAACACAGGCGGTAAAAAATGCACCGTATTTATGCAGTTCGTAAAACTTTTTTCATGTAATCGTTTGATGTTTTCAGTGGTACTTGTAATTAGCGAATTATTATAGTATACTTGTTTAAGAAGATTTTTTACCGAAAGGAAATTGCTTGATATGACAGATTTTGAAAGAAACAAAGCAAGGGTGACAGCCAAATATGAGGCTCTCATCAACAGAAAAAACATTGTGTCAGACAGCTACAACGGAATTTATGACAGATACGTTTACCCTGTTCTGACAGCCGCACACGCACCTATTATCTGGAAATATGACATGAACCCTGAGACAAATCCATACTTCATGGAGAGATTGGGCATAAACGCAGTACTGAACTCAGGCGCTATTTATCTCAACGGCAAGTATTACCTTGTTGCAAGAGTTGAGGGCAATGACAGAAAGTCATTTTTTGCAGTAGCAGAGAGCGACAGCCCTGTTGACGGCTTCCGTTTCTGGGACTTCCCTGTTCAGCTTCCTGACACTGAACCGGAGGAAACAAACGTATACGATATGAGACTTACTCAGCATGAGGACGGCTGGATATACGGTGTATTCTGCTCAGAAAGCAAAGACAAGACTTCAAACGATCTTTCTGCCGCAACAGCTCAGGCTGGAATCGTAAGGACAAAGGATCTTAAGACATGGGAAAGACTTCCTAATCTCAAGTCCAAGTCACCACAGCAGAGAAACGTTGTACTTCACCCTGAGTTCGTTGACGGAAAGTACGCATTCTACACACGTCCACAGGACGATTTTATCGAAACCGGCTCAGGCGGAGGAGTATGCTTCGGTCTTTGCGAAGACATCACAAACCCTGTTATCTGCACAGATGAAGTTGTTATCTCACCAAGGCAGTATCACACAATCACAGAGGTAAAGAACGGTGCAGGCGCAGTGCCTATCAAGACACCAAAGGGTTGGATACACATTGCACATGGCGTAAGAAACACAGCCGCAGGTCTTAGATACGTAATTTATGTATTTGCAACTGACCTTAAAGACCCTTCCAAGCTAATCGCTTCGCCGTCAGGACTTTTCATTGCACCACACGGCAGTGAAAGAGTGGGCGACGTATCAAACGTTGCGTTCACAAACGGCGCGATCGTTCGTGAAAACGGTGACGTGTATATTTACTACGCTTCATCAGACACAAGACTTCACGTTGCGGCAACAACGATCGACAAGCTTATGGATTACACATTCAACACTCCGTCAGACCCACTGCGTTCTGTTGACTGCGTAAAGCAGAGATGCGAGCTTATCAGAAAAAATCTCGAATATCTTAACAAGTAATATATCAAACACAAACAGACGGCTTCTGCTGTCTGTTTTTTTGTACACTAAAACTTTTTTCAAGTCTGCCATATCCGTGCATAAATATTGCACTACCCATGTAGGGGACGTCGTCCTCGACGTCCCCTGGTTGTTTGCCCGACGAACTATACATTATCCGCACGGAATGTCTACACAAATCTGTGACAAAGCCAAAACTTTGACGCTACCAGAAACGGGACGTCGAGGGCGCCGTCCCCTACAATTATGCTATGGTTTGTCTGCCGCAAAACTGCTGAATCCCTTTACCGAAACTTTTTTTAATACCCTCTTGCAATCGTCCACAATCTATGGTATAATTAATTAATAAAAGCACAATATATGCAATATCACACACAACATTTTCTCTTAACTAAGGAGTGTTAATAATGAGATGTCCTTTTTGCAACTATGAAGATACAAGAGTAATAGATTCACGTCCAAGCGAGGGAAAAAAGCGTCGCCGCCGTGAGTGTCCGAAATGTGGAAAGCGTTTCACTACTTACGAGGTGGTCGAAAAGCCACAGCTTATGGTATACAAGCGTGACGGCTCGTTTGAGCCTTTTGACAGACAGAAGCTTATAAAAGGCATTCAGAACGCTATCAAAAAGCGTCCCGTCAGTGTTGACGATATGAAAAACCTTGTTGACGATATAGAGAACACCTTTGCAAACAAAATGCAGACTGAGACAACTACAAGCGAGATAGGCGATATGGTGCTTATGGGTCTGAAAAAGCTCGACCACGTTGCATATGTGCGTTTCGCTTCCGTTTACAAAGACTTCTCTGACGTTGATTCGTTCATTCAGATAATCACTGAGCTTTCTGACAAGAAGAAATAAATAAGAGCGTTCCGATAATTTTCGGGACGCTCAGCCTGTCGCAAAACCCCTAGATTCATCTCGAATCAGGGGTTTTGCTTTTATGCAACCAATAAACCAACAATAAATGTAATCAATTTTCGTAAAAAGTGTCAAAACAAAGCGATCTACACTCCGTGGAGAGATTCATATTGTAAAAGATCTGGTTGAATCTGTTCCGAGCAATATAAAACAGCAAGTAAAAAAATGAAATTTGGTCAAAAGAGCCAGCCTGCTCTAACTGAATACACGTTTCACATATATAGGACAGAACTCGGGCGAAATTTGCACTCGTTTACAAAAGATTCAAAAAGAATCAGCAAGCTGCATGATCAGGCATAGGCGATATATTGCCCTGTCCGTTAAAATGACAATGGGCGGCATAGTGATGATCTTACGCCTGTGATCGACACCAAACAGCCGAACCTGATGACAGATGTGCTGACTGCTCTCATTTTTAAGTATAACTGGAAAAATATCGCTGTGCCGTATATTCCAAAATCAGAATTATCTTTGCTTTCAGCTCTGGAAATTTCATATTTAAAATAGAGTTCTAACAGACATTATCTGTCTTATGAAAGCAGAAAGGACTCCATAACCGTTTGGTTACTGAGTCCTTATTCTTCTTATTGTATTTTTCATACAGCAGTCTGTTGCCGAGAAGGAAATGACGGAGATGATTTTAGAAAGAGGATATTAGCACGCATAGTTAAAGTGACTTTTTATAATCATTACCACCACAAAAGTGGTGGTTTGCTTTGCTCCAAAAAGGAACTGTTACTGACTTTGCCTCTCAAGAGACTCTGAGGGTTCAGCACCGCATTACATTCACTGGCAGCCCTTATATGTTAGGTGCTTAATTTCATTTGTTTATAACCTCCGTGTATTTTAATTTAGTAATGCAGTCGCCAAATTACTACTATTTTATCATATTCGGAGGTTTTTTTAAAGCGTTCGCTGAAGCTTTTTTATGTCCCCGGTAGAACCGGACGTTTAATTACACTAAAGCGCCCAAAAGAGCCCTCGAAAACGCTTTCAGGGCGTTTCCGAGAACCTGCGATCAGTGTTGATTTTTCTTTATCCTGAATACAGCAAACACTATAGCTGCCACAAGAGCCGCTGCCCCTCCGACTATCCCCAAGATAAGCGGGAGACTGCTTTTTTCCTCTCCCTTTTCGGCAGCGGAGGAAACAGCTTCTCTTGTATCAAGAGCTTCCTTATCCTTGGCAATTACCAGAAGCGATACCGTCCTTGGCTCCATTTCAAGAGTCAGGCTGCTGCCATTCAGTGTCACAGCCGGGTTTGAATCGGTCATATCAAATAACTGTGCTGACATACTGTTTATCCCGTAAAGGTGAGCGTACTTGTACTCGTTTCCAAGCTCGATATTTGCGGTCGTTTTGTCGTCAAACGCCTTGTTTGTCACTACGAGGGTGATGACGTCCTCGTTATCTCCGTTAATTGCAGCATAGGCGGTCGAGGTCTCGATATCGTCCGTGGTACAGGACACAAGCGTATCGCCAAAGCCGCTTCCGCTGCCGTCATAGTTGGTGTACAGATTGATCGCGGCAAGCTGATACTGTGCGTCCATTGTAAACAGGTTGGCAGCATAGACCCCGTTCTGTGCAAAAATGCCGAGGGTGTCCGCCTCCATTATAGCACCGCAGACATCGTAAGCTCCCTGAAAATCATATTCAGTGATGGCAAGCTTTGTGCCGGGGTAATAGGTATCTATTGACTCCTTAAGTGCCGGAAGTATCGGCAGGAACTCTGCGCCTGCGTCGGTTATCCAGCTGTCCTCGGTGTAGGTATCGTCCCAGAAGCTTCGGGTCGAGTTCAGCTTATTGTAAACACAGTCGGGATCGCCATAATGCTCGCAGTAGCGCTTTCCGCAGGCGCCCTTTGCCTCGGTGTAAAAATGCACATCGAGTACATCGAGCAGTCGCCTGCCGTTCTCGTCCTCTGCCTTCTTCATTTCGTCAAGATAGTAATCTATAAACCATTTGTACTCGGGGTTGTCGTTTTTTATCTCTTTCCAGTCAGGCGCATCAGCGAAATTCGTAAACGCCCCGTAGCCGAAAAGCGCAGGACCGAATATCTCGGCATTCGGGTCAATATCCTTTACTGCCTTAGACATAGTTACCGACTTTTCAACGATCTCAGCGCAGGTGGTTTTTTCGGGATGAACGAGTGAGTGAGTGCTGCTCCACAGCCCCGGCTCATTGTCGAGAGAATAGCCCCTGATGCCGCCGTTCTGTGAGTCTCCAAGGGTGTTCACAAGGTAGTTTACAAACTCGTCCATATAAACAGTGCCGTCATTCAGATCGGGCGTCAGGCTGAATTCATCGCCCTTTACAAGTTCAACCTTTTTCCAGCGGTCAGAGGGCGCTCTCTCAGCCTTGCTGACCTCGCCGTTCATGTCGGCAGAAACGTAGTCCGCAAGCTGCAGCGTCATAAGAGGGTATGCGCCCTTTGCGGTGCAGACCTCATTCAGCTTCAGAGCGGCACAGCCCGGCTTGTCCTTCATATCCTCCGGAACATTCTGCTGAAAATATCCGTCGGAGATGTTTTTCCAGTCAGCTCCTGCATTTGAAGCGTTCGTTTCCCAGTTGTAAGCGCTGTAGCGGTTGCCGCCCGCACGCACCGCCTTACAGGAAACGTCATTTTCCATAAGCTCCGCATTAACGCCGTAAATATAGGGAGAGATCGCTTTTCTATCCTTGCCCGTATCAACGGTTATGTTCACTGTTCTGCCCGATGAAGTGCCGCTCACCGAAAGCGTGCAGCTGAGCATTATGGACATTGCTGCCATAAAAGCCGCAAGATTTCTTATTCGCATAGTATCACTGTCCTTTTTAATCAAGCTTCACAAACGCTGCCGAGCCTGCTCCGATAACGCAGCTGTTGCCGCTTATCTCTGCACCGCTCCCGAAGCTGTATATAACCTCTCCAAGTGAGCCGCCGACCGTCAGCTCATAGGCGGAATCGGTAGGGTTTACTGCAACGAGTATTCTCTCGCCGTCAAAGCTTCTGACATATGCAAGAGGTCTGCCCTTTGCGCCGTCGCAGACAAACTCGATATCTCCAAGGCTTTGCAGAGCTTTGTGCGCCTGTCTTACTGCAATTAGCTTTTTGACCTCGCTGCGCAGCGAATTATTGACGGCAATCTGCTTCTCCGCAGTCGGTCTGTCGGGGTCGGGGTCAAGGGGGATATAGAGCTTCTCTGCCGGAGCGGAAGAAAATCCTGCATTCTCCGAGCTGTCCCACTGCATAGGTGAGCGCGAGCCGGTCCTGCCGTAACCGCCCTCAACAGAGTTCAGCCCCTCAACGTAGTTCATGCCGATCTCATCGCCGTAGTAGATGTAGGGTGCTCCCGGCATCGACAGCAGGAAGGCAAAGGCAAGCTTTCTGCGCTCTCCTTTGATGTGGCGGGCGAGTCTGTCCATATCGTGATTGCCCGAGGGTATGCAAATCAGTCCCTTACGCTGCGAACGCTCATAGCTATCCATATATTTGGACACAAACGCCGATGCGTCACCCTCTCCGCTGAAGAAGGGCTTTTCATTTCTGAACAGGTCGTTGTAGTGGGAAGACCCGAAGTGCAGCAGGAAGTCCATATGAAAGCCACCTGCAAGACTCTGGTAAGGCTCTCCCCACTCGGAGACCATTGCGGCCTCGGGGTATTCCTCGTCAAGAAATGCCCTTATGTTCTGCCAGAGGGCGATGTTGCCCTTCTGATCCTCATCGTTTTTGACAAGTGAACCTGCCATGTCCACACGAAAGCCGTCACAGCCCCGTGAAAGCCAGAAGCGCATGACGTCCTTGAGCGCCTCCCGGGTAGCTACAGCGCCCTCGGAATCCATAGACTGCTGCCAGGGAGCGTTCGGCTTGTAGAAGCCGTAGTTAAGAGCAGGCTGGTGGGTGAAGAAATTGACCGCACAGCTTCCGTCACGTTCGGATATGCCCCTTATTGACGGGTAGCCCGCAGGCTCCTCCCAAACGCTGTCCGTCCAGACATAGCGGTCGGTGAACTCGTTGCGGTCGGCCTTCATGCTTTCTTTGAACCAGGGGTGCTCCCATGAGGTGTGCCCCGGCACGAGGTCAAGCAGAACGTGCATACCCAGCTTGTGAGCCTCCTCGAACAGACGAACGAGGTCGTCATTTGTGCCGTATCTGGGGGCTACCCTGCAATAGTCCGAAACATCGTAGCCTGCATCCAAAAAGGGCGATTCAAAGCAGGGGTTTATCCATATCGCCGTGCAGCCCAGCTCCTTGATGTAGGGCAGCTTTTCGGTGATGCCGTTTATATTTCCGATGCCGTCACCGTCCGTGTCCTTGAAGGACTGGGGATAGATCTCATAAAATACTGCGTCGTCGAGCCAGTCAGGTCTTTTTGCCATAATAATTACCTCCGTATAAATATTCGTCAAGGGGTTGATTTGCTTGCTTCTGTATGATATAATACTACATATTGGAGAAAAAATCTACGCCGATAATATCATAAACCGATACTATAATACTTTTATGGTGATAATATGGAAAAAGCCGCATTAAAGGAACACCGCCGGCACAGCACAGCCGACAAGCCGTTTTCTTACTATATCTCGAATATTTCCGAATACTTTCCCAATGTTCCGCTGCACTGGCATAAGGAATTTGAGCTTAATGTCATTCTGGAGGGCGAGGGTGATTTTATAACGTGCGATAAACACTTTACAGCTTACAAGGGCGATATTGTGCTGACGCCGCCTGACATGCTCCATGCTGTTTATCAGCATGATGACAAGAGATGTGTCTACGATACCCTTGATCTTGACGGCTCCATGCTGGGCAGCCGTGACAATGACCGTGCCGCAGATGCGTTTATCGCACCTCTCATTTCAGGAGCGTACAGTATAGAAACTCACATTACCCCCGAGCATTGCTATTACAGCGAGCTTCTGACCACGGTGGAAAATATGATAAGTGCCGCCAAGGGTGACACGCCCCTTCTTGATATGCTGATAAAAAGCGAGCTGTTTCGGTTCATGTTCCTGCTCTATGAGAGCGGCAGCATTTCAAGGAACGGTTTTGTAAAAAAAAGCTCACTGATGCGCCCCGCGATAGAGTACATCAATGAGCATTTTACTGAGCCCCTCACCATAGACCAGCTTGCGGGCGTTGTTCACCTGAGCAAAAGCTATTTCATGGGTGCATTCAAGAGGGAAACCGGCGTCGGAGCAATGGAATATATAGCCCAGCTGCGCCTGAAGCTTGCAAGAGAGCTTTTGAGAGACACCGACAAAAGCGTTGCAGATATAGCTTTTGAATGCGGATATCACAACCTCTCGAACTTCAACAGGCAGTTCAGATCCGCCGGCGGCTGCTCTCCCAAGGAGTACCGCTCACGCTGCACAGACTCAGATCAGACAGTACAGAATGATTGAAAGGTTATCATTAAGCTGTACAGCCGTGTTTTCACTGTAGGTTTGTCAGACTGCTGCGGCATGAAAAGCTGGCTGCACGAAAAGGCTCAGAATGCCGCCCCTGACGATACTGCAATGGTACTTAGAACAGATATGGGCGGCTTGAAGGCGATAAATGACACCTTTGGCCATGCTGAAGGAGACTATGGGATCAGAACCGTCTCGAATGTTGTTTAGAGCATTGCCAGTAATGAAGAGATATGTGTACGCACAGGCGGTGATGAGTTTTGTCTTATAGGGATAGGAAAATACGCTGATGATGAACCGCAAAGACGAACAGAACGCTTTTTAAAAACACTCGAAGCTGTGGGTCGAAGTTCCGACAAGCCCTACGAGATAACAGCGAGCATAGGGTGGGCAAGTGCTCCTTACAGTGAAAATGTTGTAAGCGAGCTGCTCAAGACCGCTGATGAGCGAATGTATGAAAATAAGCTGATGAGAAAGAAAAACAGGATATGACATACAATCATATCACTGCTTATGGGTAAAAAATCTGATATCATTTGCGTACTTATAATACCTACCTTAGCTGCCGAATACACTCAGACACGGATAACCGTCCTGCTTCAGACGGCTATCCGTGTCTTATTATTACAGCTTTTCCAAATAGAAAATTCAGCCCTCAAAAGTTGGATCGCCGATCCCTCCGTGATATTATTTCTTGAATTTGCTGCTTATCTCGGCAAACTGTGATGCGATCTTACTCCTGCGCTCTTGCAGCTTCATCGACCTCTGCTGCTACCTCAGCCGCATCGCTCCAGTCCACAGCACTGCCGATCAAGGCACCGTAGCCGCCCATGATCATCATTCCAAGCGGTCCGCCTGCGATACCGAGGAGGGAACCAATAAGACCACCGACAGCGGTATCATTCGATGTTTGCGCACCCGTGTCGAAGCCGTCAAGTGTCTTGATCGAGCCCTCGGTATTCTTTGCGATGATAGCCTGAGATACGACATAATCATTTGTCACTGACCTTGCTTTAAGCTCTGAAAGCGCTTGAAAGCCCTCGCTTTCAACGCAAAATTTACGATAATGATGTTTTCCATAAAATATCCTCCTTGTTAAAATTAAAATCACCTTTGCACCGCAACTGATCGTAAGCATTACGTTCATTCGGCTTACTATCATCATAGCACAAAAGCGATCAATTTACCACTACAAAAATGCAAAAAGTGTTCGGACTTTAGAGTATCTCAACAATATTATCCATGACCTCAAAGATGATCTCTTTCAGGTCTTTGGTGCTGACCTTGTCCGGTGAGGACAGCCAGAAAGGTGTATGCACCGTTTACAGCGGAAGCCACCATTTCAGCGATAAGGACATAGTTTTTTATTGTGACCTTTTCGGGATAACGCAGTTTGAATTTGAGCTTGGTACAGCTTTCCCATTTTTCAATAAAGCATAGATCCGGATGAGTTATCATAAAAGCATGAAAGACGCTCCAATGCTCCTTGAGTAAAAGCTCTATATCTTCAAGAGCTTTATCCATATCTGCCATAGACAAAGGTCTGTTCAAATTTCCGCCGACAACATTCATAAGTCCACGGATCAGTTCATCCTAGATCTCAGCTCTTACCCTCCTCGATGTCCGTCATCATTGCTTTGAATCCGTCACGCTCGAAAGTTGTTCCCAAAACCACGTCATCGACATAGTAAACGGTATTACTAAAACCATTATCCGCTGCATACATCTTGAGGATAGCCATTGACGGATTTAAACAAGTCGACTATGATAAAATGGAAAATTCAATTATAATAACATACTTCAAGGATGATGATTATATCTTTTTTGAACAATACACAAAAGATGCATATCTTAGTAATTATGATAATGAACAGTCAACATTTGAATCATATACAGATGAAAACGGACAAGAGTATCTAGTTCATAATACAGATCATGATCATACATTTATATGGGACAATGGTAAATATATTTTTTGAAATATGCAGCAACTTAGACAAACGATCTGTGTTGGAATTGTGTGAACCCACAAAAATAAAGTAAATTAATAAAAACATATCACAAACAAACAATTTTCATTGTCATATTAGGTGTAGGAGAAAATAAATCTCTTGCACCTATTTTGGGTGAAAGGCGAAACTTCCATATATGAAAAAAGTGATATCGACAATTATATCAGTTGTTATTGTGCTATGTCTGTCACTTACAGCTTTTGCCGAACCCGAACTGCAAACGCCTTCTGACGATGACATTTCTGTTTGTTATTTATACACAGATAAAATATCAGGTACATTGTCAATCTCCAACAAGGCTGCAACTTGTAAATCCACTGTACGTGGTATTTCAGGTACAACTACTAAAATCGTTATAACTCAAACACTTCAGAAGAAAAATGGATCTTCATGGAATAAATACAGTAGTTGGACAAAAACATTCAACAGTTGGTATGCGATTTATTCAAATCCCAAAGAGTCTTTAAGCAGCGGTACTTATCGTGTAAAGACAACTGCTGATGTTTACAGCGGCTCAAAGTATGAAACTGTCACGGCTTTCAGCAAGACTGTTTCGTGTTGATGAGCGTTGGTTGTAGTTTAAAGGCGCTGAGTTCAATGAAGATGTGAATATTTATTATGCACAATTATCCGTTGTAATAATTGTGTGATATGATAAAATTAAATTACTCTGCAACAAAACATTGACATTCAAATATTTGGATGTTATAATATGAAACAAATGATATTTATGAAAAAGTTTGCAAAAAGAATCGCAGCTATGGGTGCTGCTGTTATGATGATGAGTTCTATGGCTATTGGGGCTAGTGCATATAATTCCGGAGATACATATTCAAGTGCGACGTGGACAATAAGTGCAAAATACACACAAAGCACTAAATCTATAACCAAGACTCTTAAAGCTGGCAATAAAGTTAAGATCAACAACGGTACAACAAAGAATGTTATTATAACAAGTTGGACTGGGCAAGATGAGGTGCTCTATTCTAATGTTACGTTTAGTTCACCAAATGGCAGCAATAAAGTAACGATAGATAAAAGAGACAATTATGAGTATTTTATAACGATGACATCGTCATATAAACCAACAGCAGAAGTGAAGAATAAAATCACACTCAATAATTATGATGAGGATGATATAAAAGCTTCAGGATACACAAGAACGCCTAAATAATGTGCTATGGCTGCTGCTTGTCGGCAGCCATTTTTATAAAAGGAGCAACGATGAAAGAAATATTTAAGATATTTGTACTTCTTGTGATGATATGTACGTTTACAGCCTGTGCAGCAGGCGGTAAAACCAGTGATACAAAAGATATCAGCATAAAGCTTGAGAGCTTTTCTGATGTAAAAAAAGATATTTTGTCAACTGATACAGAGTATGAAAATATTTCTGTACCGACTGAAACACTTCAAGCCTTGGCAAATGATCTGCCGGAAAAGGCTGAACTCGCTGACCTAAAGCAGGTGAACGATCGTGAGCAGTGTTTCGGTAAAATAAGGCCGCTGTTTATTTCCGACAAGGACTATAAGAAAGAGTATTATCAGGGCTTTGACAGTTCTTTTCCTGCCGGCAACGTTTATGATGACACAACGTACTATTTAAATGTTGCATCAAATGGAGGCATCGGATTTCTTTCTAAAGAATCTGCCTATGACTGTGAAACGATAAAAACAGTTTTTGTAGACAGACCCTATGAAGACGAAGAGTATGTTCTTGGCGGACAGACGTATAAACTCAGTCAGGGCGTTGAGTATGTAGACGGCTTTTTGCAGGCTTTGACCGACAGCGGATTTGGAAATATGAAAATAGCTTACGTTGATGTATTGAAATACGATCAGGAAAATGCTCTGCTTTTTCATATTCAAAGAACCGTCGATGGAATCGCCCTGAACGATTTCTTTTATAGCGACGGGGATTTTGATGAATATCCGTATTTTGGAGCAAAGCTGTATATGACCGCTCCAAACACCGTAGGAGAGTTCTTGGGAGATCATGGCTTTTGCGAGCTTGACGGCTCTGCGGAAAGTGTCGATAAATGCGTTACCTTAGAAAGTGCTTTAGATATATGTGAAAATACACTTGCGGCAAATCATAAATATACAGTCAATAAAATAGACCTCGGATATATGCAGAATGTTGTTAAAGCAAACGGTGAACCATGGAACAAGGATAGCGACGGACAGTTCTATTTTCAAGGTGATACAAAATATAAAACAGAGCTTGGCTGGTTTATATGGCTCGACACCACCACAGACAATGAACGAATGGTATTTGTCAATGCTCTGAATGGAGAAGCTTTGGTACTGTTCAACAATGCAGATGTTTCGGAAAACTGAGGATAGAACATGAATTTCAATAAGTGTCTGAAAACACAGCTTTATAAAATGCTCATCAGCCCTGTGCCTGTAATATGTGCCATTATGATATTTGGCTTGTGCTGTATAACAAATGTTTACACCGATGCAGACGGCGGAAAAGGCTATTCAGTATTGACCATACTGCTTTTGTGTGACCCCACAGAGGCTGTTGAAGGAAATTCTGTCGTTCGTGAAAATATCATTCGTGCAGCTATGAGCAGCTGGCTGATAATGTTTTCGCCTGTTGTATGCGTTCTGCCGTTTGTTAAAAGTGTTTCAGCAGAGAACAGCTCGTTAAAGCGGTTTGAAATGCAACGCAGCGGAAAAATTGCTTTTGCTGCATCAAGACTTGTGTCGGCGGTGCTTACTTCAGCGGCGGTACTTTGTCTGGGATACGGGCTTTTTGTGATATTTACAGTAATTATGTTTCCGTCTGTTATGGATACGAACAGTCATTCAGCTGCGGCAGTGCTTCATTCAATGAGTATAGGCTGCTTTTATTTGAGCCGAATGGCAGGTGCTTTTATAATAGGAGCGTTAAGTGCATTGCCTGCATATATCATCTCTGTTTTCAGCAGAAACAAATATATGATGACTTGCATACCGTTTATGTTCTTTTATTTTTACAACACTCTTATAAACAGACTTTCAAAAGGGTTTTCCGCCAATGTCGGAAAGATCGTCAGCTTATTTTCATTCAACGGGATATTCCGAGCCATAGAAAACGGCATGACTGTGTATGTGATCTTAGCCGCAGCCGTATTGATGATACTTGCGGCGATAATTGGCGTCAGCTTCTTGCAAAGGAGGTATGACTGTTGTGAGTAAAACAAGAATAAGGGCGGTATGGGGGACGGCACAAAGTGAATATATCAAATGGATATGCAGTTCAAGAATGTTGATATTTCTATGTGCATTGATATTCATAGATCAATTTGCCGTAAAGCCGTTAGTTGAGATATCAAAACAAACAGGCGTTAAACTTGGTCTGTTTGAGCCGTTTATTGCAATAACCAATTCAGACGTACTGCTGATGATAATGCCCATAGTTTTTATTACGCTTATAGGAGATTTTCCTAAAAACGATGGAAATATGCTGTTTTGCGTGCAGCGCACATGGCGTGTTAATTGGCTGCTTGGGCAAATGCTTTTTCTTGTTATGTCTTCACTTACATTTATGCTTGGAGTTATACTCAGCACGTTTCTTGCGGCGGCAGGTTATTTGCAATGGAGCGAACAATGGTCGGCAACAGTCACAGATTACAGCAGGCTCTTTCCCGAGAACGCCGATAGCGTTGCTGCAAATCTTATTCCTGAAAATCTTTACTACCAATATGTACCGCTGCGGTCGGCAGGCAATTCTGCGGTGCTGATATTTCTGCTGTTGTTGGTGTGCGGTCTTATTATGCTCGTTTTTGCAGAGCTTAGGCAAAAGCTTCTGGGTGTAGGCATAAATGTCTTTTTACTTCTGGCAGGCGGTGCGGCAATATACCTTGAAACGCCGATACGCTGGGCTTTTCCGTGTTGTAATGCCATAGTGAAAACGCATTTTACAAAGTTCTTCAGGCAGCAGATATATGAAATATCTTATTCCTACATATATTTCTTTTCAATCATAGTATCTTTGATCTTGCTGTCATTAGTTTTGCTACGGAAAACTAATTTTCTGACGGCTGGGGAGGAATGATAATGGATATCATAGGAGTTAGCAACGTGTGTCTTACTCTTGGCAAAACGGAGATACTAAAGCACATAAATGTGTCCTTTGAGGAGGGCAAGATACACGGACTTATCGGCAGAAACGGCAGCGGAAAGACAATGCTTATGAAGTGCATATGTGGTTTTATCAAGCCCACGAGCGGTGAGATTATCGTTGACGGCAAGCAGGTGGGCAAGGACGTTGACTTCCCGAAAGATATGGGTATCATTATTGAAACACCTGGATTTATACCGTATTACAGTGGATACAAAAATCTCAAACTTCTTGCGGGGCTTAACAACAAAATCGGCAAAGAAGAGATACGCAACAGCATGAGGCAAGTGGGGCTTGACCCTGATTTAAAACGTCACGTCCACAAATATAGTCTTGGTATGCGGCAGCGTTTGGGACTTGCATAAGCCATTATGGAAAATCCGAAGATACTCATTCTTGACGAGCCTTTCAATGGTCTTGACAAGGACGGCGTAAAAGAAATGCGTGAGTACCTGCTTTCATACAAGGAGCAGGGCAAGACTATCCTTATTTGCTCTCATTCGGCGGAGGATATTTCTGTGCTGTGCGATACTGTACACGAAATGGATAAGGGTGTGATAAGTGAGATCAAGGGGTAAGCTGATCAAAAAAACATCATCTGCGTCAGTGCGAGGCTTTGCCGTTGGCTAAGAATGGGACATTGGAAAATAAACCGGATAGCATTTTCAAATAAGTTTTGATATATAACGCAAAAAGGCAGATACCTCAGTCAAATGAAGTATCTGTCTTTCTTATTTCTTAGTTATAGCCTGCTGTATAGGTCTTTCATAATAGTTGTTGAAAAGCTTCTATATTAGTACCGACCTAAGCCGTCCGCCATATTTTTTATATTGTATTAAAGCTGTGTATCAACAAAAATTGTATAGATAGCCTTCATTGCAGATTCAAAATCAGCCTCGTTTACACCGATGATGATGTTAAGCTCGCTAGAGCCCTGATCTATCATCTTTACGTTTACATGAGCGTGTGCAAGGGCTGAGAATATTCTGCCTGCTGTACCTCTGTTTGACTTCATTGCACGTCCCACAACTGCAATAAGTGCAAGGTCTGTTTCAATATCAATTGTATCAGGGTGACAGTTTCTGTGCAGACCTGACATTATCTCCTGCTCCTTTGGAGCAAACTCTGCCTGATGAACAACGACAGACATTGTGTCGATACCTGATGGCATATGCTCAAAACAGATACCATTCTTCTCGAATACTTCAAGCACTCTTCTGCCGAAACCAAGCTCTGCGTTCATCATATCCTTTTCGATATTAACTACAGTAAAGCCCTTCTTTCCTGCTATACCTGTGATCGTGAATGCAGGCTTCTGAGATGTGGACTCAACGATCATTGTACCCATATCCTCAGGCTTGTTTGTGTTCTTGATGTTTATTGGGATACCTGCTTTTCTTACAGGGAAAATAGCGTCCTCATGAAGTACGCCTGCACCCATGTAAGAAAGCTCTCTCAGTTCCTTATATGTTATGGTAGTGATAGGCTGTGGGTTGTCGATAATTCTAGGGTCGCATACCAGGAAGCCTGATACGTCTGTCCAGTTCTCATAAAGATCAGCGTTTACTGCTGCGGCAACGATAGAACCTGTTACGTCAGAACCGCCTCTTGAAAATGTCTTGATAGTATCGTTAGGCATTGAGCCGTAGAAACCAGGTATTACCGCATTGTCAAGTGTAGCAAGTCTTTGAGGAAGCACCTCATTTGTTCTTGCAGAATCGAACTGACCCTGATCGTTAAAATAGATAACATCGGCAGCATCAACAAAGTTATATCCAAGATATTTAGCAAGAACGATACCGTTAAGATACTCGCCACGGGAAGCCGCATAGTCACGTCCTGCCTTGCCGATAAAGCAAGCCTTGATAGTTTCAAACTCCTTTTCAAGAGAAAGGTCAAGACCCAGATCATTGATTATGCCGTAATATCTTTCCTTGATAGCGTCGAACTCGCTGCTGAAATCCTTGCCCTTTGCAGCAAGATCATAGCAGCCGTAAAGCATATCAGTTACCTTTGTATCGTTTGAAAATCTTTTACCAGGAGCAGACGGCACAACAAATCTTCTTGAGCTTTCCGCTGTGATTATCTCCTTTACCTTTTTGAACTGCTCAGCACTTGCAAGAGAGCTTCCACCGAATTTTACAACCTTTGTCATTTCACAAACCCCTTATAAACTATAGAATTATTCCTGTCTGCGTACTTTTCCCACGCTGACGTTACAATAAATAGTATACCGAATTTGCGTGATTAAGTCAATGTATAAATGGACTAATTTTTATAGTTTTTTCGATGTATGTTTGTGAAATACGCTTGTATTTGTATGACGGACAACTCATACTTATCTGTCTGCCTATTATCTGTAATGTTCGTCTATCCACTTATCATGTTTTCGTGAAAGAAAGCCCCAGCGTTCTTCAACACAAAATGCAGCAGATAAAACAAGCGGCAAAGAAAGCAGCACAGTCGCAATAATAAGAATAGCCATATTACTTACGTTCACAAGAACGCCTCTCGTCTCGGTTTTGTTATGACTATATTATAGCGTTCCTTACTTAAACAGACCTAAATGCAAAATGAAAACCATGTGAAAAAAAAGCCCCGACCGAAGTCAGGGCTTTTTTCATCAGACTGCTTAAACCGTCACAGCCTGAGTATTATTCTTTTTAAGCACCTCAATAAAATCTTTTTCAGGAACAGGCTTTGAGAAGTAGTATCCCTGAATGAAATCACAGCCCATGCCAAGAAGCGTGTCGAGCTGGTGCTTGTCCTCAATACCCTCGGCGACTATCTGCATATTGAGCTTCTTTATCATCGCCACTGTACTTTCAATGGCGATATGCGCCTTTTCGCTCTTGAAACATTCCCAGACTATTTCCTTTTCAAGCTTGATAAACCTGAAAGGCAGGCTGAGAAGATATGTCATATTTGAATATCCCGTACCATAATCGTCAAGTGCAAACTTCACACCATAGTCGGAAAGGGTCTTGATGTTTTTCTCCATAATGTGCGGAGTATACACCGCCGCAGTTTCCGTTACTTCAAGACAGATAGATGACGGGTCTACCTTGTATCTGTCCATAACGCTGAGAAGCTGCTCTACAAGGTCCGACTGCATACACTGGACTACCGACAGGTTTACCTGCACATATTCGATACCAAGTGAAGTTCCCATGCCTTTCTTTATAAAGCGGCAGGCTTCCTCGAAAACATATTTGCCTATTTTGAGTATCTTGCCGTTTTCCTCAGCTATAGGAATAAATTCCTGCGGAGAGATAAATCCAAGCTTTTCATCCTTAAGCCTAACAAGGGCTTCACAGGAAACTATCTTGTTTCTTGAACTTGAATATATCGGCTGATAGTATACCTCAAAGCCACGATTATCCAGAGCCTTGTCTATAGCATTCTCTACCTCGCTTCGACGTTTGCTGTCATAAAAGTTTATGTCAGTTGCATGAAGAAGTCTTTCAGTTTCAGGTTCACGATGCTTGAACTGCTCGATAAAGTCCACCAGCATATCTGCATTGTCAACGTCCTCAGGGCAGTCGATACGCATAAAGCAGGCTGTTATCAAAGTATCAACAGTACCTATATTCCAGTTTTCAGACAGCTTTTTCCTTATCGCACGATACGTTTCCCCCACCTTTTCAGAATCCTTCGGAAACATAAGAGCAAAGCATTCGTCCTCCAAATAAAAACCATCGCCCAGATTAACAAAGTTATAAAGATAATCGGAAAAGCTTCTTAACAGAGAGTTGGAAAAACGTCCGCCAAAGGTTTTCATAAGCATTTTGAAATCCGGTATCCTTATGAGCAATAATGTAAAATCAGAAGCTGAGGCATATTTTATGGAACACCTATTGACAAAGCTGCTCCAGTTGAGCATTTTTGTTCCTTGGTCTATCATATCGTCCTGACTTTGCAAAGTGAACATTATTAGAAGCATACATACAGATGCCGCAAAGCACTCCACAAGAAGGTGTTTATTGATCATCTGAACAATTACCGCCACTACCGTCATTGAGATAAAGGCTGTTATAGAAGTGACCACCTGTCTTGAGAGCATACTTCTATTACCCATTGCGTAAACGATGCCAAATATAAGATAATAGATCGCCACAATGTATGTAAATGGCTGAAGAGTGCCACGATGATAACCACCTTGACTATCCACATAGATGATAAAATGTGTTGCAGGCGTCGTGATCACAAGCAAAAGATCAACGATCATCGGTGTATATAAAAAGCTTTTGAAAAGAGCCGACATCTCTTTAAAGCCGTCCGTCAGGAAAAGTATATAGATCACAAATAGAAACGGAATAAGATTATGTGTAAAATAATAAGCCGTATGGAAGAAGGTTTTAAGCCCTATACCCCATTCGCCGGTAGACAACACGCTTAAAATATCCAAAACAGTTGACAAAGCCGAGTCGCCCACGAGAATGCCAAAGACCTTATTCTTGCTGCACGGAATACGCTTTTTGAAATAGAATACAACTCCTGTGATAGCATATATCACAAGGGCGCATATATCATAATGGATTATATAACCCACAATGCAGACCTCCCCATATTATTATGATAATATTTTAACATAACTCTGTTATGGCTTCAACCGATTTAACAAAAAGTTATAATTTTTTTGGTTGTGTGCATAACTTACATATATAAATAAAAGTCCGAATTTATGGGTTTTGTCAATTATTATCTGTTAGTGGTAACGTTCATTCGTGCGGTTTACAGATCAGATACCATTAACTTTTTAACATTATCCAAAAGCTTCACCCGAAAATGAAAAGTTAGAAAAACGATGATAATTTAACTTGCGGCAAAAGATTATATATAGTTTTAAATAATTTTTAAATTTGTCGGTTTGACTTGACTAATAAACAATATAGAGTTATACTGAAATCACGGTAAAAATCCTGTCAGAGGACTTGTTATATGCTCGTATTTTGGCAGAGTTTCTGTATATGCCGAAATAATTAGTTCTTACTAATATCTAAAAACAAAATAGGAGGTAATAATTATGTTAAAATGTTTTAAGGACGAGAAATTCTGGTGTGCAGTAGGCGGAGCAGCCGCAGTCATTCTTGGCAAGAAAGTCGTAAAAGCTAAGAAAACAAGAGAGCTTGCCGTTACAGGTCTTGCAAAGGGAATGAAGCTCAAGAGCGACGCTCAGTCAGCACTGAGAAGCATGAAGGACGAAGCATCTGACATCTGCTATGACGCTAAGGTCGAGGCAGGGATAGATGACGAGGAAGAAGTAACTGAATAATGAAAGCTCAGATCGTTTATGACAAGCCCTGCCGCATACGTTTCCGCTGTGGTAGCAACGCTTTCACAAAAGAACTTGAACGGTCGATACATAAGCTTGTTATGTCAAACCCGTGGGCGATCGCCTGCGAGGCTCACTATGAGAACGGCGGAATACTTATACGCTATAAAGAGGGTCACAGAGCCGAAGCTGTCGAACTTGTAAGAAAGCTCAGAGGAAGCGACCTAGCACCTGTCAGCGACAATCAGTATGACACCGAGGAGATAGACAGAACATTCAAATCTGACCTTGCAAAGCTTGTGATGCAAAGATATATAAGAAAAGCTATTCTGCCTGCACCTATAGGCGCAGCACTTATCGTGTACAGCGGACTTAAATACATAGCAAAGGGCGTAAGCGCACTGTTTGACGGCAAGCTTACAGTTGAGGTGCTTGACGGAGCGTCAATAAGCGCTTGTCTTATCCAGAAAAATTACAATACGGCTGGCACTGTAATGTTCCTGCTTTCTGTATCAGGCTTGCTGGAGGATTACACAAGAGCGAGAACAAGAGCCGCTCTTACTGACAGCTTGGCGATAAAGGCAGATCAGGTATGGCTGGCAGGCAAGGACGCTGATACTCTTATACCAATGTCACAGCTTCAGGTGGACGATTGCATAAGAGTTCGCACAGGAAGCGTTATCCCTGTTGACGGTCAGATAACCGAGGGCGAAGCTTACATAAATGAAGCTTCCATGACAGGCGAGCCTCTTGCGGTCATGAAGAGCGCAGGAGCAAGCGTATTTGCGGGAACAGTTGTCGAGGAAGGCTCAGTTGTGATAAAAGTTCGCAAGCTTTCTTCCGACACAAAGATAAGCAAGATAATCGAGCTTATCGACAACTCAGAAAACCTTAAAGCAGGGGTGCAGAGCAAAGCGGAGCGTCTTGCGGACTCTATCGTGCCGTACAGCTTTCTTGCCTTTGGTCTTACACTGCTGTTTACTAGAAATGTCACAAAAGCAGTTTCCGTTCTTATGGTGGACTATTCCTGCGCTATCAAGCTTTCAACGCCTATAGCCGTTATATCCGCTATTAAAGAAGCCGCTGATGATGACGTTACAGTAAAGGGCGGAAAATATCTTGAAGAATACGCACTTGCCGATTCTATCGTTTTTGACAAGACCGGAACTCTTACAAACGCTGAGCCTGTGCTTGAAAAGGTAATAGCCCTTGGGGATTACTCCGAGGCGGAAACGCTGAAAATTGCGGCTTGCCTTGAAGAGCACTTCCCTCACAGCGTAGCGAGAGCTATAGTAAAGGGTGCGGCCGACAGAGATATCGACCATGCCGAGGAACACGCCGAGGTGCAGTATATAGTTGCCCACGGAATTTCAACAACGCTTCACGGCAAACGTGCTATCATAGGAAGCAGGCATTTTGTCTGCGAGGACGAAGGCATAGAGATAACAGACGAACAGCAGGCTGAGATCGACGAAAAGTCGGGAGCATGCTCGGTAGTTTATCTTGCTGTAGGCGACAAGCTCACAGGTGCGCTCTGCATAAGCGACCCGCCCAGACCTGAAGCTGAGGAAGCTGTTAAACAGCTCAAAGAAGCAGGCATAACAAATATCGTGATGCTCACAGGCGACAGCGCAAAGGCTGCCGAGATAACTGCACAGAAGCTTGGCATATCAGATTTCAGGGCGCAGGTTCTTCCTGAAGACAAGCACAGATATGTTCAACAGCTCAAAGAGCATGGACATAGAGTAATAATGGTAGGCGACGGAATAAACGACGCTCCAGCCCTTGCGGCGGCGAACGTTTCTGTTGCAATGAGCGATGCTTCCGATATTGCAAAGGAAACTGCCGATATCACAGTTCGTGGTGCAGACCTTACACAGCTTGCGGCTATAAGACAGCTTAGCGAAAAGCTAATGCACCGAATAAACAGTAACTACAGATTTATATTGATGTTCAATTCAGTGCTTCTTCTGTCAGGAGCTTTCGGGCTTTTACAGCCGTCAGCCTCAGCGCTTCTGCACAACGCTTCAACAATGGCGATCTGTGCAAAGAGCATGACTCCTTTAGAGGATAAAAATCGCAAAAAGAAAAACAAGTAAACAAAATATAAAGAGCGAATGATCGTCACGTCATTCGCTCTTTTTTGCATCTTAATAAATGTAACGCTTTTTTCTTAAATTACCTAACAGGTGTACAGTAGCAAAGTCCCCGCCCAACAACCCACCACCCTACCCAACGAACACTAAATAGACTAAACTAGAAGTAAGAAAAAAGTCTAATTGGAGTTGATCAGAATGAATGAAATAGCAAGGATAAAGAACGAAGTCAGACTAAAGCAATGGGCTGAAATGGTGCAGCTCAGAAATGAAAGCGGCTTGAACGTTTCACAGTGGTGCAGACAGAGTGGCATAAATCAGAAAACCTATTACTACCGCCTGAATCGGGTGCGTAAGGCTTTGTGCGGCGAAGTTGAAAAGCATGAGATCGTTCCGGTAAGTACTGAACCGGAAATCGCAGTATCGCACGAACAGATATCTTTGTCCGTAGGAAACGTAGTCGTCAATCTTCCCGATGATTTCAATGAGGACACTCTGAAACGGCTGCTGGGAGTTCTTCGATGATAGGTGATGTGAGCCATGCGGAGCATATCTACATCGTATGCGGATATACCGATATGCGCAAAGCAATAGATGGTCTTACTGCTATTGTTCAGCAGAATTTTGGACTCGATGTTTTTTCAGGAAGCCTCTTTCTGTTCTGCGGGAAACGATGTGACCGCATCAAAGCTCTGATCTGGGAAGAAGACGGTTTTTTACTGCTTTACAAACGCTTGGAAAACGGAAAATGCAAATGGCCGAGAGATTCAAATGAGGCTAAGTTGATAACTCAGAAAGAATTTCGCTGGCTGATGGAAGGTCTTTCGATAGATCAAAAAACAGCCATCAAACCTGCAAAGAAAGGAAAAGTGTGCTGAGTTTTCAACAGAAAAAATGAACATATAGGTTGATAATATTTCTATGCCCGAAATGC
>NZ_JAHLPI010000013.1:0-62062 GCF_018917825.1 Ruminococcus sp. MSJ-25
TTGCTGTGCCCAAAATTCAGCCAAAATAGTTATTTTTGCGATCTGGCATAAAAAAGAGTCGAGATTTCCCAAAAGCAGGAAATCTCGACTCTTTGAGCGATGTTTTTTTACAACGCCTTATATGTAATTGTTATTAAAAAATAACCGCTACTTTTGCAGAGGGGCGGTTATTTTTTTATGCTTTTTATCAGCTCGTTAAGAGCGACAATCAGCACGATAGTCAAGACAAAGAAAGCTAAGTCCATTCTATCACCTCCCGAATATCCTATTTTGCCTGAGCCTTTCGGCTGACAATATTCAGACCATTCCGTGTGGGAGGACACCGCCTACCGTTTAAGTTTACCTTTTCCAAACTAGATTATATCACAATCATTTCTTTGTGTCAATTTTTCATTTTGTCCGTGGACAAATTTAGCTGAAATATCCTGCTTGAAGATTAAGCGAATAAATGTACATATCGTCCATAAATTCCTTTATCATATGGTTTATCCAGAACATATAGTGTGTTCTGAGCATTTCTATCGGTTCTTCTGAGGGCAGTTCTCTCTGCGTATGAAGAAGTGGATAGTAAAGTGACAGCCAGTATCTTTCAGAGTTGCGGTCAAACCTTTTCCAAAAATCTTCTTCGCTGACTTTCATCTCAAAAAGCATATTCTTGAATTGTATCTCGAATTTTTTCGATGTGCGTAAAAAAGCTTTTCTTGAGCCACTGAAATCATGGTTCTCACCCATGCCGTCAAGCTGATTATAGTATGCTTTGAAAATCTTATCATAGTATGCTTTCATTCGTTCAAGACAACGTTCTTCTTCGGTCATTGCTATGTGCTGTGGCTGCTCCGTAGCCGACCAAAACTCCTCACCGACAAAATCTCTTATTTCGTCAATGGTGTAAAGAAGCATTGTTTTTTTATCAAACTCAGGGTCATTGAGCTTTTCTTTCCCTTTTTTGATAAAATCATCAACTTCATTGCTCGGTCTGATAAGGCTCTCTATCTTCGCTTCATCAAGTTCGGGCAAGTTTTTATAATACTTATAATCTTTTACCATTGTTATACCTCCCATATGTTTTCTACAAAGTTCTATGTTTGTTCTCTATCAAATCTAATGGTTCATCGTCTAACATTGAGATGTCTGAACATGAGGTTTCATAGCTATTTTGCCACTCAAAAAGTTTAATATTTTCATGGCTTTTCATATGTGCAGAACAACTTTTAATCAATTCGGTTAGATCGTGTTGCTGTCCTATGTCTGTCACATCAAACTTTTTTACACATGAACCAAGCCACGGAAAAGTTTTGCCCATGTTTATAACTATCATCTGAATATCTTGCGTACTCATTTCATATTTTGATATATACCCCGACCATTGCCTATGCTCAAAACCATTATGTTCCATGAAAGTTTCTATATCAATATATGCTTCACGATAATTACTTCCACCATAATTAATTTTAAGTGCATTTGTATCTAAATCAAAATTAATTGCCTTTTTGCAAGTAGATACACTCATATAACATTATGCCGTTTGGCAACCTCCAGAACATCTTCTTTTGACTCTGCTCCATGCAATGTATCATACCAAATTATTTTCTTCAAATAAACTAAAATGCCGTTTTGCTTGTCAATCAAATCTTTTTCAGCTACGCCAAATTTAGCAAGTTCATTGCTATCTCTCTTATTACTGAAAAAAGATAGCACGTTATTACTGCTCTTATCTTCATCTATTCCCTGTTTTGCAAAAATAGAGCGAATTTTTTCACAAACTTCATCAAAGGTGAAATTATTTTCAGTCTTGATTTTCTTTTCATCGACTTCAATTTCAATCTTATATCTGTATGCCAAAATAATACCTCCCATATGTTTTCTACACCTATATTATACCATACAGCAAGAAAACACGTCAACGGCAGAATAGCCAAACTTTCACACCAAATATTGTGCATTTTTGAATTGATTAAAACATTTATGGACTTGTTTTCAGGGAAAACTCTCGAGAAAAAATTATAATGACAACGATCTATCATTTGTCATGTCAAGCGCATCGTCTTTTCCAATTTCTTCTCTAACATAATCAGGGACGCTCACCAGTTCATCAAATTCAAGATTACCCAAAATCATATACATTTTGTCTTTACTTTCTCCAAAATATACTCCGCTGTCAAATTCGCTGTTATTATTATACCGCTTCACCAACTTCATTTTTTCGAGGTCAACAAAAACATTAATCGGAAATTCAAGTATCTCATCGGTAGTGTAGGCAATCGGTATATGAGAAAGGTCAGAAAAATCTGCGTCATAGAGCCACTATGATGTTCATCGTCCTTGAAGAATGCGGCTCTGTAGCCCTCTATTCTTGACTTGTTCTTGAACTTAGAAAGTTCAAAATCTATTGCTCCGAGATGATGTTCAGCCATTGTTCTCAACTTCCGTATCTTCCAATGTCGAATTTTCAAAGAAAGAGAGTTGTTCTGCATTATTTTTCTTCTGCATACCCTTGACAATATTGCGACTTTGGTGTACAATGATATTGAAGTCAAGATTGTTTGTTAATTCGGAGTATTGTTCTCCCCATCTCTCAAACATTGCTTGGCTTTTTTTGTTTGTCACAAAAAAGGAGATTATCAGATTGAACTATTCTCCTAAAATACTCAGAAAAATTATTTCTCCCATACACACTTGTAATGAAATTAGAGCTGACATTTTCAACTTCATATCTACCTTTGCCGTTTGGCTTTATGCTCGCAATTATCGGATTACCACTCTTGTCAACTTCTGATGTTACGATTAAGGGCTGCCTTGTATGAACCGTCCATATCTTCAATCTCGGTCAGGTGGAACAGGTCATAGTCGTAAAGTTCATCGAGAATATTTTTTTCATTTTCGTGTCCTCCATATTATTTGGTTGATGTTCTTCTCAAAAGAAAATAACAGGAGTATGACCATAACGTTGTCCTTTGTCTGCCCTTTACACGTTCCGAAAAGTTACGATAAAGGGCAGGATTATAAAACACGTTAAAACTAAAAAACGCCGTAGATACGGGATAAAATCCATATCACGGCAAGTTAGAAAAACTGAAAAATTTAATTCAATTCCCGTACGGGTCACCAAAGCTTAAAGCTCGGAGATAGCACATTGTGCTGTTTCCGAGCTTTTGTTATCTGAAGTTTCATACCTTCCATGTTCTGCCCTACTTTTCCCCGCACACCTCACTCTTGAGTTTTTTCGCCACCTTGAAATACTCATGCATTTTCACGTCCGCAGGGTCTATCTGCAATGCAAAGGATATCCTGCCAAGTAGCGAATTTATGTACTTCTCAGGCGTAATGTCAGCACCTTTGAAAAACAGGCTTTGGGAAACTCCGTATTTCTCACAGTAATATATTTCCTGACGTATCTCCCGACGCTGCTTCGACGAGATCTGCGCCTTTTCGTTGACCACTATCCCCGTTACCTGCTGACGCTGCGATGAACCGATAAGCGTCGTTTTTTTCATGTTCAGCTTAAAACCCATTTTCCGCAACGCCCTGCTCACAAGTTGCGTTATCTCTTTGGCGTCAAGCGTAGCTTTTCCGCCTGAAAATGTCATATCATCACAATATCTTGTGTAATTTATGCCACGCTCTCCACACCACCTGCCTATCCTCTCATCAAATCTTTTCATCACCAAATTCGATATCTGCGGAGATGTTGGCGCACCCTGTGGCAGTATGCTGTTATAAGTGCATATATTTGTCAGCAGCGTTGTAGCAGGCTTAGAAAATCCAAGCTCGCACATGACCCCATAGACCTTGCCAAAATCAATGTTATCAAAAAAGCCTGAAACATCGAGTTTAAGCACTCTCTGTTGACCAATATGCGGCTCTGCATTTTTCAAAAGCGAGGAGTTTTTGCAATATGCAGTGGCATACTCAGATACGGACAGCGTGTAAAGATACCTTTCAAGTATCCTTCTTTGAACGAGCTTGAGATATTCGTTCGGCACTTTTAACACCCTGTTTTTATGCCCTCTGCCACGATGTATTATCACCTTGCGGTAATTTGAATAACACTTTTTCTGATTTCGTTTATGATAGCGTATTCGGTTGTTGCTAAGCATATAAAGCTTTTTTAAAGGAACATCAAGCTCCTCTGAGATCCTTATGATATCATTATCAATATCATTCATTTTGTCACCTCAAAAAAATAATAACAAGCGTCAGCACAAGATTCAAATGCTTTGGAGCCGAATTTTATTTAATGGAATTAAATCCGATTCGGTGAAAAAGCTTTTGATAAAGCTACTATTCCCTGAAACTTCCACAGCGACTCGCTGTAGTTATGCGTTTTGCAATATCGCTGCTGACGCTTGTCATATTTTACTAAACCATGTTATGTACTCATGATAAAAGCACCTTGTTTATTTTATGAGATAATTATATCACGCGAAATGCACAACAATTGGTGCATCTCGCAGAGTACAACTAAAAAAATGGCTGTATATAAACACTCTGATATCATTTTACCAATT
This sequence comes from Ruminococcus sp. MSJ-25, assembly GCF_018917825.1. NCBI lineage: Bacteria > Bacillati > Bacillota > Clostridia > Eubacteriales > Oscillospiraceae > Ruminococcus > Ruminococcus sp. MSJ-25. Next base: position 4,509 of record NZ_JAHLPI010000013.1, read on the forward strand.
TATGCACGACACGTCAATGGGTTATCCTGACATTTTGCGCCAAACGCCAATATTTTATATGAATGCACAAAAAAAGCACACGAAGATAGGGAAAAAAAGCCGAGCCTTGCTTTTATCACCTATCAATTCCCCCACCTCTCGAGCTTTTTTCTTTTTATCACTATCCCCACCGGACTATCCGTTTTTTCGTCAAAGTATTCCTCGCAGACCCACCAATGATACTCTTGCCTTGGCAGGGTCGCCCACGTCATATAGCAAAAGCTCCACTGGCGAAGCAATTCCTTCTCCTTGCCGTTTTTCAGACTTTCAGGCAGATAGTCCTCCATAAGCTTCACTATCGTATCATAGCTTATAAATCTCATCTTGTTCTTTCTTTTTATTATGGACAGCCTGTGGGCAAGATAAAAATGCAAAACAACTTTCCATATGCTGCATTTGTATTCTGGGTCAAGTATTGACTCTTTTTTCATTCTCCTGATGATCTTAATACGTTCATCGGGATCATTCAAAAGGTCGCACAGCGCTGAGATATTAGAACAATCGAAACCGTCCTGCCCACTGTCCAGCTTGAAATATCTCCGTCCGTCTAGTTTGTATAAAGGCACTCGTGCTATCTGCCCTTCCTGCGCCTCCACTGCATATGTCCACAGCCTCGGGCAGGACTTTATCTCATAGACCTCTCTGCCGCTGGAATCCTCGCCCCTTTGCACGTTGATAAAACGTTCCCAAATGCCGTCACTTACTTTCTGCGGAGCATTTTCAGTGCTGGCTATAAAGATCCTCAGCCTTTGGAGCTTTTCTACGCTTTCTCTTAGCTTGTCTTTAAGTGCATTTCGTGAAAATCTAATGTCCTCGTTTCCGCTGAGTATCTCCAATATGGTGTTGAGATAAAAATCCTTTCTGTTATTGTTCCATATAGTGCAAACAGCGTCAAACACACACATATCAAAGTATGTCAGCGGTGCTTTTTCATAAGCCGTGCAGTCTTGATACCATAAGGTACAACAGATATCATTTCTGCGCTGACCTTTCACAAAAGCTACTCTGTAGTTATAGTCCTCTTGATCGTTTCTTTTGCCTGACAGCCCGTCATAAAGCCCTTGTATCTCTTTCTCTCCCAAAAGCCTGTTTATTTTCTTGTCTATATATGATACCGCACGCTCGTCCTCTTTTATCTCTGAAAGGTCATCATTTTCCCTTTTATATTTTCTTATGAGCCTGTCCGTTTCCCATTTGTTAAAACCAAGCCGGATATCATACTTATCGCCTTGTGTGTAACCTAATACCTGCAAAAAATCCTTGTCGGTGCTATCCTTATTACTGCTTATAATGCCGTCAAAGATATCCTTATCTATCTTATAAGCCGCAGTGATAACAAGGTCAAATCTCTGTCTGCCCTTAGTAGCACCTCCCCTGTTCACGTCGGTGTAAAAATACACATATCTCAAAGAATATTCTTCCCTCTGGCTTTTCAGATCCTCCATAAGTATCTTCTGCGCATGATATCTTATTTCAAATTCCTTTTTCCCCGACAATGTTGCAGGTCTTATGTATATAAACGCACTGTCATTAAAAACGTGCCTTTCAAGCATGAAATCCCCTTCAAGCTCTTTTTTCCATTCCATTGACCTGTCGTAAAAGCGACAGCCCTCTATATTGCCGACCTCAGCTTCAAGAAAGACCCTTTCTGCTATGACATTTCCTTTATTGCAAACTGTCCCATTTTCATCAGGCTTATAAAACCAATTGAAATTGCGTATCTCATTGGCAAGAAGAGTATTGTTTATATAAAGCTCGTTTATCTGACCGATAACACGCCTAAGGTCCTTGTTTACTTCATCGGCAGAGGTTATCTTTGAGGTCTGTTTTTTCGGCTTGACCCGTTGGAGCAGTAATTTTTTCTTTGGAACTTCTGCCCTCATGATACTGTTTCGTATATATTCGTTTATGATATTTTCCAGCTCTGTGCCATTGAAATATTCGTCAATAACAGTTTGATCGCATGGTATGAGTGCCATTTTATCATAGCATTTTTGCATTTTGTTGCCAAGACACTCTACCGCCTGTTCTTTTGTTACAGGCTGATGCTCCAGATTTTCCATAACATACCGCTTCATCATGTCAAAGGAATATCTTCTTGACAGTTTAAAAGCGCCCTTTGTGCGGTCATCAAGTCTTGATATAACAGACGATTCCAAGAACACGTTATTTACAGTATACACATACCTTCTCTTCGTTTCAATTCTCACCAAACGTCTTTTTCTGACTTCATTTTGATCCTGGGCTGTATCGTTTTCCTTTTTCTCCTCTTGGCTCGCTGTTTCTTCTTTTTCATTGCCTTTTTCTATTTTCGAGTTATCTTCATTTTTATACAGCATTATTACGTTGTTATTTCTATCATCAGCAGACCGCCCTGCTCTGCCGATCTCCTGATAATATGTTTCAATGCTTTCAGGAATAGCATAATGTATAACAAGGTCAACGTCGCTGTTATCTATACCCATTCCAAACGCCATTGTTGCAACGATAATGTTATAACCCAACTCCTTGCTTGCATATTTATATTCCGCACCGAGCCTTGCACTGTGATACATTTTGCCGTGATAGCTTATACTGCCCTTTGACAGCTTCCCGCCCTTTTTCGCAAGATTTTTTGAAATACGCTTACTTATATATTCGACCTGTTTTACAGTGTTGCAGTATACGATGCACTTTTTGAAGCTTATATTATTAAGAAGCACCAAAAGATAATAAAGCTTTGGCAGGTCTTTATCATTATCCAAATTGCTCTTATCGCAGTTTAGGATAAAAACATTCAGGTCGTCACGCTTCACCGACAGCGAGCTTTCTCCCATGTCAGCAGACCTATCAGTGCAAATGCCGAACTCCTTTGTTTTTTTCATATCGAGCAAAACTTTAAGCTGATCTGCATTTGCAGGGGTCAGTGATGCAGAAAAAACACCCATAGGTATCTCCTGATATTTTTTCAAGCGAGCTATGGTACTGCATATCTGAAAATAGCTCTCTCTGAAATTAAAGCCCCACTCTGATAAGCAGTGTGCCTCGTCAAATATTATCATGCTTATTTTCAGCTTGCCAGAAGCGACGGCTTCAATAAGCTCCTGCTTGTATACTGGCTTGTTGAGCATTTCAGGGGAAAGATACAAAAGCTTACATTCCGTGTTATCATCGTTGTTATTTTTGACCAGCTTGCTTACAGACAGGTCAAATTCTGCCCTAGGCATTTTATCAGACAGAAAGCCTGCACACTCAGGGTGAGCCTCCGCATACTTTTTATTGAACTCCGTCACAGCTTCAGTGCAGTATTTTTTATTGAAGTTATCCACCTGATCGTTGCAAAGTGCCTGCAATGGAGAGATCACGATAGTCACGCCATGAGATATGATAGCAGGGGCTTGAAAGCAAAGCGACTTGCCTCCGCCGGTTCTCAGCCTTACAACAGTATCATGCCCCTTGAGCAGTGACTCTATTATGCTTTTCTGCTCGTTCCTATAATCCTTGAAATATGTAGTAAGACTTTTCTCCAAGTCAGCAATGTATCTTGTTCTGACATCAAGCTCTGCCTTTTTGAAACGCATTTTTCATCCCCCTATATCAACGTATTTACGGCTTTTCCTATATTATACTGCACATTTTCAAAAAAATCAATATCCGCACATCAAATATTTTTAAAACGCCTTTAAATCGGCTATTTCACAGAGCTTATCATCAAGATATTTATCCTAAGTATTTTATTAAAACTTGCTTAGCACAATATTATTCTATCTCTAATACTCTTATAATTCGTCTTTGTATGCACAAATCAAACGAATTATTATTCTTTTCTAAGCGGCTCAGCCGCTTCAATTCAACTTTAATTCCCACATTACAGGAACACTCTATGGAGCAGCAGGCTGCTCCTGTATATTTATTGATAGGTACTCCAACCTATCATCCTCTCCAATTTTTTCGATACATTTCCTTTTTTTAAAGTCATATCTGTGTACGCAGGTATGACTTCTTTTTTCTGTCACATATCCGTTCCTATGCCGTACGCTGGTAGGACGAACGCTGAGCAGCTACGCTGCTCCTATGGGTATATTGGTAAGAATGGTGATTACCACATATAATTTTTTCTCCTATCTTTTTTGATAAAGTCATATTTGTGCACGCAGGTATGACTTTACTTTTATTCTTCAGACGTTCCTGTCACACACACTGTTGGGACTTGTTATAGGAACGAGGGGTGGGAGCAGCATGGCTGCTCCGGTGGATATAATGGTAGACAGCTAATAAGTCTGCTACTAAATATTTTTCATCTCCTGTACTTATGTACTACGTCAATGTCAAGAAAAGGGACGTTCTCTCTTCAAACGTCCCTGAGTATTGACGCTAATGCTATGCAGGCAGGGTCGAGTGGCAAAGCCACTCCTACTTGTATAATGAAAGAAAATAACACTTTACTAATTCATCACACACCAAGAAAGGAAAGATAAAAATGAGATCAGATCTAAACAAAATAGTCGAAAGTTCAAGAGGTATCGAACGCATAAATCTTGACGATCACCTGCTAAGTGAAAGAAAGATATTTCTTGAGGGGGATATCCGCTCTGAAAACTGCACTGACATCATCAAGGCTCTTATGCTAATGGACAGTCAGGCAGATAAGGAGATAACACTATATATAAACTCTCCCGGCGGTGATTGCGAAAGCGGTCTTGCACTGTATGACGCTATAAGAATGACACGCTCAAAGGTCAGAGCCGTATGCGTGGGACTTTGCGCTTCAATGGGTGCTGTCATATACCTTGCGGCAGACCAGCGTGAGATACTTCCGCACTCCCGCATAATGATACATGACCCCAGCTTCGGCAAAGCAGATTTCAGCGGTCAGAAGTCAAAAGAGATAGAAGAACATCTTGCAGGGCTGAACAAAATGCGTGAAACTCTCGCTTCCATAATAGCAGAGCGCACAGGCAGAACTCTTGAAGAGATTTACGAGGTCACACAGTATGACTCATTCTACACAGCGAAAGAAGCTGTTGACTTCGGTCTTGCACACAAAATCATCAACACATTAATTTAAAGGAGCAAAATCATGAGTAAACAAAGAATCACATGCGACAGACCTACTTACACTGCACCAAGAGAAAGATACGGTAAAAGAACTCTCGCCAAGGGCGTTGAACTCTTGGAGGACACAAAGGTCACAGGGCTTAATAACAACGTCCTTGTTATAGGCAATTCAGGCTGCGGCAAAACAGGCTCTTACATCTGCTCTGTGCTAAAAAACATCAAATCATCAGTCATATTGCAGGACGTCAAGGGGCTGCTCTATGATATGTTCGCAGGCGAACTGAGGGCTAAAGGCTATAACATTATAAAACTCGATTTTACAGAGCCTGAGAAAAGTCAGGGCTATAACCCATTGGCGGCGGTAAAAAGAAACAAAGACGGCAGTATATACGAGCCTGACGTTAAAGCTATCGCCGACGCAATATCTCCTGTGAGCAGTGGCTGTAAAGAGCCATATTGGGATATGAGCGCCGCCTCAATGATAGAGTTCGCGATAGCATACGCTCTTGAGGCCCTGCCAAAAGAGTATCACAACATGACATCAGTGTTGGAGCTTTTCCACACATATATCCAAAACAACGGCGACGCTTATTTCGTCAAATGGATAAAAGACAATCCCAACACATTGTCTACAAGGCTGTTTTCAGAAACACAGGCGACCAGACCCTCCGACAGAACATTCGCTTCCACCGCAGGAATAGCCGCTTCACATCTCAACTGCTTCAACATGAAAGAGCTGAGATACATCTTTAACAACAAGATATCCGTTGATCTTGCGGATATAGGGAGAAGAAAGACCGCAGTATTCATAAAGACAAGTGACACAGAGCATAATCTCGACAATCTTGTGAGCTTGTTCTATACCCAGACCTTGCAGGCACTGTGCAGAGAAGCTGATAACAGCCCTAAAGGCAGGCTTCCAGTGCCTGTGCATATGATACTTGACGACTTTGGTGCTACAAGCGCATATATCAGTAACTTCGACAAGAACATCTCCACCATAAGGTCGAGAGATATCTACGCATCGCTGATAATACAGAGCCTGTCACAGCTTGCCACCATGTATGACGCAAACGCCGCCAAGACTATCATAAACAACTGCGACACACTGCTTTTCATGGGCTGCAACGACCCTGACACTGCAAGAATGATAGCGGACAGAGCGTCAAAGACCATGGACAACATACTCTGTATGCCAAGGGACAAGGTCTATGTGATATTCTCAGGCAGACAGGCTATGCTTGCAGACAAGATAGCACCATACAGTATGCTTCAAAAAGATCATCAGATAAGTATTTAAAAAACGAAAAGGAGCAAAAACAATGATACTAAATATAGATCAATTCTCTGACCTGCACTTTATAAAGCAAGCCGTCAGAGATCTAATGAAACTGCCGCTTGTGAAGCTGGCATCTTACAGCACCCAAACAGGTGAAAAGAAAGGCATTGACATCATCGCAGAGCAGATAGAGAAATATTTCCATATCAATATCCGTGACTGCAAGGATATGACCCTTGGCGAGCTTGTGGCTCTTATGGACGAGCTTGACACATATGCGCAGATAATAAGCGCTGATACTGACAGTGAGGACGAGATAAGATGCTATTCGGCATATGTAAGAAAAATGCTCGTCTTAAATCGTCAGCTTCCGGAAGTGCAGATATACAACGCCATAAACGTCAAAGAATACTTAGGCTATCTGAACACACTCTGCATGGGCTCAAACACCAGATACCCTGCCAATGACAGATTTCTGTTGTCCAAACTTCAGATACAGCTTGAAAAAGTGCTGAAACAAGACCCTAACATGAGCTTAGGCAGTGCATTTGATATCCTTGACAGGAAAGCCTGCGCATTCTGGATACCATGGTGCAATTTTATTGATAACTACACCGAACAGATACGCTACGCATATGACATGAGGTGGTGGCTCATAGCCTCAGCTTCTGACATCATCTTGTCATACCCCTATAATGCGGCAGATATAATAGAGCGCTACAAGGGCGACCTGCCGCTTACCACAGCCCCCATTCCCGACGAACAGACCGCCATATCATCACAGAGCATAGAAAAAGGACATTAACATATAACCAACGATCATTAATTTTCTTTACCTTGATTTTTTCAATCACCTGATTCTATGCTCTGCTAAATGATCTGCTCTCTGTTCTGAGGGTACAAATAGAACAAGTGACATGGCTCACTGCTGTTCGGCACAGCCATGTCGGCATTGTTCTTTACAAACGTTCATCGCCTTACACTGGTGTGAACGCTCCATGCGGCATAGCCGCATCAATTTACACAATGATAGGCAATAGCCTGTTAAACAAAATTATTAGAAAGGATATAAAACTCATGACTAAAACACTAAACCTTAAAGACATCATTCAGGAATACGAGAACATGACTCTCGAAAACGCCATTACTGTGATAATGGACACACCTCTGCCAAAGCTTCTTAACTTAACGGAGAATGACAAGGACATAGTTTTCAGCGAGCTTGAATGTAACTATGCCACCGCTCGTGACAAGTTCACGTTCAGAGACTTCATAGACGTATATCCAAGCTTTCTCAAAGACACAGGTATGACAATGAGGGGCGAAATAAGGTCTGCCGCAGACCAATACATCGAACTTGCCGACACCATAGAGTATATGTGCAATATGGCTGAGCAAGCCGAGAGGATAGGCAAAATAAGGCTTGTCATGGAAGGCAAAGCACCGCTCCCAATAAACATCAAGGGCTTCACAGACAATGCCAAGATGATATGCGCACTGAACGTCCTCTGCTCAATGGAGCTGAACGACTATTTTGCACAGGTAGGCAGACTCTATAACATCACCCCTGACGTATATCCATTTTGCAGTAAGCTTGTGAACAACGTTGGCTGTACAGTGGGCAAAATGCTTATAGCGGCAAGAGACACTATACCGAGCAACTGCGCATACATGATATTTGAGGAGCTGATATTAGCGCCGTTCAGCATTGCCCGTATGCGTGAAAATTTCAAAAGGCGCAGAAGACGTCAACAAAACACCAAGAAAGGAGTGGAATAAAAATGCCACAAACAGAAGATATAGAATACATCAAGAAATATGAGGCGTATGATTGTATCAACACCTCCGAGGACGATGATTTTGACCCACTGGACGAGCTTTACGAGCCTGATCCTGTGGAGATTCAAAACACAAGCCAAAATCCATTTACAGCAAAGGTATTTGACCCCGAAACAATGCTTTTCGACCTTGCCGAAGCAAGAAAGACAGAAACAAAATTCAGAGAGAACATACTCTCTATGATGATGTCTGTTCTCATAAGCTCTGACAAGCCCAACGCACTGCTCTGCGGTCCTGCAGGCTGTGGAAAAACCAAGATAGTGGAGGAGCTTGCCTACAGGCTCAAAAACAGCGAGAACATCGTACCACAGCTCAAAGGCTATAGGATATATGCCCTCCAACTCTCTGATATCGTGGCAGATTCAGGTCTTATGGGCGACCTTGAAAACAAGGTCAAAATGCTCATAAACTATATGAGCGACCAGGACGAGAAGCGAATTTTGTTTATCGACGAAATACATATGCTTTTTCAGGAAAAGGCATATCGGATCGTCGCACAGATCTTGAAGCCTGCTCTGAGCCGTGGAAAAATAAAGCTCATAGGAGCAACAACGACCCAGGAAGCAAATCTCATCGACAGCGACCCTGCCTTTTGCAGGCGTATGACAAAGATAATAGTTGACGAAGCAGACCATGAGCAGACAGTGGAGATCCTTCTCAGCATGAACGAGCATTTTGCAAGCCACTATAACATCTCATTTGCTTTGAGCAGAAGCAAGGCAGAGCGCATTGTTGATATCGCAGACGAATTTTGCTACTCAGGCTCACACCGACCTGACAACGCCATAACGCTTCTTAACCGCTCTATAGCTTCCGCCGTGGTGAAAAACGCTTCTGACAAGAAGATGAAAATTACTCTCACCGACCGCCATATAAAAGAAACGGCTTTCCGCATGACATCAGGTCACAGCACGCCCCACGCCTTTAACGAAAGAGCCTTGCGCCGTGACCTCTCAGCCGTCTGCGGTCAGGAAGCTGTCATAGACGACCTTGTCAATGCGCTGAAGCTCCATTCTCTCCACATCAGACCGACCAAAAAGCCTTTTACAATGCTTTTTATCGGACCAAGCGGAGTGGGCAAAACAGAGGTGGCAAAGATAATAGCGAAGAACTGTGCAGGCGAGAAACCTATCACACTGAATATGTCGGAATTCTATTATGACGCAGGCATAAACCGCATTATAGGCTCGCCTGCAGGCTATCTTGGAAGCGACAGCAATGTTGAACTGCCCTTTGACAAGCTCAAATCAAATCCCTATCAGGTGATACTTCTTGACGAGTTTGAAAAGTGCGACAGATCCGTGCAAAGACTATTCATGTCTGTCTTTGATGAGGGTGTTCTCACCACAAGTCAAGGAAGTGTTATAGACTTCTCGAAGTCCATAATAATAGCCACCACCAATGCAAGCTGTACCGCAAAGAGCAGAAGCATCGGCTTCAACTCAGACAGCACATCAGACACACAGCTCATAAGCGACCTTTCCGACTATTTTGACGTTGAGCTTATCAACCGCTTCTCACAGAAATACACTTTCAGCGAGATATCAAGATCGGTGTACAGAAAGATAGTTGAAAAACGGCTTGCGAGCGAAATAAAAGTCATCAAAAGGCTTCACCCTGAGCTGAATATGGACCCCATGTTCAGTGCAGACGAGCTTGCAAAGGCAGTAGATAAGATAACAGCCGACACCTACAACATCAAATCAGGCGCAAGACCTGCCGTCACAGCAGTGAGCAAGTTCATTGACAGCAAGCTTCTTTCACACTTCTCACGCATGGCAAAAACATACAGGCCAAACCAAAACTAACGCTCCGCCACAAAATACTAATGACCGCACCTTTCACGGGCGCGGTCATTTTTTTACTTCTGACAATTTTACTCTTATTAAACAGATATAAAGAAAAGAAAGATAAAAAAAGCTCGAATTATGTTATTAGGATATGTCACACCCACAGAATATCACGCTAAACAGCCAATATCAAAATGTGATTTTTGCATTTGATGTGCGGGAATTGGATTTTTTCTATATGATCTTACCGTCAGACACTTCGATAACACGACTGCATTGTTCTGCGACTTTTGGATCGTGAGTAACGATAACGACTGTTTTTCCCTCTTTGTTAAGGCGTTTGAAAAGCTCCATTATCTCGGCCGAGGTCTTTGTGTCCAGCGCTCCTGTAGGCTCGTCCGCAAGTATCATGGCAGGCTCGTTGACAATTGCTCTGGCTATAGCAACACGCTGCTTCTGTCCTCCCGAAAGCTTGTTGCAAGGCTTCTTAGAAAGATCCCCCATACCAACAGCTTTTAATGCTTCAAGAGCTTTTCCTTTTTTATTCTTTATCTTTTTCTTTGCAAAATCCAATGGAATCAATACGTTTTCAAGGGCAGAAAAATCCTCAACAAGTGCAAAGTCCTGCATTACAATGCCTATCTTTTCATTCCTTATCTTTGCATACTGCCCCTCCGATAAATTTTTTACCAAAGTGCCGTCAATTGTGTACTCACCGCTCTGATAGCTGTCTATGCAGGCAAGGATATGCAAAAGTGTGGATTTTCCTGCGCCTGATTTTCCAATTATCGCTACCATTTCACCGTCTGATATCTCGCATGATACCCCATGCAAAGCCTCATATTCATTGGCTTTCTTTGGATTATATATCTTTATTATTTTATCAAGCTTTATCATTATAATGCCTCTCTTATTCATTTATCATCAAGATCTCATTTGGTGTATTTCGTCTCATTATAACGCCCGGTATCAAAAGTGAGATCAGAATGTTCAAGATAACGATACATACACAGCCAATCAAGTGCAGCCAACCAAAACTTATCACTGTATTTCCCATAAATTTGCTCATAGTAAGAACATTTGAAATACACACTGCAATGGCGGCTGCCATAACTGCGGTCATAAGATCACACACAAGATCTATCTTGATATATGCGTTCCACTTTGCTCCGCAGAGATAATAGATACCATAATCTCCAAGTCTCTTTTTTATGTTCACTGCCGAAGCCGAAACTGAGCTTACAATAACAAGAACTATCACGCATATAAGCATTGGAACAAGCTTGATAAGCTGACCATTAATATAGACAAGCGAATTTTCTTTGAAATCCTCAAAGTCAAAAACCCTGCCATAATCCCTCAGATATAATTCAATCTCCTTAAAACGCTCATTGCTTACATTATCCTTTAACGTTACTATTTGATTGCCACAAGGATATATTTTACAGTTTATATCTTTAAGACAGTCTGTCGGAACTATCAGCATCATGTTGCCATGCTTATTGACATTAGCATAAAGATCTCTGAAATCAGGCTTTTCTTTTATACTATCCTCAGTGCCTAAATATGCAGATGAAAACCCCAGCAACTGTGAGCCGTCAGCTATGACACCGACAATTTCCACCTTGTTCTTAACATACTCATACTTATAAGGATCAGCATAGTCAAAATTCTCATCATCAGGGGACATCTCCCCTACTTTCTCTTTGTGCATAATGGTAACTATGTCACCCGTTTTGTAGTTGCTGTTTTCAGTCACAACAGCAGGTATCAAATCTCCGTTAGCCGACGCATTAGACAGCCATTTTCCCGAACTCATCTGCGGCGTAAATGACTTTATCATATCTTCAGATAAAGCATTAACGCTCATTCTATCGTCACCAAGTCCATTAGATAGATCTTTTGATGACGGAGAATAATACAAGCTTGTATCATATCCGCTTGTCACCGACTCCACATCATCAATATTTTTAAGCTCACTGTCAAGAGAAGTAGCATCATATATATTACATATATATAGGCCCTTGCCATCAGGAAAGTATTTCTTTACAGGAGTATACATCTCTATTCTTGAAAGAACAGAAGAAACAGCCGCCGTCATTATAATAAATGCAATGGCGAGCTGAACAGCGATAAAAATATTGCTGTAGATATTTCTTGCAAATTCTTTTAAACCATATTTTATCATATTATTTTCCCCTCTCTTTCATCATTTTCACAGGGGATCTTTTATTTGTAAACAATATCACAATGTTAAGGAACAAATAAATAGAAATAATATATATTCCAAATATGGTCATATATACCCTGAAATTATATGCGACCTTGATATACTCAAAAAACAAAGTAAGCTTAGGAAGCAGCGCATAATTGAATACCAATGCAAATATCACATATATCGTCACTGATATCATACCTATCTCGGCTATATACATCCGTCTTATTTTATTTGACGTGCAGCCACACAGCATGAATATAGCAGTCTGTTTAGCTCGGGATCTTATTATGTATCTGAAAAGCATTGCAAGATTTATTGCAGAAGCTATCGCAACAGCTACGGACATAAATATAACGGAATTGTAGAATTTTATTTCAGACATATCGACCGTATCTATCGGAGGAAAATTAACATTACACGTTAGAACTTCGCAGAAAGCTTTTTTCAGCTTAAAAAAGCTTTCTGTATCGAGAGCATTGTCATCAAGAAAACTTATGCTTGAAATAGTGCAGTTATCACCCAACGTTTTAAATGGCACCTGAAATTCCTCTTGTACAGTATTACCGAATATGCCTATGACCTTATAGCTTTTGCCAAGCAGTTCAACATTCTTGCCGATCATATCGTCTTTTGCGCCGCTGGGCAGCACGACCAGATTTTCGTCTGAAGCATATTCTTCCTTAGTAAAATATCTGCCTTTGCGTATACTCATGTTGTCGACATACGATTCGTATAAACTATAATCATTCAGCTCCTTATCATATTGAATGCGCACCGCAGACATAAGATACGGTTGACCGTCGTCAAAACACTCATCAATTTTAAGCTCGTTCTGATCAAAATTTATACTAAAATACATACCTGGCATTGACGCTTTAGAATTATCATCAAGCTTGTCAAGCACCTCCCGAAGCTGAACAGGAGTTATAGAATCTGTTCCAAAATAAGACAAGATCCTGCCATCACTGTCTTCCTGAGTATCTATTATATCGCCAAATGAAAAAGTATAGTTAAATACATACTTCTTTTGCTTTTCAATATCCTTGCTTGCTTTAAAATTCTGAAATGCACCATGTGAAAACAATATTATAAGCACATCAGTAACGGCGCAAACAATAAATAGAATAAAGATAAGCACATTCTTTACGGCAAAATTTTTCAGGTTAATAAAAACGTATTTCATTTAGTCCCCTTAATATTACTTATTTTGATTTATACGATAATAAACATCGTCTATAGTATACTGATTATCCTTATCGGTTTTAACTTTTACACGATGAATATAATAAACATATTACTGACCATATACCTCTTTGGTTGCTGACGTAGTTGCTAATGCAGTAGTAACAGCCATAGTGCTTACAATAGCCAATGCAACAATTCCCGTAACAATTTTCTTAATAATCATACTTATTTCCTTCCTCGTTTCGCAATAAATCACGAATTTTTAATTTGTAGACTTAACTGAATTTGCTATGTGAATTATGTCATCTTTGCACAAATTACCGTCTATTTCAAAAGCATAAGTTCCGTCTGTCCATGCAATTATTGCATATTCACTGTCATATGAAATGAATGCTTTATTGCCGTTAATATCTACCCATTCAGTCTTCATATTTTCGGTATCTACCTGATTAGACACTGTCAAAGAACTTTGCGAATAGTTGATGTATTTATCGCCTGATATATAATGTATTTCATGCCTTGTATCGGTAGTGACAACAGATTTGATTTCAAATTCGCTAGGTACGAATGTCGGTACATACTTAACAAAATTATAAATGCTAAAATCGTCCAAAGAATTATCTTTTATATGCGTTATTTCAGCGTTTCTATTATTATCCTGTACAAAAACTCCAACAAACCATTCACGCAGCGGCGGTACGGCGGCGACTGTCACAGAGCCGACCGCAAGCACCGCAGCTATTATCGCCGCAGCAAATCTTAGAGTGATCCTTATATGTCTGTGACCGCTTTTTCTGTTAGTTTTTATCAGCTCGCCAATTCTCTGCTCATATTTTTCCGAAAAATCATGTGGAATTTTCTCAACAGCCAAATAATCCTTATAGTCTTCATCAATTATGCCTAATTTTATTGCCCGTCTTAACTTATCACTCAAAACGATCACCACCGATCAAATCTAAAATTTGTCTTTTGGCTTTATTCAGATAATTAAATACCGTTCTCTTAGAAATGCCCATGATCTGTGCGATCTCATCAGCGGTCAGATCATAATAAACCTTATATGCTATCACAGACTTTAGTTTATCATCCAGCTTTCTTACCGCATCTATAAGCAGATCTAAGTCAATATCATCATAAAAATCCTCACTCGGCTCATCTTCCACCTTAAGATCAAATATAGACGATGTTGGATTTTGATTTTCCTTATTGTAGATCGCATAACAGGCGTTTCTAATAGTTCTAATAAGATATGCGTCCATATCGTGCAAAGAATAATTGTGAATTTTTTTAAAACATTTTGCGATGCTGAAAAAAGCATTTGCACAAGCCTCTTCTGCCAGCGCAGAATTATTCAAGATTTTGTATGCAAAAGCATAGGCTATCTGACGATTTCTGTAATAAAAATCTTCAAAAGACGTCTGATCCTTATCGTTGTCTATCAAGGTCATACATACAGCTAACATTTGATTCCCCCTGAGTTACTTATGTTACTAAGTATAACACATATTGACATACTTTTCAAGATACCAACAAATAAACTTATAACCCGAAATTATAATACATTTTGCGATTTATACTTGTATAAAACTAACATGATTGAGCCATTCAATTTAGTTAAAACTGCAAAAATTCAAATATAAATCAACAATATGATGCACAAAATGCAGAATTATTCAATAAGATAGGCATTACCTTGAATCTAATAGCCAAACCTGAAAAAGCCAACCGCACCCAAATGGATGCAATCGGCTTTTTTATCTTATTCTATTTTTTTCTACCCCAGCTTCAAAACATTCAGCAGGAATATCCAGCTAGTTCCATAGTAAGCCACAACTGCCACCAGATCGTTCAGCGTGGTTATCATAGGGCCTGACGCAACGGCAGGATCTATCTTTATTTTTTTGAAAAAGAGCGGCGTGAGCGTTCCCACTGCACTGGATACTATTATAGCGAGTATAAGTGAAATGCCTATACAACCCGACATCGCAAAGGAGTATACCAGTCCCTTGCCCTTGAAGAAGAAAATATACAGCCCCACTGCTATGAACGACAGCACGCCTATAAGAGTGCCGTTTAGAAGTCCAACTCGCATTTCTTTTGACACAAGGCGAAGCTTCTGCTTTGCAGTAAGGCTTCCGTCTGTAAGCACACGGATAGTCACTGCAAGGGATTGTGTACCAACATTTCCTGCCATGTCAAGTATCAGCGATTGGAACGCCACAATAAGAGTGAGCTGTGCAACAACTTTCTCAAACGCTCCCACCACTGTTGACACCACCATGCCAAGTCCCAACAGCACAAGGAGCCACGGCAATCTCTTTTTCACACTTTGCAACACAGGCTCGTTAAGATCCTCCTCTGCGGAAAGACCGCCAAGCTTTGCATAATCCTCGCCCATTTCATCATCTGACGCCTCGATGATATTTTGCGCCGTGATAACTCCCAGCAGCCTGTTTGAATCGTCAAGCACAGGTATGATATACTCTGAATAATCCTTCAGCTTTTCGATACAATCGGCAGTCTGCTCGTTGGCGTAAACATATGGAAAAGAAGTTGCCGTTATGCTCTCAAGCTCCACCTCGCTGTCAGCCGTGATAAGATCCTTCAGATCTATAGCTCCGCTGAAAACCTTATTTTCGTCCACCACAAACAACGTTGAGATGTTGTCATTTCTTCTCGCCTGACTAACAAGAGCATTCATTGCCTGCTTTACAGTCATGTCCTCATCAATGATAATGCAGTTTGTAGTCATTCTGCTTCCTATCTCATCATCATCAAAAGAAGCGATAAGCTTTAGTTCACTGCGCACATCAGGTGCAACAGCGTCTATAATAAGGCTTCTCCTGTCCTTGTCCGTTTCAGACAGAATGTTCACCGCTGTATCAGTGTCAAGCTCCGATATAAGCTCCGAAGCCTTGTGGATATCCATTTCTCTCAGATACTCCCCTGCCTGCTTTTCGTCAAGATATTCAAATATCTCCGACAGCATTTCAAGACTGCACACACGGTAGAATTTCTTTCTGTTAAGAACAGAAAACGTACTTATTACCTCTGCGATATCACTGCCATGATAATCGTCAAGCTTGTTCATCATGGCTTTCGGGGAATCATTGCTGTTGATGACAGCGGTTATCTCGTCGCAGTGAATGTTCTTTACTGCATCCTCGTTTGAAATTACATTTTTGTTCAGTTCATTTTTCTTCATTTGCTTGTCCTCCGTTTCATTTTTTATGACGTGAGGGACAAACAGGCATAAAAATGCCCGTGCATGACAGGTCACACACGGGCAGATATATCAGATCACAACGAATAAAACGGCAACGCAAAGCGAAGCCCGTCGGCTGTGTTCAAATATATACATAATCGCCCGTTAGACCCGCAACTGTCGCTGTTTGCCACTTTATTCACCTCCGTAAGATCTTGTCTGTTTAATATTGTACCACATTTCATAATAATCATCAATGCATAATTCTTATCTTATTATAAAAATATTGTTAAAGCAATGGTGCAAATATCCTTAGCACGCCGTCAATGAGCCGTCCAAAGAAACCACGCTTTGTGTCCTCAAGCGTGCGCTGTTTGCACTTGCTCTGAGTGTCCAGAATGTCCGCCTTAAAGGTCTTTATTATAGACGAATCATAGAATATAGAACTGCACTCAAAATGCAAAAACAGACTTCTATAGTCAAGATTTACCGAACCAAGAACCGCAAGCTTGTCATCGCATATACAGCCCTTTGCGTGAACAAACCCAGGGGTGTATTCATATATCTTCACTCCTGCCTCGATAAGCTGACGATAATAGCTTCTCGAAAGCCTGAAAACCACCTTTTTATCAGCGATACCTGGCATTATGATGCGCACGTCGACCCCACGTTTAGCCGCCCTTATAAAAGCGTCAAAAAGGCTGTCACCAAGCATAAGATACGGTGTGTAGAACCACACATAATCGCTTGCGGCATAGAGCATCTCAGAAAAAAACGTGTTGCTCACATTTTCGTCCACCATAGGGGAATCATAATAAGGCAAAACATAGCCGTCACCGCCCTTGCCCTCTTTTTCAAAGCTCTCCCCCACAAGGTCATGAGGTATCATGTCATTTGAAAAAGCGTTCCAGAACTCCATAAACATATAGGTGTAGCTTTTTACGCCCTCGCCTGTTATCTTAAAGCCGATATCTTTCCAGTGACCATATTTCGAGCCTATGTTTATATACTCGTCCGAAAGATTTATTCCGCCGCTGTATGCAACTCTGCCGTCCACCACCATTATTTTTCTGTGGTCACGGTTGTTGAGCTGTGATTTTATAAAAAGGAACGGATTGAAAGGCACACATTTTATACCTTTCTCACCAAGCTTCAAAGCGTCTGCAAGAGAATATGTTGCGATACTTCCAAGGTCGTCATACATTATCCTGACGTCAACGCCCTGAGCCGCCTTTCTCGCCATGATATCCACCACAGTGTTAAGGAACTTGCCGTTTTGCAAAATAAAATACTCCGCAAAAATATATTTTTCAGCCTTTTCAAGCTCCTTGCACATATCAGCGAACATTTCCTCGCCCACGGAAAAATACTCTGCGCTGTCAAGCTTCACCATAGGAAATCCCGTTGCGTCGCTTATCCTTTTCACCGATTGAGCAAGCCTTTTGTCCTCACGTTCAAGTTCCCCTATGCACTTTTCCCCGTCAGGAAGCTCATAGTCCATGTGAAGCCTTGCCTTTGTGATATTCTTTTCAAGCTTTTTCGCAGTATTGTTATTGCCGAAAATTATATACATAACTGCACCAAGCACGGGAAAAGTAAGTATCACAATAAGCCAAAGGGTCTTGTAGCTGCTCTCCTCACGCTTTGTGTTGATATAAAGCACAAACAGAAATGACAGCACAGTAAGCACGATGCTGAGAAGCCCTGCCGCCTTGCTGAGCCATTTAAGTATGAGAAGATACCACAAAAACTGCATCGCCACAGGAACTATCACCGCCACCACTCTGCCTGCTATTTTCTTTACATTGTTCCACGTCAACTCCGTTTCGCTCCTTTCATTTATCATCTTAGGGCAACAAAATACTATCATTATGCGATGTTACCATTATTATAACAATTTTTTTAACATAAGTCAATGCCATTGATTTTAACTGCAAAAAGTGTTATATTAAATATAACGAGTCCTGCGGATAGCTTTGTCAGCAGGCGGGCGAACGATTCGCACCCACGAAAACAATTTAATTGGAGGTAACAAAATGTGTACTGCGGCAACTTATAAAACGAACGATTTTTACTTTGGAAGAACTCTTGACTATGAAAGCTCCTATGGCGAGGAAATAGTCATAATGCCAAGAAACTTTCCCCTTAACTTTGTTAATATGGGCAGGATAGCTACCCATTATGCGGTAATAGGCACAGCTCATGTCGCTCAGGATTATCCTCTTTTCTATGACGCCGCCAATGAAAAAGGTCTTGCCATGGCAGGTCTTAACTTTGTTGGCAATTCCTTTTACCGTGATGATATAGACGGCAAAGACAACGTTGCGCAGTTTGAGTTTATCCCATGGATTCTCTGTCAGTGTGCAAACGTGACAGAAGCAAGGACGCTTATAGAAAAGATAAACATAACCAAAACTCAGTTCAGCCCGCAAATGCCGTCAGGTCAGCTCCATTGGATAATAGCAGACAAGAACGACTGTATCGTAGTGGAATCTGTAAAAGAAGGCATAAAGGTCTATAACGACCCAGTGGGCGTACTCACGAACAATCCTCCATTCGATATGCAGATGTTCAGGCTCAACGATTTCCGTGGACTTTCCCCTAAACAGCCCGAAAACACTTTTTCAGACAAGCTTGACCTTACTTCCTACAGCCGTGGCATGGGTGCAATGGGTCTGCCCGGCGACCTGTCCTCGCAGTCAAGATTTATAAGAGCAGCATTTGTGAAAATGAACTCACGTTCCGCCCCTGACGAGCAAAGCAGTGTGAGCCAGTTCTTCCACATCTTAAACTCAGTTGACCAGCAAAGAGGCTGCTGCCAGGTGGCAGAGGGAAAGTATGAGATAACCATTTATACAAGCTGCTGCAATACCGACAAGGGCATTTACTATTACACCACCTACAACGGACATCAGATATCCGCTGTTGATATGCACAAGGAAGACCTTAACTCCGCCAAGCTTATTGCCTACCCTATGATAACGGGCGAGATAATAAACTTTCAGAACTAGCAAACGCTCCGTACAAAATCTGTACGGAGCGTTTTTATTACTCAAATCTAAAATATTCAAAGTCAAAGTTGCTTCCCGGCAGGAACGCAAATGAAACCTTCTGTTTGCCGCTGATACCTGAGATATCAAAGCTCTTCTGGGCATAATTTTCGCTGTCACCTGTCCTGAACTCGCAGAGTATTCGGTTTTCTCCCTCGCTGCCATTCAAAATAAGATGTATGCTGTTGAGTGCAAGCGGTGACTTTCCGCTTATAACGAGCCTGCTCGGCTGCTTTTCAGAGAAATCGAACTCGCCGAAATCAAGCATAACATTGTTGCCTATCTCGGTCACACACTTTTCGCCCTTTGTAAATTTGTCACCATAAATGTTGTCAGCATCAGCCGCATTATTCACTGCAAATTCACGGCTCACCTTTTCAAAGTTGAAACCGCCCACTTGGAAGCCGTCCTCAGTAAGAATACAAAGGGTCTCAATACCCTTGAGCTTTCTTGAAAGCTTGAAGGTTTCAGGCTTGAAGATCATCCACTCAGGCTTTTTGTGATAACTGAACGTGCCCAGATGCTTTCCGCCCTCGTCCGGTATCCCGTCATAAAAGCTTATCTTAACAGGGTCAAGGGTGTTCGCCCATATCTGCACTGTAACAGTGTCAGAGCCTGCACTGCCAAAGTCAAGATTATCATAAGCCGCCCATGATGTTACCTTGCCCATTGCAAAGCCTACACCCTTCTTCATGCCGCTTGAAACGTTGTCGCTCGCCCTTGTGAAAAGTCCGCCGATAACGAACTGATAAGGGTCGGTAAGAGCACTTCCAAGCCCCTCAGCAGTGAATTTGAGCATAGAAATGATGTGATAACGCTCAGTGCCGTTTTTGCACATTGCACGGAGCCAGAAGCTTCCGTCACCCTTTGCTTTCACCTTAATGCTGTCTGCTGTTACCTCGCACTCTGCAAGATTAGATGTTATGCCCTTTTCATTTGTTACCCTGAACTCTATATCCTCAGCATAATCCGAATTGGCAGGGAGTGCCTTATATTTCACTGTTATCTCAGGGTTATCCTTGTCAAGAGTAAGAGTATCAGTATAAAGCTCTATTTTTCTCACCGGTATCTCGTCTGTTCTTCCGCACTCGACAGGAGCAAAGCCCACTTTTTCAAGCGATGATGTACCGCTGTCATATTCTGCCTCAACAGCATCAAGGGTAACAACACAGTCTGGCAGACCCTTTGATGTAAGCGTTACCCTTATCTCCCCTGTCTTGTCTGTTGAGCCAATAACAGCAAGCATTTTTCCTGAGAAAAGCCTGCGTGACGTACCCTTATACTGATCATAGTCTGTGCTGTCGCCGTTGTCAAGACCCATAAGCCTTGCCGCACCCTCAACGCTCACGTTCACACGATTGTTGGCGTTTGCGCAGAAAGTGCCGTCCTTGTCAAATGCGGATATTTCAATATAAACAAGGTCAGAGCCGTCTGCAAGTATCTCTGTCTTGTCAGGGACAGCTTCTATTCTAACAGCGTCCCCGAATGAACGCTGTATATCCTCTGCGATGATATTTCCATTCTCGTCATATGCAACAGCTTTAAGCTCGCCCTTTTCATATGGTATGATATAGTTCGCTGTCAGCTCCTTGCCGTGCTTGTGGTCTATATCATATGCCCCCATTGAAACGCCGTCCTTGAAAAGCTCAACTCTCGGAGCATTTGAGCAAACTCTCACGTCACAAGGCAGTCCGTCGCTGAAATCCCAGTATGGGAAAATATGCACGAACGGGTCGTCCTTATAGTCTGTCCACTCTGCACGGAAAACATATGCGCTGTCCTTTGCAAAGCCTGCTGTGTCGAACTGACCAAAGTAGGAATTTTTCGTGCTGTATGGAGTAGGCTCGCCTATGTAGTCAAAGCCTGTCCAAATGAACTGACCTGCACAGTATTCAGCGTCACGGTCAGGGATAATGCAAGCCTCAGTGTTCTTTGCGCCCCAGCCTGTACAGCTGTTGCCCAAAGATGAACACTGCTCGTCATCGTCAGTTAGCAAGGTTTCAGACAGCGGAAAATGATATATTCCACGGGTCTGAACAACAGAAGCCGTTTCGCTTCCGTATATCATCCAATCAGGGTGAGCGGCGTGGTGTTCCTCATAAAGCCTCTCACCGTAGTTATAGCCTGCAAGCTTGAGAATATCAGCGCATTTCTGACCGTTCTCCCACTGCATATAGTTAGAGCCGAATGTGACATAGCCGTTGCCATCAGGGTCATGAAGCCTAACGAGCCTTTTGAGCCAAGCCGTTACCTCCTGACCTCTCTCGTCAGCGTGTGTATCAAAAATCTCATTTCCCACGCTCCAGCCTATGATTGAAGGGCGGTTTCTGTCACGGCGCACCCATGAAGCAACGTCCTTTTCTACCCACTCATCAAAAAATCTAGCATAGTCATAGTCGGTCTTTGACCTCTCCCACATATCAAAGCCCTCAGAGAGAATGAGCATACCTGTTTCGTCAGCGATGTCCATAAACTCCTCCGCTGGCATATTGTGAGAGGTCCTGATAGCGTTGATTCCCATTTTGCGTAGCTTTTTAAATCTTCTCCTTATAGCCGCAGGATTGGAAACTGCCCCAAGACAGCCGTTGTCATGGTGTTCGCATGAGCCGTGGAGCTTAACGTGTCTGCCATTGAGATAAAAACCGCTGTCGCACTTGAATTTGATAGTCCTGAAGCCGAATTTCTGACTTACACGCTGAACACAGCCGCCGTCCACAAGAATTTCCGACACCATGGTGTAAAGCACAGGCGAGGTGATATCCCAAAGTTCAGGGTCTTTCACTGTCATGGTCTGAGCGATGAGAGAATAGCTCACGCCTTTCACACGCACCGCCTCAGGTATGCAGGAAATATCCGCCCCACAAGCGTCAGACTCATAGCTTGCCACCTTTTTGCCGTTCTTGTCGAGGATAGTGTTTTTAATGCGTATTCCCCCAAGAGGAGTGCCCTTAGGTCGGAGCATCTCAGCCTTCAAAGTCACCTGCCAGCCGTCCTCCTGCTTTGACGTGGTGATATAAATGCCGTCATTGCCGAAACGTATCTCAGGGCTTTCGCAAAGCCAAACCTTTCTGAAAATGCCTGCTCCTGAATACCACCTGGAGTTTGGCGAGTGGTGATCCACACGGACAGTAATAATGTTCTCACCTTCCTTAACAAGGTCGGTGATATCGAACATAAATGCCGAGTAGCCGTATTTCCACTCCCCTGCCAAATCACCGTTCACATACACCTTGCTGTCCATGTAAACTCCGTCAAAGCGGATAAAAGTGCGTATGCCCTCTTTCTTTTGGTAAGAGAAATTCTTTCTGTACCAGCCTGTAGAAGTTTCATATAGGTCATTTGTATTATAAATAAGCCAATCGTGAGGAATGTCCACAGGCTTGAAAGCAAAGTTCTCTGAGTAGTCAGAGCCGAAAACCGCCTTGTAAAATTCCCAATCGTTGCAAAAAAGCTTTCTGTCTGAGTATGTTTCACAGATATCCATAAAAACTCCTTTATATTTTACTTATCTGAATATGAAAATGTGCGTTTATCAAAGGCTTTTCAAGCTGATATTTCTCAGCAAGCCTTGGTCCGCAGGAGTTAGAACCGACCCCTGCCATTGCATAGTCAACGCAGATAACATTGCTCTCGCACCTTTCAAGCTCATAGTTATGTGCCTTTGCCGCAAGCTCCTCCTGCGAAAACTGAGAAGCGTTGAATGAAAACTCCTTGTCAGCGGTAAGCTTCACCTTAGTGTCCCCACCGCACACAGTGAGATATCTGCACCCATAGTGTGATGAATTTTCCTGCGGTCTTATATAATCCTCGTGCATATCCCCGATATCAGCCGCAAATCTGCCCACATAGCAAGCCTGACGCTTGTCAATGTAGCTTTCTGTAGGACCATATCCGAAATATTCCGCCCTTGAAAAATCTTTTGGCATGAAAAGCCTTATACCGAACCTTGGAAGCATATCTATCTTATTTGAAAACTCCGCTTCGCATTTTATGTCAAGCCCACTGCCGTCAATAACATAAACAGCTTTCAGCCTGCAAAACGGCTGTTGTATGGACCAGCCAAAAGACTGTGTGACGCTTATCTCCGCTCTGTTCTCGCTCGCTGAAAGCTCACAGCCGTAGCTTTTCACATCAAAGTCATTAAGATGCACCTTGTACCAATTGTACTTCATGACATCATTATCCGTAGGCGCACGGAAGAAGTTATACTGCAAAGGTCTGTCAAGAAGCTCTCTGCCGCCGAATTTCGCAGAAATAAACGCCGACTTACGCTTGTCAAAGCGGTAAACAACATCTCCCACTGTCACAGTGATACAAAGTGGTGTTTCCTCCGCCTTTACCTTAGCTTTCGCCTTTTCCACAACCGCTTTCCTGCCATCAGCTATTTTCAGTTGGTCAAAGCACACCTCATAGCCATTTTCACAATAGTCAGTGTCCTCCTTTGCAGTGAAAATAAACCTTATGAATGTTTCATTTTCATACTCCGCTGTATCATTGGGAACATTCACCACAGTGCTTCCCATAGGCTCGATGTCAAAATCCACCCTGCCGATATGTATAATACCGTTTTTGTCCGTTATCTCATAGCGGCAATCGAGAATATCCCCAGCGTTCTCAAACTCCAGCGTGCTTGAAAAAACAAAGCTTCCCTCGCTTTCCCCTTTTGTTACTCGCACAGGTCTGTATACCTGCTTTACCTCAAGCAGTCCCGTGTGTGGCGTTCTGTCAGGATAAACAAGACCGTCCATGCAGAAATTGCTGTCATTGTGTCTTTCCCCAAAATCTCCGCCGTAGCCGTATTTTATCCTTCCCTCAGCCGTTTTGCCAAGCGGTACAGAATGGTCGCACCACTCCCACACAAAGCCACCGCAGAAACGCTCATTGGAATAGAACACATTGTGATAATCCTCCAGATCTCCCGGACCATTTCCCATGGCGTGGCAGTATTCGCACTGCACAAGAGGTCTGTTTTCCTCAGGCTTTTCAAGATAGCCTTTCAGCCCGTTTAGATCCCAGTACATACCCGAAACTACGTCAAGCACGCTGTCGGAAGTTCCGTCAAGGCAGTGTGTGCTTTCATAATGCACAAGCCTTGTATCATCAAGAGCTTTTATGACCTTTGCCTCTTCAAGCATATTTTTGCCATATCCGCTTTCATTGCCCAATGACCAGAACACCACACAAGGGCGGTTGATGTCACGCTTTACAAGACATTCCGCACGATCTTTTATGGCATTGCCAAACCTCTCGTCAGAGGCAAGCATCGCAATGCCGTTGTAATCTGAATAGTCCCACTTGTAGTCATAATAGACCTCCACACAGCCATGTGACTCCAGATCCGCTTCATCAATAACATAAAGCCCCAGCCTGTCGCAAAGCTGATAAAACACAGGAGAGTTAGGATAATGTGACGTTCTCACAGCGTTTATGTTGTGCTTTTTCATAAGCACAAGGTCAGCTTTCATCTGCTCATAAGAAGCATAATATCCCGTGTCAGGATAGCTGTCATGACGATTTACACCCTTGAACTTCACTGCCCTGCCGTTTATCTTAACAACGCCCTTATCCACCTTTACATCTCTGAAGCCAACCTCTTCGCCGATAACCTCGTCGCCTGCATTGATAGTAAGACTGTAAAGATAAGGTGTTTCAGCACTCCAAAGCCTGACGTTCTCTAACTTTGTCTCAACGCTCTCACCGTCATAAGCCGAAAACTGAGCCATTGTAACACCATCATCATCGCAAAGCTTTGCCGAAACATCACAGCCGAATACCGTAAACTCCAGCCTTGCAGAGCCATTCTCACCGAGTATAGTTTTCACGATATAATTTTCAAGACGCATTTTCGGTCTTGACAGCACATAAACATCTCTGAAAATTCCCGAAAGCCTTATCTTGTCCTGATCTTCAAGATAAGTTCCGTCGCACCATTTCAGCACAGCGGCAGTAATGATATTCCTGCCCTCAGCGAGATATGGCGTGATATTAAACTCAGCCGTAGCGTGAGAAACCTGCGAATATCCCACAAAGCTGTCGTTCACATACAAATAAACACAGCTATCCACGCCCTCGAACACAAGCACCCTGTCCATGCCGTCAGGGGAATAATCATATTCACGCTGATAAACTCCCACAGGTATATCGTCAGGCACAAAAGGTGGGTCAAATGGTATTGGATAGCACACGTTCGTATACTGCGGCTTGTCATAGCCGTAAAGCTGCCAGTTTGACGGCACGGGGATAGTGTTCTCAAACTTTTCATGAATAAAATCGTCCTCTAGGTCTATTATGCTGTCATAATAACGAAAACCCCAGTTGCCGTTTAAAAGCTCCATTCTCTGCGAGTTTTCACGGTCCTCAAAAGGATCCTGCCCCTTTGCAAACGGCACAAAATAGCAGTGCTTGTCAAGCGTGCCAATGTGCAGCGCCTGAGTATCCTCATGATATATCATTTTCGATCTTGGCGAATTTTCCGCCGCCAGCTTTAAAATATCCATATCTGTTCTCCTTTACAAGTTTATAAATTACTGTAATTATTTTATCAGCTATTGACAGGCAAGTCAATGAATGATATTATTAATTTATAACAATATGAATATGGAGTTGATATTTTTGTTCTTTGCCGATTATCCTATCCTGGGAAACGAAAAGTCCCTGCCACTATATCTGCAAAATATGGGTCAGCAGCACTGTCAGGATCACCTTATAAGACCCGAGGGCTATCACTATGACCAGATACTCTACTGCACCAAAGGCAGCGGCACGCTTATCTTTGAGAATAAAGCCATTCCCATACCACATGATACCGCCATATTCATACCCGCTGAAACGCCCCACGAATACTATCCGGAAGAGGATATATGGGATATCCACTGGATAGTCCCCTGCGGATATGCCTCCAGGGATATTCTTGCCCAGTTCGGCCTTACCGAGCTTAAAACCTTTCACCTCAGCGACACAAAAATGCTCGAGCATATTTTCCGCAAAATGCACAATGCTCTGCGAACCGACAGTATTTTCGGCAATTACAAAGCCTCTGGCTATTTGTATGATTTTCTTATGGAGTTTTACCGCCTTATCGCCTACAAGGACCCTGCCACGTCAGTATCCTCCGCCCTTATGAAAGCACTGGACTACATAAACTACAACTATTTTTCACCTATCACAATGGACGAGCTTTGCAGTGTGTCAGGAGTAACTAAACAGCACCTTTGTCTGCTTTTTCGCAAAAAACTCAGTATGCGTCCAATGGAATACATCGCAAAACGTCGTATCCAAGAAGCCAAAGCCCTGCTTACCGGTACAGAAAAAAGCATCGAGCAGGTAGCCGAGGAAACAGGCTTTTGCTCAGAAAGCTATTTCTGCAAGCTTTTCAAAAGATACGAGGGCATGACCCCCTCCGCTTTCCGCCAGATCAAATAACAACAAACAAAAAAAGAGCCGCCCAAAGGCAGCTCAATTATGCAGAAAAATTAGCCCTGCTCCTTCATCTTAGCGAAACACTCGCTGCAGTAAACAGGTCTGTCCTCTCTTGGCTTGAAAGGAATAACAGCCTCGCCGCCGCAAGAAGCACAAGTTGCTGTATAAGTCTGTCTTTCAGACTTTGTAGCAGCCTTTCTTGCATCTCTGCAAGCTTTACATCTCTGTGGCTCGTTTACGAAACCTTTCTCAGCATAGAACTCCTGCTCGCCTGCTGTGAAAACGAACTCGTTTCCGCACTCCTTACATACTAATGTCTTGTCTTCGTACATGGTTCTTACCTCATTACATAAAATTGTGCCTAGTCGGATTTGCACCGACACCTTTGAATAAACAACGCTCTGCTATTAAGCTATACGGCCATATTCCTATCTCAACAGTGATCTCAATTTCCGTCTGACTCTCTGCATTGCATTGTCTACCGCCTTTTCCGACGTGCCCAAGCCTAATGCTATCTGATTGTATGACATTCCTCTCAAAAACGATTGAAATACCTGCCATTCCTGCTCCGAAAGTGCAGAAGTGATCTTATCATAAAGCTCATTCAGCTCCTCACGCTCCACTACGACCTCCTCAGGTACAGTGCCACCACCGCCAAGAATAGCCTCAAGGTCAGCTTCCTCGCCGCCTGAAAGAAGTGCATTTCTGTGAACAGACGAAATGATCTTATTTTTTATACATTTTGTAGCGTAAGTTGAAAACTTCGCATTTTTGTCTTCACGATAGGTCCTGACCGCACCCAGAAGCCCCATAAGCCCCTCTTGGACAAGATCCTCGTGAACCTCGGCGCCATATTTTTTTGCCAGAAACTCCACCGTACAGATATATCTCGCAATAAGCTCACCGATAGCCGTTTTGTCACTCTGTGCATTTAGCACAAGCTGCTCATCTGAAAGCTTTTTCTGCTGATCCTGCCGATCGCCTCTCAAAAAATACCGCCCACCTAATCGTAGAAATTACCGCAAAGCCCCATTCTGACGCCACTGCGTAATGTTATAATACCATTTTAGACCATAAAAGTCAAGAGAATTGACGAAATCCGCCGTCCCTGTGAAAATATTTGTAACATACCACAGTTTTAAGAATGTATTCTTGTGATTTTCAACAAACAAAAAGTCAGCCGTGTCGAAATACACGGCTGACCGCAATTTACGCAACTTTGATGTTATACACGGCAGTATTTTGCTCTGCCATCGCTGAAAATATCCCCTCCGTGGCAATCGTCAGCCACAACAAGAGGAAAATCCTCAACGTAAAGTTTTTTCACAGATTCACAGCCCAGCTCCTCAAAAGCCACTACCTCACAAGACTTTATGCAGTTGCAGGCAAGTGCGCCCGCACCGCCTATAGCACAGAGATAGACCGCACCATTTCTTATCACGGCGTCCCTTACCTCTTGTGATCTCTCGCCCTTGCCGATCATTCCGCCCAATCCAAGATCAAGCAGCCTCGGAGCAAACCTGTCCATTCTTCCTGAAGTGGTCGGTCCGCATGAACCGATAGGCTTTCCCTCAGGTGCAGGAGTAGGTCCGGCATAGTAGATAACAGCGTCTTTCAAAGGGATAGGAAGTTCCTTTCCCTCGTCAAGCAAAGCATTGAATCTTTTATGTGCAGCGTCCCTTGCAGTATACACAACGCCCGAAAGCAATATCTTGTCACCGCATTTAAGCTCTCCGCTCACCGCTTTAAGCTCCTCGGAACGCACCTTTCTTATTTCCGACATGACAAACTGTTATTCAGCGTCATCATCGCTTACAAGAGAAAGACCATCGTCAATAAGATCTCTTGCAGTGTTTACAGCACCGATACTATTGCCATACAGATCGTTAAGTGATGTAACGAGCTGCTGAACAGTTTCGCTCAGACTTGTGAACTGTGTCTTAACAGACTCTCTCAGATCAGCAGACTGTGCTCTGATGTTCTTAGCTTCGTTCTTAGCGTCGCTTACTACCTTTGCAGCCTCAGCATTTGCCTTTGATGTTACGTCAGCGGCTTCTGCGTTAGCCTTTGATGTAACAGCCTCTGCCTCTGCATTAGCCTTAGAAGTTACCTCGGCAGCCTGCTTGTTTGCAGCACTTGTAACAGCTTCAGCCTCCTGCTTAGCGGCAGCTGTCATTGCAGCAGCGCTTGACTTAGCTGTCTGAAGTGTAGTATCAGCCTCTGTCTGAGCATTTGTAACAAGCTTCTGTGCCTGTGCGTTTGCGTCAGCAAGAACCTGATCCTGAAGCTGTTTAGCTTCATCTTCCATCTGCTTAGCTGCCTTCTTAGCTTCCTGAACGACCTTATTAGCTGTGTTCTGAGCTTCCATGAACACGCTTCCAAGATCGAATGCAGGAGTGGCTGTGCCGGCATTAGCCTCAGCAGTTTCGAGCTTCTCTTTAAGATCCTCGATCTCCTGCTTCTGCTTTTCAAGCTCAGCGTCCTTTTCAGTTACCTGCTGCTCATAGTCAGCGATACGAACCTTCATTGTATCAGTATTAGCCATAAGCTCGGCTATCTTATTTTTAGCCTCTTCTACCTTTTTCTCAAGTTCCTTCTTGCCCTCGAAGTCCTGCTTCTGAGCGCCGCCCTGCTTCTCAAGACGTTCGATAGTTTCGTTCTGGTCATTGACCTGAGCCTCAAGAGTATAAATTTTAGAAGTAAGGTCGTCTACATAAGCAAGAACGTCCTGCTTATCAAATCCGCCGACTCTAACCGTTCTTAAATAACCATTACTAGCCATTTCAATCCCTCCACATTAGTGATTATCTCTATTATACAATAAACCACGTTATTTTTCAACTGATTTAAGCCGTTTTCAAAAATTTCATTATTCCATACAAAATAGCAACTGAAATTTATACAAAATGTCTTAAAATCATATTTATCACAGAATAATTATATCAAATTTTCCGTAAGATTTCAAGTGCTTTTGCGAAAAATTTTCAATATCATGATAATTTTCTGAGAATACGAAAACCTCTTTAATTATGTAAACGTTTTCTGATTTTGGTTCAAACAAGGCGGACAGCGTAAACGCCGATCCGCCTTTGAAAGCATTATTACTTGTTCTTGAAGATATTGAAGATATCGTCGTAATAATTTGGATTATCAGCAGCCTTAACGCCAGCCTTGTGCATCGCTTCAGCATCAGCCTTTGCGTCGTCAGCCTTCTGAGTAAAATTTGCAGTATATGTTGTCGCAGCCTTTGGTGCAGCAGCCTCAGGAACGTCATCTCTGTCAACAAAGTCAGCAGCGATAACAGTAACGTCCATAGCGTCCTTGGTATCAGGATTTGTGCCGTTACCAAAAATGATCTCAACATTATCGTCAGCAGCGTCTGCTATAGCAGCAGTAAGTTCGTCCATATCACTGATAAGGAGATCCTCGCTCATTGTAACGTTTACGATAAGTCTTCTCGCACCCTTGATAGAAGTTTCAAGAAGGTCAGAAGAAATGACCTGATTGATGATATCCTGTACCTTATCCTTGCCCTCGCCGTGACCGATAGCAATATGCGCTCTGCCTGCACCCTTGAGGATAGTAGTAACGTCAGCGAAGTCAACGTTGATCTCATCATGTCTTGTAATGATCTCAGCGATAGCGATAACGTCTGTCTTAAGAACTTCATCAGCGATAGCATAAGACTGCTTCATAGTGAGGCGCATCTCGTTTGTGATAAGGTTCTGGTTAGGGATAACGATAAGAGCGTCAACGTGCTTGATAAGAGCCTCGATACCCTTCTCCGCTCTCTCCATCTTCTTTGCGCCCTCAAATTTAAAAGGCTTTGTAACAACTGCGATAGTGAGCTTGTCAAGTGACTGTGCGATCTCAGCAACTACAGGTGCAGCACCGGTACCTGTTCCGCCGCCCATACCTGCTGTGATGAATACCATGTCAGCGTCCTTGATAGCGTTCTCGATCTCGTCCTTGCTTTCCTGAGCGGAAGCCTCGCCGATCTCAGGCTTTGCACCTGCGCCCAGACCGTGAGTAAGCTTCTCACCTATCTGGATCTGTGTGTGTGCAGCTGACTTATGCAGTGCCTGGATATCAGTATTAACAGCGATATATTCAACATTTCCCTCGATACCGGCCTGTGCGATACAGTTAAGTGCGTTTCCACCGCCGCCACCGACACCGATTACCTTGATCTTTGCGCCTACGACTGGCTCTTCAACATACTCGTAACCCATAATAGAACTCCTCCTAAAAGCGAATTTTCATACTTCTCCGTATTTTTACATATCAATTTATCAAATCAAAAATAAAATGCAAAAAAGCCTATGTGCCGAATATGCACATAAATAGATACAATAATATATTATCATACTTTTGTCAAAAAGTAAAGAACTTAAATGAAACCATTATAAACTTTTTATTAATTATCAATAAAACGACTGATTTTTCAGTTTCATTTGTGTATACTATACAATTAGTTTACTTGACCACTACCAGCCTGTGTTAGTCTGACCGTCCACATAGCCGTTGTCAGCATATCCATTGTCGGTATAGCCCTGATCACCGCCGTTATCATATCCCCAGTCGGTGTTTCCGTTCTCGTTTGTCCACTGATCTGTGCCTGCATTGTCAGCATCATCATTGCCGTCCCATGCGTTGGTATCGTCGCTGTAGCCTTGGCTATCGTCCCCTGACCATGAGTTATCACTGTCCCATGTGCTGCCGTCATCAATATTAGTATCAGCCGATACCGCACTGCTGCTGTCATCTGGCTTTGCAGAGCTTGTGTCGTCAGGTTTTGACGACTCGTCCTGCGATTTCGGAATAGCCGAAATGCCGCTGTCAGCACCGTTGTAAATAAGCGTACCCTCGTAATCGTCAGTAATGCTCTTGTCAATTACCGCCTTAAGATATGTAAGCTTGTATTCCATATCCACTGAGCTTCCAAGCTTTATTTCAAGCCTGCCGTCATACATAAGCTTAATATCCGAACGGGTGGTCAGGTCAATAGAGTCTATATTTTTAAATTTCAGGTCATGAAGATCATTCAGAAGCTCTTTAAGGATATCCGCCTTAAATGAATCCTCAGAAGCAAGCTTGTCGCCCTGACTAAGGCTTTTAAGCTCAAAACCCTTTACAACAGGTATATCCCCTGTCGGAGCAGGATTTTTCGTTTCAAGTATCTTTCCCGAAGCAGACAGCACATAGTATGAATTTTTATACTCGATATCAGCCGCCTTTTCGGCCTCTGTGCAGGTTATAACAAGTGTTGACGGAAATTTCTTTGTGACCTTGACATCATCAAGATACACAAGAGTATCTTTCAAACGCTTTTCAACTATATCCGTATTCGTCCTCACAAGGTTCTGTCCCGTTGAAACGCCGCCCACGCCAAGGATCTGATCCTGCTCGTAAAGGGTAACGCCCTCTATTTTTATCTCCGACACATTAAAAAACAAAAACATACTCAGCACCAGCAGCAGCGCCGCAGCCGCAAAAAAGCTGGCAACATACACATTGCGCATATTCACTGTCTGCCGACGTGCCGCAGGCCGCTGTGAGTTCATTCTGTTTTCCTTGTAAGTTCCGTTCATTTTACTCTTTCCTAACTGCTAGTAATTTACACGTTTTATGTTTCCGCCCAGAAGCGTAAAAGCATTTTCAATGCAGTCATAGCCCCTGTCCATAAGCTTTATATTAGTGAGAGATGTTTCTCCCTCTGCCGAAAGCGCCGCCACAGCTAACGCCGCACCGCCTCTAAGGTCAGGCGCACGGACTTTTGCTCCGTAAAGCTCCTTCACGCCCTCGATAACAGCCACTTTTCCCTCTGTCTTTATATCCGCACCCATTCTCACAAGCTCGTCAACATGGCGGTAGCGGTTTTCAAAAATATTTTCCACCACCACACTGGTGCCTTTTGCCTTAGCAAGTGCTGCCGTGACTATCGCCTGAGCGTCCGTAGGGAATCCCGGGTAAGGCATAGTCCTCACCGTCCGCACAGCTTTTAGCTGTTTAGGCGCTTTTATAAATATCCTGTCCTCATATAGAAATACCTGACAGCCCATTTGCTCAAATATAGGTATGACCGCACGGATATCCCCTGCCCTTGCCCCAAGCAGACCTATCTCACCGCCTGTTGCCGCCGCCGCGCTCATAAAAGTCGCCGCAACTATCCTGTCGGGCATGACAGAGTATTCACAGCCGTGTAGCTTTTCCACACCGCTTATTGTTATCGTTCCGCCCCCTGCGCCGCTTATCCTTGCACCGCAGCAGTTCAGAAACTCCGCAAGATCGCATATCTCAGGCTCTCTTGCCGCATTGTATATCACTGTGTCGCCCTTTGCCAGAACAGCCGCAAGCATGATGTTCTCAGTCGCTCCCACAGAGGGGAACGAAAGGTCTATCCTAGCCCCTCTAAGCCCTCTCGGGCAGGTGCAGCTAAGCACGCCATACTCCTCGTTTATCCTGACGCCCATTTTTCTAAGTGCGCACAGATGCATATCTATAGGTCTCGGACCAAGCTCACACCCTCCCGGGAATGACAGCCTGCATTCACCTGTTCTTCCAAGAACAGCTCCCAGAAAAACGATAGACGAACGCATCTCTCTCATAAGCTCATCTGGCACAAAGGTCTTTACAGCGCCCCTTGCGTCCACAGTAACACAGCCGTCCTCACGGCTGCACCTTGCCCCAAGCACCGACAGAATGCGACAAGCCGCAAATACGTCCGAAAGTGCAGGACAGTTATGTAGCCTGATCTCTCCGTTTATAAGAACACACCCTGCCAGCAGCGGCAGAGCTGCATTTTTTGCTCCCTGAACGGTTATCTCTCCGTTCAGCCTGCTTCCTCCCTGAATGATAAGCCGTTGCATAAGCGTCGCTCCTTTTAAGGTTTTGACTTATCTTATGCAGGACCGCCCATATAGGTTAAAGCTATCTGTTGATATATATCTCTGTAGCGTTTGAAACAGGCATAAAAGCAGGCAAACAAGGCAGATAGGAGTCCATGCCTATCTTCTTTTTCATATCCTTAGTTGAAAGTATCATGCCAGTAACGCAATCGTCAAACGTACTATCGTCCATATCAGTGATATTCACAAGTATCCTTACAGTGACCTCCTTGCTGGAAAACGGAGGAACAGTGTCGCCTATGACCTCGCCGTCGCTGTTTGTCGTAACGCTGGTCGCATAGCATACCGCGTTGTCATATTCAGAAGAAACATGGCTGATCTCATACTGCGGTATCTTTATCTCAAAAGGAGACGGGTTTTTGATATTGAACACTATATCTGCAAAACGGTAGCTTGAACTCAACTCAGAACCAAAAGCTTCTTCGTTGTATACAGAATAATTTGACAGCGCATATGTTTTAAAATCCGTCATACCCATTGTTTTGAACACGTTGTCATCATATCTAACCACGCTCTTGTCTGCGTCATTGAAAAACAGCGGTGGGAAGAAGAACACCATAAGCACAAGCACAATAATAACAGCCACAACTGTCTTTATTATCTTGCCGCGCTTAACATATGAATCTCCCACCTTTACTCCCTTGCTAAGACCTGTCGCCGCCTGTGCAGGCATAGCCGCAGCGTCCTCAAGGAAATCGTCCTCATCGTCCTCTTCCTTGTGCTTGGTAGGGTCATCGTAAGTCTTTGTGGCACGGTCGAACTCCCCTGCCTTGTTGAACTTTTCTCCGTCAAAAATCTCGTCGGCGGTGCGGTTCACTCCGCTGCCCTTGAACTTTTTATCTGACAGCTTTTTTATCTTGTCAACATCAGGCACTTCAATGCTGTCCATTGAAGCCCTCTTGTTATACTGTCTGTAATTCTTATCCATTATTTTATCCCCTTAAATTTTGCGTTCCTTATCCCTTAATAAGTGGCTCTAAAGCCTTGAATATCCTGTCCTCAGTATCGGCAACATGAAGCTTTGCAGCGTTTTCCGAGCACTGTCTGAGTTTCTCAGGATCTTCTATAAGCCCCTTTACAGTATCAATGAAAAGCTTTTCCGTCAAGTCTTTTTCTTCGATAACAAAGCCTGCTCCTGCGTTTTGCATTACCATGCCGTTGTAATACTGGTGATTTTCAGCCACCATAGGCGACGGGATAAGCACAGAAGCTCTGCCCATTGCTTCAAGCTCCGCCAGCGAAGCTGCTCCGCACCTTGATATAACAAGGTCAGCCGCAGCCATTGCCACAGGCATATTGATATAATCCTTTATGATACGTCTGCTGTTGTTGATATCTATACCCATAGCCCTGAGCTTTTCAGGATAATCCTTATATCCCTGATAAGTGCCGTAGGAATGTATATGACAGACCTTAACATCATTGTCCTGATACCATTTCAAAAGCTTTGCGATATTCTCATTAAGCACTCTCGCACCCAGACTTCCGCCTGTTGAAAGCACACATATCTCGTTCTCATCAAAACCAAGCTGTTTTTTAGCCTCCGCCTTTGACATGGTGTTGAAAGCTCCCCTTACAGGCAGACCTGTCACCACCGTCTTAGCATTTTCGGGCATATACTTTTCTGCCTCCTTCACAGTGAGCATAACAACGTCCGCAGACTTTGCAAGTATCTTGTTTGTCACGCCCGGAAAAGCGTTCTGCTCGTGAATAGCCGTCTTTATGCCCATTTTAGCGGCTTTTCTAACTATAGGTCCTGAAACATAGCCTCCGGTTCCTATAACAAGATCAGGCTTTGCTTCCTTTATTATCTTCTTTGCAGTGCTTCCTGACTTTACAAGACACCCTGCCGCATGGATATTTCTTTTGAGATTTACCCAGTTAGGCTTTCTCCGAAAGCCCTCTATCTTTATAGGATAGAACTTATATCCCGCCGCAGGCACGAGCCTAGCCTCAAGCTTTTCAGGATTTCCCGCAAAGCTTATCTCAGCGTCAGGATAATGTTTTTTTATGATCTCCGCAATGGCAAGAGCAGGATTTACATGACCTGCCGTACCGCCGCCTGCAAGTAAAACTCTGAGCATAGAACTAATACCTCTTTACTTTTTTTTGATGCACTGACGTGAAACGTTGAGCATGATACCCATTTCTGCAAGCTGTATCATCAGTGCAGTACCGCCGTAGCTGAAAAAAGGCAGTGAAATACCCGTGTTAGGGAAAGCGTTGCAGGCTACCATAATGTTGAAAAGTGCCTGCGAGCCTATCTGTATTGTTATACCAGCCGCAAGAAGCATACCAAAACGATCCTTGCTTCTTGAAGCGATCATGAAGCCCTCGATTATAAAAAGCACAAACAGCAGTACCACTACCATTGCACCCACGAAGCCAAGCTCCTCGCAGATAATTGCGAAAACGAAGTCGTTTTGCGACTCAGGCAGATAGTATTTTTGCCTTGACTCTCCAAATCCAAGACCGAACCAGCCGCCCGAGCCTATAGACAATAGAGATTCATAGGTCTGGAAGGTCTTTCCGCTAGGGTCGGATTCAGGATTTTTCCAGCTCTGTATACGATCTGAAATATAAGAAAAGCCTGAGCCTGACGCCATTTTATATATCAGCAGCAGCACCCCGAAAACAGCACACACACCGATAAATTTCCAGAAGGTCTTTTTTGGCATACCGCTTATGAACATCATAGACACGCCCATGATACCCACCAGCATAACAGCCGACATATGCCTCTGAAAAATAAGCACCAGCGCCACCGCGCCCATTATCACAGTAAACGGTATAATACAGAATTTCCAATCCTTGAACTTAGGATAATTCACCGACATTATGTATGCGAAAATAATAATGAACGTTACCTTCAGAAGCTCCGACGGCTGAAAGCTGATCGGACCTATTTGTATCCAACGCTTTGCACCGGCAACGTCTATTCCGAAAAGAGCTGTATAAAACGTAAGAAGATATGTGGCGATAAACGCAATATATGCTATCTTAGTGTTCTGAAAGAAGTGATAATCAAGATAGCTCGTGGCAAACATCAGAAGAAGACCAAGTCCGGCAGACTTGAGCTGGCTCACCAGATAATAATATCCATCGTTATATTCACTCAGCCCCCACGCATAGCTTGCAGAAAACATCATCAGAAGTCCGAATACAAGCAATACCATTACAAGAATAAAAAACGGCTTGTCTATCTCCGTAAGTATAAATCTGAATCTATGTTTTCTTTTTGCCTGTGCCACAGGTTGTTTAAGAGGAACGTGACTATTATACACTATGCTTCCGTCACGTTCACGTCTAGGACCTCTTATAGCCAAACAAACAACCTCCCAACAAAATCTCTATATGAAAAACTTTCCCGAATATATCAAAAACGCTATCGCCGCCGCAGCCCCTGCCACAGATATCACAGCGAATATCCCTATCACGGCGTGATCTCCGTGACCTTTTTTCTGTAAATGCTCATGAAGCGTGTAACCTCTCATAAGCAGCTTTTTTCTTATCTTAAACACGATATACTGCAAAAGCCCGCAAGCTCCGTCAACGACCACCGCCGCACCTGCCAGCAGGAAAACGAAATATTCTCCCGAAAGCAGCACCGCCATAGTCATAAGACCACCAAGCGCCAGCGCACCCGACTCGCCCAAATAAAGCTTCGCAGGACTGCACCCCCAAAAGAGAAAGCCTCCTGCCGCACCCATTGTGCAAACAGCAAAAAGCTGAGCGGCGTCAGAGCCTGCCCCTGCCGCAAGACCGCTTGACAGCCCTGCTGAAAATATCAAAGCCGTTACAGCACACAGCCCGTCAGTACCAGTGTCGGTCTTACCGCCTGCGCAATCGTGTATCTTCACCATGTTTATCCCCACTGTCATAAACAGCGGAAAAAGCGGATAAAAAAGCCCGCCGAACTGCACATAGCCCAAGTGAAAAGGCATAAGCACAGCCGTCTGCACTCCTCCGCAGTATCTAAGCCCCACGCATACACCAAGACATATAAGATACTCCATACATATCTTGTAAAAAGGCTTCATGCCTATGCCAAGCTTTTTCTCCTTAACATAGTCCTCCGAAAGCCCGATAGCCGTGAGCATCAAAACTCCGCCCAGAGCGATAAACACACGCCTTGAAAACTCTCCGTTCTCAAAACTCAGCACCGCCTGTGAGTCATAAAATATAACTCCCGTAACAATGCCGAATATAACGCAGAGCATTATGACAACTCCGCCGAATTTTGGCTCAGAGCCGTCCTTTGCGAACCTGTCGCCTATATAAAAATCGAATTTGCCTGTTTTTATCCTGCGGAAATATGGTATGAACACTCTGCCGAGAACATATCCCAGCACCATTTCACACCCCAGTATCACCGCCTGCACGCTCCAGCTCATTTTGTCAGTGCATTGAACACTTCTTCAAGCTTCATTCCTCTGCTTCCCTTGAAAAGCACAGCGTCGCCCTTTGCAACTACCTCTTTCAAAGCCGCCGCAAGGTCATCTCTGCTTTCAAAGTGCCTGCAATTTTCCTTTGCAAAGCCCTTTTTCTCAGCACCCTCTATATAGCACTTTGAGTCCTCGCCAAAGCAGTAAAGCAGGTCAGCCTTTGAAGCCGCAACATACTCTCCCACATTTCTGTGATAGGTCTTTGAGTTCTTGCCAAGCTCCAGCATATCTCCAAGCACGCAAATGCGCTTGCCCTCCGCCTGTGCCTGTGAAAGCACCGAAAGGCTCGCTTTCATTGAGTCAGGCGCCGCATTGTAGCAGTCAACTATATATGTAACTCCGTCAATGACGGTAACATTCTGTCTTAAACCCTCAGGTTTGAACTGAGCAATGCCCTTTACGATATCCTCAGGAGGAATATCAAGCGCAAGACCCACACAGAACGCCGCAAGAGCGTTCTTTACATTATGCTCGCCCAGGCAGTTTATCTGGGCGGCTATCTTTCCGCCCTCATAGTTTATAGTAAATGTTATGCTGTTGTCAACAGTCTTAACACCGCTTGCATAAACATCGCAGTCCTTCTTTGATACAGAATAGTAATAAACCTTTCTGTCAGAATGTAACTGCACCCCTGCAAGCAATTTATCATCACGGCAAAGTATCAGCGGAGCGTCATAAGCCGCACCGTCAAGTATCTCAAGCTTCGCCTTGAGAATGTTTTCCTGCGTGCCGAGATTTTCAATATGTGAAATGCCGATGTTGGTTATAACAGCCACGTCAGGCTGACATGACATTGACATTCTCGATATCTCCCCCTGATGCGACATACCCATTTCGATAACAGCCGCCTCATAACTGCTGTCAAGACCGAAAAGCGTCTGTGGCATACCTATCTCATTGTTGTGGTTGCCCTGAGTTTTCAGCGTCTTGTATTTCTGCGCCACAACAAGGGCTATCATATCCTTAGTGGTGGTCTTTCCCACGCTTCCTGTTACGCCAACTACCTTAACATCGAATTTAGACCTGTAATACCCCGCAATGTCGAGCAATGCCCTTGCAGTGGAGTCAACTATCATACATCTTGCACCCTCCACAGGTCTTTCCGTGACAACAGCCTCCGCACCAAGCTCCATAGCCTTTGCGGCAAAGTTGTGTCCGTCAAAATTCTCACCCTTTAGTGCAATAAAAAGCGAACCTGGCTTTATTGTTCTCGTATCGGTGGAGATATCGGAAATTTCAACGTCAGCAGGATAGCCGTAGCTTCCGTGAACCGCCGATATTATCTCCTGTAAGCTTAATTTTTCCATTTTAATTCTTATCCGCCAATTTCTCGGCAGTATCTCCTTTCCCTTTTCTTATAAATATATATCTATTTTCATTCATCGCCGAAACGATGTAAACGGGACATCGTATTTCTGCAAAGCAGAAATTGCGCTGCTCCACTACATAACAAATATGTTATTTTCTATCTCTTATCTGCCCTCAGCTTCAAGCTCTTTAAGAGCGTCCGCAACGACTTCTCTCTCGTCAAAATGTATCTTCACACCACCTGCAAGTATCTGATAATCCTCATGACCCTTGCCGGCAAGCACGATGATATCGTCCTTTTCCGCATGATGTATAGCCCAGTGGATAGCCTCACGCCTGTCAACGATAGTTATGTAAGGAGTCGTCTTGCCCTCCAGACCAACCAGAACATCGTTTATGATATCCTGCGGATCTTCATTTCTCGGGTTGTCGGAAGTGACGATAAGAAAATCAGCATTGTCCGCCGCAGCCGCAGCCATAAGGCTTCTCTTTGAAGCGTCTCTGTTTCCGCCACAGCCAAAAAGGCATTTTACCTTTCCGCTTGCACTGTTCTTTATAGCCGAAAGCACGTTCACAAGTGCGTCAGGAGTGTGAGCATAGTCGCATATAACAGTGAAATCTCTGCCCGTCGGAACTATCTCCGCTCTTCCTCTTACGCCCTGCATAGTCCCCAAAGCTCTGATAGTCTTGTCAACGTCAAATCCAAGGGTCTCACAGCAGGCTATAACAGCCAGCGAGTTTGAAACGTTGAAAAGTCCGGGCATATTGAATGAAACATTGTGCTTTATCTTTCCGTCAGTGAAAACATACTTCACACCGCTTGCTGAAAGCAGTATATCCTCTGCTCTGAAATCAGCCTTTGTACAGCATGAATAGGTTTTCGCAGGACAGCTTATCTCTTTGAGATACCTTCTGCCGTATTCATCGTCTATATTGATGATAGCGTTGTCAGATATAGTGAAAAGTATCTTCTTAGCCTGATAGTAATTTTCCATCGTGCCGTGAACGTCAAGATGATCCTGCGTCAGGTTAGTGAAAACGCCTACCTTATAATGACAGCCTGAAAGTCTTTTCTGCTCCAAGCCCTGTGAAGATGCTTCCATAACAACATAGTCGCACTTCTCGTCAGCCATTTTTCTGAAAAGCTCATAAAGATCATAAGGTTCAGGAGTAGTTCTTGCAGTAGGATAAACGTCGTCGCCTATCTCGTTCTGACAAGTGCCGATAAGACCAACCTTACAGCCGAATGAAGAAAGCACCTTCTTTATAACAGTTGTTATAGTCGTCTTTCCGTTAGTGCCTGTTACACCGATAAGAGTAAGTTCCTTTTCAGGGTGACCGAAAAATGCCGCACACAGCAGAGGGAAAGCCTCTCTTGT
The DNA here is from genome assembly GCF_018917825.1 of Ruminococcus sp. MSJ-25. Lineage (NCBI taxonomy): Bacteria > Bacillati > Bacillota > Clostridia > Eubacteriales > Oscillospiraceae > Ruminococcus > Ruminococcus sp. MSJ-25. The sequence continues at coordinate 45,610 of NZ_JAHLPI010000013.1, forward strand.
GTTCTCCACGATTATCTGACAGTCAAGCCCCAGATCTCTTTCGCAGACTACAACTGTACAGCCCTTTTCTATCATGTCCTTAGCAGCGTCATGTCCGTCAAAGGTCTTTCCTTTTATGCACACGAACATCGAGCCTGCCTTGACAGCCTTTCTTGTGTCGCTCGTGACGTCGCTTATCTCCATATCAGGCAGAGAAGTTTTCGCAACGTCCTTTATGATATCATATAGTTTCATAATTATCATTCCTTATCATGGTTTCTTACTGTGAACCTACCGAGGTCACTGCAAATGTTACCGACACAGCTGTTCCCATTGGAACGCTCTGTCCTGCTCCCACGCTCTGATCGGACTGTGCAACTGCACCCTCCTCCTCGTAGCCTGAGCCTTCTGCCGTCAAGTTAAGACCATACATATCAAGCGTAGCCCTTGCCTGCTCCTTTGTAAGTCCTTTAAGTTCAGGCACCGTAACAGTTTCTTCCTTGGCGTTTGCTTCTGTGTAAAGCACGACCGATCCGCCATGCTCTATCTTTGCGGCAACAGGCGTCTGCTTAACAACAGTGTCGCCCTCGCCCTTGACCTTGACCTCAAGTCCAAGATCTTCAAGTGTCTTTTTGGCTTCCTCAACAGTATAATACTGAACACTAGGTACTGATACCTGCAAGTCTGCAAGCTCGCTTTCGTCATACTCAGGGAAAATTCCCACATAAGGCAGAACATCTGAAAGCACGTTCACGCATATAGGCGCTGCCACCTGGCTTCCGTAGAATTTCTCGCCTGTGGGGTGGTCTACCATTACGAGCATTACTATCTCAGGATCGTCAGCAGGAGCGAATGCACAGTATGAAGAAACATACGTCTGACCGGTCGGGTCCTCGTCCATTTTCTGTGAAGTACCCGACTTACCGCCTATCCTGTATCCCTTTATATAGCAGTTAGAGCCAGGCTGACCTTCAACAACGCCCTCGAGTATCTCTCTCATAGTAGCGGAGGTGTCCTCAGAAATGACCTGACGTCTTACAACAGTGTCCATTTTCTTTACAATGTTGCCGTTCTCATCAGTTATACTGTTCACTACCTGCGGTGTAACAAGATAACCGCCGTTTATAGCCGCCGAGTAAGCTGTTATCATCTGTATCGGCGTTACCTTATTTGTCTGACCGAATGAAGATGAAGCAAGCTGAACAGGACCCATGTTGCTAAGCGGCATACTGATAGAATTTGATTCCGCAGGCAGGTCGATACCTGTCAGCTCGTTGAAACCGAACGCATTGTAATACTGACAGAACTTTTCAGAGCCAAGCTTCATGCCTATCTGAATGAAAACAGGGTTACATGAGTTTAGCATTGCCTGGGCAAAATCCTGCGAACCGTGGTCGGTAAATGACCAGCAGTGGAAAGTCGTGTCCTCCACCTGTATCTGAGTGCCGCAGCCAAAAGTATCATTAAGAGTGATAGTCTTTTCTTCCAAAGCCGAAGCACCTGTTATGACCTTGAATACAGAACCCGGATTGTATATTTCTGAAACCGCCTTGTTCTTCCACTGAAGCGACCATGCGTCAAGCTGTTTCTGCTTGTAATCGTTTGAATCTTCATCAAGCCCCGCAAGCTCCGCCGCCGTCTTTTCATCGGAGATAGCCGCAGGCTCGTTAGGGTCATAAGGATCAGAGGTCGCCATTGCGTATATCTGACCTGTCTTAGGATTCATTATGATACCGCAGGCTCTGTCAGTAGGCTGATTTTCCTCAACTGCCTTTGCAAGCTCTTTTTCAAGTATAAACTGAATGTTGGCGTCGATATTCAGATTAAGATCGTCGCCGTCCTGAGCGTCATAGCTCTGCTTGTATCTGTATGGTATCTCAGTTCCGTCGCTTGCCTTTGCAGTGATTATCCTGCCGTCAATTCCGCTGAGATAATCGTCATAGTAAGCTTCAAGACCATATATGCCGTTGCCCTCATAGTCCGTGTGACCAAGCACAACAGAAGCAAGAGTATTCTGTGGATAAAGTCGCCTTGTGGTAGGGTCGCACCTTACGCCGTCAATGCCAAGCTCCGTGAGCTTATCCTCGATAGCCGTGGAAACGGTCTTTTCCACCTCTTTTTTCAGCACGATGTACTGAGTATCCGTCTTAGTGAGTTTTTCTCTCACAGTGTTAGTGTCTATCTCAAGATTGAGTGCCAAAAACTCCACAAGCTCGTCAAGACATTCGTCCCCTGATTTCGTTGCGTCAAGTCTTTGCTGATATGTAGCCTTCTTGGACGCATCGTCCTCTTTGGCTATATATCCCTTAAGCTCCTCTATCTTCTTGTCGTTGTCATCAAGCTTTTCTTTGAGCATAAGAGGGTCTGCATAAACAGTATAGACCGTTGCGCTCTGAGAAAGCACCGTTCCGTTTGAATCATAAATAGTGCCTCTTGACGCCGAAACAGCCGTGCTTTTAAGCTGCTGAGCGTTTGCAAGGGACTGCCACCTCTTGCCGTCCTTTATAGACACCGAAAATATGGTCGCAACCGTATATATAAGTATCGCCGCCACAGGCAGGCTCAGCCAAATATTCAGACGTTGTTTCATTCTGGCACTTGGTCTGTCGGTCATAAATATCTCCTCTCAGGACATCACCGCACATACAAAATCTTCAATAATTTAGCATGATACGGCAAATATCATATTTTCACACATACAAATTAATAGAACAAGAAAGCTAAGCACAAATATCTTGTCCCTAACTTTCCCCATAATTATTTTATTCACTAAGCCCCGATATATTCCAGAACAGAGCTGAACCAGTGTTTTATCTTAACGAACACATTGTCGTCCTCGGCCTTTACCACCTTTGCCACCGAGTCTGAATCCACAGTTACATACTCTATCTGAGATTTATCCAGCTTTTTAAGTCCCAGCTCATTCTCAGCATACTCCTCGACCTTTGACATATTGGTCTTCTGAGCAAGCTCTGACTGTAAGCTTACATTCTCTCCCTGAAGCTGAGCAAGCTGTTCCTCCTGTCTGGTCTGCTCCGAACATAGGCTTGATATTTCGACTCTGCCGTATATCATCGTTCCAAGAACAACAGCCACCAGCAGGCAAATGCCTATCACAGTTACTACCGATATGGTTTTCTGCTTTAGTGCAGGGTTTTTCTTATATTTTATGGCTCTCTGAGCCTCCGCCTCCTGAGCGTTGTCATAGGCACTGTAATCAAATGCCAAGTTATGTACCTTTGCCATTGCGGTAAAACACCTCTCACGATCCACGGGCAAGCCCGTTATTTACACATTCCCAATTTCACACAAATTTCACTCAGTCCTTGATCTTCTCGATCACCCTGAGCTTAGCGCTGCGACTTCTGTTATTCTCCGCAAGCTCCTTTTCATCAGCCTCTATAGGCTTTCTGTTCACAAGCTTTCCCCTAGGCGTTCTTCCGCATATGCACTGAGGAAAATCAGGCGGACATATACAGCCCTTGCAGAAGCTCTGAAATCTCTGCTTTACCAATCTGTCCTCCAACGAGTGGAAAGTGATTATGCAAAGCCTGCCGCCCACGTTAAGACAATCGAATGCCTTGTCAAGAGCGATATTCAAATGTTCAAGCTCCTTATTTACCTCTATCCTGATAGCCTGAAAAGTCTTTTTGCAAGGGTTTTTCTCACGCCTTGCCTTCTGTGGAACTGCGCTTTTTATTATCTCGGCAAGCTCCATAGTTGTCTCTATCGGTTTTTGTTCTCTGTATTTTACTATCTTAGAAGCAATGCTTCTTGAAAACTTTTCTTCGCCGTACTCGAAAATTATCCTCGCAAGGCTCTGATAATCATATCCGTTCACAACGTCCTTGGCAGAAAGCCCCTCCCCTGACATTCTCATGTCAAGAGGTGCGTCATTGTGATAGGAAAAGCCTCTCTCCGCATTGTCAAGCTGATAAGAGGAAACGCCCAGATCCATAAGAATGCCGTCAGCACCGCTTATGCCGAGCCTTTCAAATATCTCGTCTATCTCAGAGTAATTTCCTCTCACAACAGTCGCAGGATAGCCTGCCAAACGCTCAGTCGCAGTTTTCACCGCCTCGGGATCTCTGTCTATAGCCACAAGCCTGCCGCCCTTTTCGCCGTCAAGCCTTTTAGCAATCTCTCTCGAATGTCCTGCTCCTCCGGCAGTGCCGTCGCAGTAAATGCCGTCAGGTCGAATGTTCAGACCCTCCAAGCACTCATCAAGCAGTACGGGAATGTGGTTAAATTCCATTAAAAATCAAGCCCCTCCAGAGCTTCCATAAGCTCGTTATCATCAATGCTGCTGTTGAAATCGTCCCAGCGCTTTTTATCCCATATCTCACATCTGTCAGATACTCCGGCCACAACGATCTCCTTTTCAAGCCCTGCCACCTCTCTCAGTGACTGCGGAACAAGTATCCTGCCCTGCTTGTCAGGCTCGACCTCGCACGCCCACGCCATAAAGCTTCGCTGTAAAGCTCTCGCCTTAGCCATAGGCAGACTTCTGATCTTTTCGGCTCTTTTCTCGAAATCCTCAAGGGAATAAACGAACAGACAGCCGTCTATACCTTTAGTTACAATGAACCGCTCGCCGATAAGCTCTCTGAGCTTAGTAGGAAAAGTCATTCTTCCCTTAGCGTCCATAGTCTGATTGTAAGTACCTTTAAGCAAGCACGCCTGCAAGCCGTTCACCTCCCTTGACCGAGTTAAGCAATGAAATGCCACTTTTGAAGCACTCATCACCACTTTTTTGCACTTTTAACCACCGTACAATAATTATACACTATATTATAGAAAATTGCAACAGTAATATTTCCCAAAGTGAATTTTTGCAAGGGATTTTTCTTGGACACTTGGTCAATTTAAGAGAGATTTTAGGGGGATTTTGTAACTTTCGTCTTTTGATTTGTCACCATCTTGTAATTTGTAAACTTTTAATTAATTTTACGTCATACAATATCTTGTAGTGTTTTAAACATTTGCACCTGTATAAAGATAGCAGATATTTCCGCAAAACTCCCATACATTCACATCGTATTGACCTTATAAAGCTATTGTAACACAACATATAGTATACGTCAATAGGTTTTGCAAAAAAAAGCACAATTATTTCTGACGCTGTGACAGAAAAAGCAAGAAGGGTGATGAACGGTAGAATATAGTGTCGTAAAAAGGTTAAAATTCGGTAACAAGGAAATTTGTTTTCTAATTTAATTATTACACTATCCGATTTTGTAAATTTTCATTGCTTAGATAAAGAAAATAAAGTTTGAAGAGGAATGGAGCATGAGAGAGGGTTTTTAACGTTAAAACAGCCAAAAATAATAGTAAAATTGCACAAAACCGCAAAATAAAGTGGCAAAAAAGGCAACAACAAACCACGAGATACAATATGCAGTGGAAAGCGGCGTTCAAATGAGGAATGAGCATAGCTAACCAAAGTCGTGCCCCAGCACCGAGCGTAGCGAGAGATAAAACGCAGGCTCAAGCCCGGCGTTAGAGGGCTTGCAGGGTCAAGGGATAGAGTCCCTTGTGGAGTTTGAGGCAAAGCCTCAATCGGCGTAAGCCGACAAGGTGCAGATTTAATGAGAAAAAGCACACAAAAGTGGTGCTTTAAACAGAAGTTATATCTGAGTACAAAATCTGCACCGTTTTCCCTATCCCTTAGCAAATGTAAATCCGCAAAGAGCGCAGCGATTTTGCGGCATAGCAAACCATAGCACCAAAATGTAGGGGCGAACATCGTTCGCCCGTTGGCTTCACAACCTTGTATCAGAAAACAAAAAAAGCGGACGCACCGGAGTGCGTCCGCCAAGCCTCAGTTATTTACTTGCAAAAATTCTCAATGTATCTGTCGATACACTGTGCCACGATCTCAGTAGCGTGTTCACGATCCTTAACATCATCGACCACAGTGTCCTTGTGTTCAAGTGCCTTGTATACCGAGAAGAAATGACACATCTCATCAAAAATGTGCTTAGGCAGCTCTGAAATGTCCTTATATATGTTGTATGTAGGATCATTGAGCGGAATGCAGATTATCTTCTCGTCAGCCGCACCATTGTCAAGCATGGAGATAACGCCTATAGGATAACAGTCAACCAAAGACAAAGGCGCAAGCGTTTCCGAGCAAAGCACCAGTACATCCAACGGGTCGCCGTCCTCTGCATACGTCCTAGGGATAAAACCATAGTTTGCAGGATAGTGGGTCGATGTGTAAAGTATCCTGTCCATTCTCAGAAGACCCGTGGTCTTGTCAAGCTCGTATTTTACCTTTGATCCTTTTGGTATCTCTATTACCGCCGTGAATTTTTCCTTTGTTATCACCTTTGGTGAAATATCGTGCCAGATGTTCATGTACATTCCTCCTGTATTTTTATTCAGCCTCGTACATACCCTCAGACTTTAGATTTTCAGGTATGTCAAAAACCGTTTCGCCGTCCGCCTCAACGCATGAGATACAACCGGCGTTGTCCTCGTTTATCAAGTCCCACAGTGTTACAACTTCATCTTCGCCCACAACGTCTATCCCAAGTCTGTCAAAAAGCTTCTCAAGCTTCTTTGGATTGCGTGAGTATATCTGAAATTCCTGATAGTCTGTGAAATATATCTCCTCGTCATTCTTGTGCGAGCCAAATCCAAATCTCGATACTCCGTCATTTACAAGCACAGTGCCGTAACGCTTCATTATGGCAAGGGCGACCTCTTTCGTGCAGTTATCAAGATAATAGGTCTTGTATCCATCTCTCTCGCTGTCAGGAAGCTCCAGAAAGAAGAATATAGGCTCAGCGAGCTTCTCTATCACACCGCAGGCGACCTTCGCCATGATGTCACAACTCAGCACACCCCTTATATTATCCCCCTGAATGTGGCAACAAGACCGCAGTTTTTCCGCTCCGCCCACAGATACGCCCTGACAGAGGGTAAAATTATCTTCCATAATATCCTCCGTAAAATAGTTTTATTAACAATAGTATAAACCATTTTCGCAGATATTTCAAGTATAACCTATGAATTTACATTAAAAGTTTACAGCAGTACAGCCCTTCAGCCATACCGCCGCTAGAGATCACAAAATTCAGAAAAAGAGCAGCGTTCTCACGCATATTTCGCAAACAGCCTGTTACTTGCCTCTCTGCTCAATAATGCCGATCATCTCGCCCACATCTTTCATACCCGAAACCTCGCCCATTTTGAACCTCATCTTGAACTCGTCCTCCACCGCACCGATAAGAGTGATATGCTCGATAGAGTCCCAATCCTCGATATCATCAGCCGTGGTGTTCTCGTCCACCTCCAAAGTATCGTCATCAAAAACATCTCTGAAAACATCATCAAGTCTTTCAATTATCTCGTCCTTGCTAAGCATAATGCTCCTCCTTCACCTTTATAACAGTATTTTTATCCTCATACCCCTCAACTAAAAGCCGCCAAGCCGTGTTGCCCTCTTCGTCCTGAGATATCTTCTCAAAGCCGAAGCTTTCATAAAGCCCTGCCACCATTTTATTTTTCGCCGTAGGGTAATAATGCCCGTATATCTCCCTTATGCCACGCTTTTTCGCCTGTTTCACAAGACTATCCAGCATAGCAAGCTCCATATCCCTTTTCAGCACACGGCATGACATCAGCCAAAGCTCGATATCAAGCCTGCCCTTGTCCTCGCTGTCTGTCTTTCCGATAGTCACCGCCACAACGCCGTTGTCACCGAATTTGTCATAAAGCTTTCCATACAGCCTTATGTATTCATCAGAGTTATAGACCGCCTCCATTTGCTCCGCAGTGTATCTCTTTGTGGTGAGGTTGAACTGATTGCTCTTGTTGGTGAGCTGAGTTATCCTTTGCAGATACAAAGGCGAAAAATCCCCTATCTCTGCCGTCATTTCAAGACTCAAAAGATAATCATGATAATCCGCAAACCTGCTCTGCGCCTTTGCACGCTGAGCGTTCGCCCTGTACATATCATTGCGTTTGAGATCGTCCTCCGACAGCGTAACAGTTTCAAAATATCCCGAACGGTCAAGCACTCTTATGTAGTCCGTGACCTCTCCTATCTCAGGCACAGCCGTTCCCCCAAGCTGTCCCCTGACTATCTCCCTCTCCGCAGGGTTATCGTCCACAAAAACAAATGCCTCAGAAAGAATGTTAAGCTCCTCAGCCGTGTCAACGATATTTTTGTCCTTTGGCAGCCAGTTGGCTTTTATCGCCACAAAATCATCAGGTCTTAGCACGCCCTCAGGGTGGGAAAGCCCAGCCAAAGCGTTCTCTTCCTCGTTTTTGGAGCATACCGTCAAAAGCACGCCCAAGTCCTTGTGCGCCTTAACATACTGCTGAAACTCAAAATAAGCCATTGCCTCAGCCGTTTCCTTGCCTATCTCCAGATTTTCCACACCGTCGTCACCAACGACACCGCCCCAAAGAGTGTTGTCAAGATCAAGAGCCAGCGCCTTTTTGTTCTTGCCAAAGATAGCCTTTATAATATTCGCCACCTGAAAAGCCAGCTCAGGTATAGCCTCGATATTTAGCGCATATTTGTAGAGATACCAATACTTCGGCTCGCTCCACTTTTCAAGCCCATATGCCGCTGACAGCCAGTTTATATCATTGAGATAAACCTCAGACCTTCGGGCTATCCTGTCATACAAAGCCGAATTGAGCCTTGTGACGAAGTTCACCTTTCCACGCCTGTCAGAAGCGTCCATGTTTCCCATAAGGCGGAAAAACGGAAGTTCAAAATTGTTCTGTATCACAGGACAGCCGAAATGCTCTTTCACTCCGTCCCAAGCCTGAGAAAGCCTGTCAAGCTCAGCGTTCAACCCCTGCTCTATCTCCTCTTCACCCGACCTGGGGGTAGGTGAAAAGCTGAGGTTTCTAAGGCTCGTGTGTATATAAACGATATCAGGTTTAAAGCGGTCAAGCTCCTCGTTTGAGAACACAGCGTCCTGCCAGAACTGTCCGTATTCCGATCGATAGAACTCACATTCAAAGCCCATGTCAAGCAAAAACAGCTCCAATACCGACACAATATCGTCCGTAGTCGAGCCGCCCAGCACAGCCACCCTCTTTTTCAGCCGCACCGTTCCGTCGCCCAAAAGCTGCCTTTTCAGCGACCTTTTCTTTTTCATTATAAACCCATTGTCAAATGGATACTCCAACTCTTTCATATTGCCCTCGCTTTTTATATATGACCTATAGATCCGATTTTCGTTCCCATATCATTTCATAGTCTTTTTCACCGGTAGCTTCGTCCAGACCCTCGCATTTGATATCAAAGCCCTCTCTCTCGTAAAAACGTATCGCCCGAGTATTTTTCTGATAAACGTTTAAAGACAGTTTAGCTTTTCTATCTTTTGCATAGTTCAGCAACAGTTTTCCTATCCCCTGCGACCGCACTTCTTCTGAAACAAAAATGCCCTCGATATATCCACCATTTATCCCGATAAAGCCTTGTATTTTTCCATTACATTCGTATACATAAACTTCCGCCTGCGGCAGCATATCCTTTACTGGCTCAAAATTATCATTCCAGTATTGAGAGGGAATAAAGTAATGTGCATTCAGATTGGCATTTAGCCATATATCAGCCACCCTGTCAATGTCCGATTTTTGAAACTTTCTTATCTGCATGATAATTCACCAAGCGTCCACTACTTCCTAAACATATGAAAATCACAGCAGTCACCGCCGTACCCCAGCGTCTTAGTCCTGGTAAACCCTATCTTTTTAAGTCCGCCGTATGTAACATCATCAACATCACAAAACAGCCTGCAAAGCTCCTCACAGCCGTTTTCAACACAAGCCGTGTGCCAAAGGCACTTTGTTATGGTGACGTTGAAATAATCCTTACCATGCTCCTGAACGCTCTCCTGAAGATCAGTGGTGCGCATTATCTTCAAAAATACCCTGCTGTATATCGCATAAAACCCAGGCACTATCTCCATTTTCACCGTGGAAGAATGTTTCTTCGCCGCCACTATCTCCAGCATATATTTGCGCATATACTTGTATACATCATCATCAGAAAGCCCCGCCGCAATGAAACTCTTGTAAAGGGCTATCCTCGGCAAAATGGTCTGTATAAGCGTTTTCATCTGATTTTCCGTCTTGCCCTTTGTGTTCCCGATGATTTCCCCAAGAGCCTTGTCCTGCATCTCAAACAGCTTTCCGCCCCTGTCATTGCCGAAACTCTCTGCCAAAAACGCCTTTATCTGCTTTTGCTGTTTTATTTTCACTTTCACCGCACCTTTCTGCTGTCACTTCTTCCTGCTGTACCTAAAATCGCAGTATGATGCACCCTCAGCAATAGTTCCCGTCCTAACGAGTTTCATGTTCATCATGTCCGCCAGCACAAAATCCATTTTGCATATGTAAGCCGCCAGCTCAGGACACCCCTCGTCCTTACAAAGCTTGCACGCCCCACATTCGTGATAATCATACCCAAGGTCATATTCACCATTGCCCGGCAGTATGTCCACCACCCAGTCGTTTTCATATAACCTCTTGTGGCTGTCCTCCGACCATTTCAAACGCCCAGGCATCTTCTTAGGGTCAAGATAACTGTCCACATCACCCATGACCTTGTGAAAAAGCTTTGAAGCGCAAAGCCCGTCACGGAATATCTCAAAATTCTCCTCCGCAGACTTCTCGGTGCTCCTGTTCATGGCAATGTAATAGCTCGCCATAATGTACGAACTCAAAAGCTTTGACTTGCCAATATCCTTAGCCCTCGCAACTATCTTTCCATGTTCTTCCTCTATCTTCTTAGCCACCTCTTTAGGAAAGCCTCTCCTTTTAAGCTCCGCCTTTACCACACTGTGATAAAAGTGAAATATCATCTTCACACTAAACGTATTTTCCATATTTTCACCTTTTTATCCGTTAAACAACGCCAACTCTATTCCCGATTATCCATATTGTAAATAACACAAGCAAATCCGGCTATCACCGCAAACAGTATCGCACCGCCCATTTCCTCCTGCAATGCTGCCCCGACAAAATAGCCAGCCATAGCCGCAAAAAACATGATAACAACAGCCGCCACCGTCCTAAATTTTTTCATAACGCTCAACCTCCAGCCTATCTCATATTATCAAAAGCCATACGGCAAACCTCGTCCGTTAGTTTCACCTTACCCAAACCTACAGCACACAAACCACAAACCAGTACATATAAGGTACCAGCGTCATAATGATATCATAAACTGCAAGAATTTTTCCCGACAGAGCATGACCATTCGCCGTACCCTTTTTCCAAACCAACAAACTGTACAGCACGCTCACCGCAATATGTATCAAACCACAAGCAAAAATTATCCAATGAAAAACATCGTCCGGAAACTTCCCCTCACTGCCTGTCAGCTCAAAGCTAATGATTATCACCCAGCCCAAAATGTCATTTCCCAGACCACTGATAACATGAGCCGCTATAGCCAAAAATTTCTTCATAAGCATACCCCCTATGCCAAAAGCATCTATTATTTATTTTCTGATAGCTCACATTTTATCATCACCCTGCACAAAATTCGCCCCACAAATTTATGCAAACAAATGATTTATATTTTAATTTGGCAACATTTCTGCAATTGTTGCATTTTTTATGCAACAAAAGTGGTGATTTTCGGGGATAAGTAGAAAGCGTTTTGATACTTGCGGGCACGTACAAGCCCTGCGACTTAGTGAAACCGAGGTGCGTTTCTGGAACAGGCTGTAGAGAACTTGTGTCAAAGCGTGGGTGTGCATTGCGGTATTTTGTGTATACGCAACCAAGGGCATAATACCCAATGTCGCACCCCGAACGCAACTTGAAAATTGAATATATATATCGGACAAAATTACGGCAACAAGTCTGTAGGGGCGAACATCGTTCGCCCGTCGAAGAAACAAGTCCACGATTACAACCATTGTAGGACAGAACAAAAAACTATCCTATCACGCTTGTAGGGGCTTGGCGAAATTTCTGTTCGCAAGCTCACAGAAATGCGACAGCCCGCTCGAAGTGACGAGGTTTGAATTTACCATAAAGTCATGCAGATGTACAAAGACGTGCGAGGGGGTCGGGACGTCGGATTTCTGCAAAGCAGAAATTGCGCCGTTCCCCTACAATTCTGAAATAATAACAAATTCTGAACACGGGCGAACACTGTTCGCCCCTACAGATATTTGGGATAGTTTATTCCTCCGCAAAATCGCTCCGCTCTTTGCGTATCTACATTGCGCTTAGGGCTAGAAAGGCGGTGCAGATTTAATTCTTCGATATCACTTTTATCTGATATCCTATTTCTATCTGCTTTTGATACTACAATCTGCACCTTGTCGGCTTGCGCCGAATGAGGCTCTGCCTCATACTCCGCTAGGGGCTTTGCCCCTAGACCCCACAAGCCCTCTAGCGCCGGGCTTGAGCGTGCGCTTTATCTCTCGCTTCGCTCGGTGCTTTATTTTACTTTATGCTTGCAATTTACTTTGGCCTGCTATGCTCATTCCTCACTCCTCACTCCTCATTCCTCACTTAACTCCACTCCTCACTTAAACTCCTACTGTATCCTAATATTATTCAAACAATCCACCTTACTAGGCGTTGAACAGCTCGTCAACGATATTGCAAACAGCAGGTCTGTGCAACCCACTTCTTTACAAAAATCAATAGCGTTTATGTCAAAATATCTGAAATCACAAACATAGATTTTTGAGAAGCCATGGGTGAAAAATGGTATCAGAGCATTTCCAAAGCTGTCTTTGAACACCACAAGCACTCTGCCATTGTCCACGCCCGTGTCTATCTCAGCTATCTCCTGATCCACGTTAAGTATCGCAGAATAGCAGTTTACGCCCTCTGCATAGTCAAAAAACAGCGTAGATTCCACAGGGTTTTTAAACTCCGTATCATAGTACTTTACCGTCAGATCATCATTATTGTCAGGCTTATAGTAAATAAACTTGTCAGGATATTTTTTCAATTCACTGTTGTAATTGCTGTAAGCATACATCGTTCCCACAAAGCCGTCTATCTCCCATTTATCGTAGGTATCAAGGTCCGGAAAATCTATTCCCGACTGATCGGCAAAAACCTGCGCCGCATAATATGCTCCCAAAGGCTGCCAGTGATGATCCGTTCTTGAGTAGATATATTCCTTTGTATGCTCAGCCAGAGAGCCATAAACATCAGTGTTGATTATTCCGTTAAGACCTGCGGCAATGTTGTCGATATTGTCTTTCTGATCTGAAACAGCGTCCTTGAGATTGTTCGGCATATAATAAGCCGCCGAAGTCGGGATAGACATATTGTATACGTTCACGCTGTCCCCAAGGTCAGCCTTCCATTTGTTTATGGTGTTCGCATACTTGTCGCCGTTCTCGAACGTGCCATAGTATGCACCCATTGCACGGACGTTTTCGCCCTTGCCGGATACTATAACGTCGCCCTCCCACTGACCGTCGTCAAGATTGTCAGGCACGTCAACTACCTTTTCGCTTTCCGTTGATTTTTTCGTAGTTGTGCTTGTGTCGGTGGTCTTTGTATCCGCAGTGGTGGTGGTCCTCGAACCTGTAAAAGCCGTTACAGTTGTTGTTTTTGCTATCTTATCCTGATCCAGCTCTTCTTTTTCCACCGTTTTGAAATCGCCAGTTATAACAGTATCGTTGAGCTTTATTCCAAGCATATTCGTAAAATCAGAGCAGAAAGATTTAAGCTTTTCTCTGTTTGGAACAGTGTCGGTAAAATATTCGGTTATTCCGCTTGTGAAGTCACCGTCAAAATATGATGACAGCGAAAATTTCGGAAAAGTCGCAAGGTTTCTGTTTTCTGACTGTATAAAACCGCTTTCACGCTTCATCACAAGCAGTGCCGCAAACACGCCGAAAACAATAAGCAGGCAAACAACAGAATTTATAACATTAAACTCCAGCTCATGAATATTGTTTTTCTTAGCCTTTTCACGTTCCTCACGACGTTTTTTTGCCTTTTCGATGCCTTTTCTGTAAGATTCCTCTGCCTTAGCGTCGCTTTCTTCTTTTTCCACAGGATCAGGTTTCGGCTCAGATTTAGGTTCAGCCTTTTTCTCAGCTTTCCTGACAGGCTCCTGCTCTTTCTGAACAGGCACTCTGACATTTATTGTCGCCTCTACCCTGCTGGGCTTCTGAGCATTCTCAGGCTTTTTTTCAGGGCTTCTCTTGTCGATTATCTCGACCCTTTTTCCTGCGATAACAGGGCCTTTATCCTGTGCCGCTGCGTCATATTCCCTATAATAGCTGTCAGGTATCTTCAGCACGAAATTCTTCTTATTCGGCAGCTTTTTCACAGTTCCGTCTGCTGAAACTGCCACAGAGATCTCTTTTTTAGTGCCGTTTATGTGATTTTTCTCTTTGGAAAATGGGATAATGACTTCATTATCAGAAGCCTTTTCCTCAGCATTTTTCTCCTGAGCTTTTTGTACAGACTGAGAATTTTCAACTTTTTCAGCTTTTTTCTCAACTTTTTTCAATGCTTCTTCATTATCATCATCAGTATTTAGCCATACGCTTTTCTTTGGCTTCAAAACAGGCTCGTCCGTCCAAATGCTGTGGCTGAGAGCCTTATTTTTTCTGACTATCTTTTCCACTATCTCGTCATGGACAGTGGAGCTTTTCTCCGTTTCGTCAACTTTTGCCGTGCTGACAGCTTCAGGCTTTTTCTTTTCCTCGCCTATAGGCTTTCCACCGAAAGTAACGCTGTCAAGATACTCTGTATAGGCTTCTGAAAGAGCCTTTGTATCAGGCAGTTTGAAGTCCTTTTCAAAATCTTTATTATTTGCCATACTCTTTCACCTGCCTAAAATCTGAAATACAAGAACGGATTGTTTGTTGTGTTCACAAGCAGAACGCTTGAAAGAACAAGTATCGCCGCATTGCACAGGATACCTACTGACTGCATAAAATAGGCTGTACCCTTTGCAGAGAGCGCCTTTTCTTTGATCTTTGGTATAACAGGCATTGTGAAAAGCACTGCCGCTGCAAAAAGCCAGATATTGTTCATGAAAAGGTGCTGTGTAACTGTGTCGGTCAGCTTGTTTCCATTTGCTCCAACAAGTGCCTTGAAGAACGTACCCAGCGAGCCGAGGTTCTCAAAATAGAATATTCCGAAGCCTATGAAAATAACAAGCTTTGTATAGATATGTGCAAGGGGTACAGGCATTTTCTTCATGCGCTTTTTGCCTATGAGCATTTCAAAGAATATGAACATTCCATAGTAAAGTCCCCAGAAAACAAAGTTCCAGCTTGCGCCGTGCCAAAGTCCTGTGCAGAACCATACAAGGAAAAGTCCGCCGTATTTTCTTCTTTTGCCGAAGATAGGGAGATAAAGCACATAATCTCTGAAAAATGAGCTAAGGGAGATATGCCACCTCTGCCAGAACTCTGAGATAGTTTTGCAGATAAAAGGGTATTTAAAGTTCTCATCAAAGTGGAAGCCGAATATCCTGCCAAGACCGATAGCTATATCTGAATAGCCTGAGAAGTCAAAATAATACCACAGACCCACAAGAATTGCGCCAAGCCATGTGCCTGCCACAGAGAGGGTCTTTATATTTTCATAACCGTTTGAAGCAGAGCCGAAAAGGGCGGTTACAACTGTGCTGAGATTATTTGCGATAATGACCTTTTTGCCAAGTCCGAGGATTATTCTTGAAAAGCCGTCGGAGATATCCTTGGCAGTGGTCTTTCTTTCGTTTATCTCCTCGCCGATAACGGAGTATCTTACGATAGGTCCTGCAACGAGCTGTGGGAACATGGATACATACAAAAGAAATCTGCCGAAGTTTTTCTGCGGCTTGACCTTGCCCCAATAGCAATCGACGGTATAGGAAATAGTCTGGAACGTATAGAAAGAGATACCGATAGGCAAAACGATATTAGGCACCGGTATGCCTAGACCAAACCAATTGTTGAGATTTTCCACAAAGAACGCCGTATACTTGAAACCGAACAGCACCCCAAGGTTAAAGACAAGCGACCATGCAAGCGCCGCTTTTGCCTGCCAGCCTTCGGGATGTTTTTCTATCACCCGACCATTTATGTAGTCCACAAGGGAGGAAACTATGAGGATACTAACCCAGACAGGCTCGCCCCATGCGTAAAAGATAAGTGAAAACACCACCAGCACTGCATTTCTTATGGCTGTACTGCGTGTGATAAAATAGCATATCAGGCACACAGGCAGGAAAAAATACAAGAAAAATAGATCTGCAAATACCACAACAAAACTCCTAACAAAAATTGATAAAACAGCCATTGTCGGCTTATTCCGACAAAAGGCGATACACATTTAAGTATATCACTGAACACACTAAAAGTCAATTAAAACAGAGGTCTGCGGAAAGTTTTTCGTGTAGTGCTACAATAGATATTGGACAAAATTAAGAAAAAAGAAAAGAGAGATAGACAAAAATCTGATAAAATAAAGTTACCACACCAAATTCAAATCAGAAAGGAAGCCTATCTCTCAT
>NZ_JAHLPI010000011.1:0-58256 GCF_018917825.1 Ruminococcus sp. MSJ-25
GGATATATGAACGGGTTTATCGGTGAAAGAAACGAAACTGACAGAATACGTTATGCGGATAATGCAGGGCTTGTGCTGGGATATCTGAACTACAGTCCGACCGATAAAAAGTTTGATCCTGCTTACAGCACATTGGTTTATACCGAACAAGGCGGTATAGATACTATGCCTGAAGTTGTCGGGATAGGGGTGTTTGACGGAAGTCAGCACGGAATTTATGTTGGGAACGGAGAGGTGATTTTCTCCTCTGCCGATTGCGGTTATGTCACAAAAGAGCCTGTTTCAAATGGCAGCTGGACAAGCTGGTGCACCTATATGGGGATAGAATATCCTCAGGAGGTGGAGGACGCTATTGAAAGTTTGAGCGGTGAAAGTTCATCAGAATAACAGATTGGAGGTTGATAGAATGAAAAGATCAGTTACGGTAAATGTAAACGAAGAAAAGCTCTCGGCTATTGAAATGTACCTTGAGCAGAAAAGTACAACTCTTGCAGCAGAGCTTGACAAGTACATTGAACAGCTCTACAGCAAAGTAGTGCCGCAGAATGTGAGAGATTTTATTGATATGATGTCGGACAGAAAGCCTGCGAGAAAGCAGAAGATCACTGCTCCCGTCGAAACGGAAAAGCAGTCCGAGCAGTAATTCGCCACGGTTCGCACTGTGTCGCCCTGTGTGGCGTTTTCAGAGCATGGGTGTGGTAACTTTACCCTAAAGGCAGCTGGGGCGAATTTGGGGCGTTTTGTTGCAAAGTTTGAGAATGGCAGGGATCAGATGATTTCGGGTGGGTTTGAGGGAAAATATTTTATTGCAAGTTAAAGTGTCGGGGTTGTAGCCCCGACACAGTCACAGCGGACGGCAAAGCCGACCGCAATTTTGCGAGGTTTGTACAGCTTAGGGCAAAGGGGTTGTAAATTCAGCCTTTTTCAGATTTAGGGGTTGTATCAGCAAAAAGGCACGGAAATACGGCATTTTATCAGGAGTTGGAGGTGGTAAAAGTGAGTTTTCAGAATAAGGTTAAGTTTCCACTATGGGCGTATCCCGAAACGCTGAAAGATGTGGAGGTTCATTACCCAAACGACAACTGCAGATCGCAGAGTGAGTTTATCGAAAAGGCCATTAAATTTTATATTGGCTATCTCGACGAGGAAAAAAGTGTGAACTATATCTCCCCTATGATAACTGAAACAGTCAAAGCTCAGATCAAAGGTACGGAACAGAGACTTGCACGTCTGATGTTCAAGGTCGCTGTTGAACTTGGAAAGCTGTCGCATATGACTGCGGCAATAAATGATGTGGATGATGAAACTCTAAGAAGTCTTCATGCGATGTGTGTAAATGAAGTGCGGAAGATCAACGGTATTATTGATTATGAAGATGCGGTTGAGTATCAGCAGAGTTGAAGTATATCTTATTTATAATTAAATTTGACATGTTATATTTTTTTGCTATAATATTATTAGTGATTTTATGGAGGTAGAATTATGATACTCATTATTTTATTCATAATCTTTGTCTTATTCTTATTACTAATAATGACGTTCAGTCATGCACCAATTTTTAAAATCAGTAAAGATAGGATTGTACAGATTAAAAAATACGGATTATTACATTTTACTTCTAAAGAAAATGCAAAAACAATTATTGAAACAAATAAGTTAATCGGAACTAAATCAAATATGAGTTTTCTTGAGAAACGACTTGGTAAAATGATATGGTTTTACGATAATATGCCAAAACAATTAGAATGTAAACATAATTGTTTGAAAAAAAAATACAAAGCACAAAATCAAAAAGGTGCTTATGATGTATGTCTGTTAGTAACGAACTTAAATGATGATCATTTAAAAAAGTTTCACACAAGAAAAGGTCTGATTAATGATTCACCTTCTGTCTATTTTGGTGACGAACTAAATAATGTAAAAATAACAATTTTAAAAAGATGGTGATATCACATCAAAATAATCAAGTAAGGAGTTGAGACTATAGCAAAGATAATAGTAACAAGCCGCTACCTAAAAAGCGGTTCAAAGAAAAAGCTTGCAAACTATGTAAAATACATCGCAACCCGTGAGGGTTCTGTTCCTACAACAACCAATAACGAAACAGCTCCTGCTACCCAAAATCAGCAGGAGCTTATTTTATCTCTGCTTAAGGATTTCCCCGACAGCAAGGATTTATTCGAGTACGAAGATTACCAGAAGAATCCCACTGTAAAAAACGGTTCTGCACTCATATCTGAAATCTTAGATCGAAACATGGACAGGCTCACTAACCGTGAAAATTACGTTGGCTATCTTGCCAACCGTCCCGGCACAGTCAAGTTTGGCTCACACGGTTTGTTCTCGCAATCGGACGAACCTATTGACCTTGAAAAAGTCGCAAAAGAGATCGCAAATCACGGCGGTAATGTCTGGACTCATGTTGTTTCTCTCCGCAGAGATAACGCTCAGGCAATGGGTTATGATAACTTGAATGCCTGGCGTGAACTTGTCAAGCGGCAGGTCCCCAACATTGCAAAACAGCAGAAAATTGATATGGCAAACCTAAAATGGTATGCAGCTTTCCATGATAAGAAAACCAATCCTCACGTACATATCATTGTTTACTCAACAAACGAACGTGAGGGCTTTTTAACTAATCACGGTATTGAAAAGATCCGCAGCGGCTTTGCAAATGATATTTATTCGGACGAGCTTCATCATCTTTATGCACAACAAACAGATTTACGCAATTTGCTAAAAGCGGACGCGAAAACGCTTATGAAGTCGCTTGCTGAAGAATTAAAATATGACGATTGCGGAGACGACGAACTTTGTAAATTGATTTTTCAACTTCATAGTCAGTTGAAAAGTTCAAAGGGCAAAAAAGTTTATGGTTATATGAAAACCGATATTAAGAAAACTGTTGATGATATTTTTTCAAAACTTGCGGATAACGAATCAATAAAAAAGATGTATGAACTTTGGTGCGAAATGGAACAACAAAAGCATGATGTCTATTCGTCTGCAAAATTAAAATTTCCACCGCTTGTTGACAACAAGGAGTTTAGGTCAGTCAGGAATATGATAATTCGTACAGTACTTAATATGAAACCATTTGATGCAAATACTGAAATTGAAGGATCTGAACCAAATGATGAATACTTTGATAACACACCTCAGAGTATGTCACCTCTGTTTGATGAAGCAGAACCGTTGGCAGAGACAGAAACAGATGAATCGGCTGCGGCAATAAAATACTATATCAAATGGAACGATCAATACAAAAAAGCCTGCAAGCTTATCTATGGCAAAGACGCTAAGCTCAATGATTTTAAGAAAGCTGAACAACTTTTGTTATCTGAATCACAGCGTGGAAATGTTTTGGCTGTTTACGATCTTGGAAAGCTTTATTCTACCGACAAGCTTGGCGAAAGGAACGAAGAAACGTCTATTGCAAAATACACACGGGCTTTGCAGGGATTTTTGCAAATAGAACCAAACTCAAAGAAATTAAAGCCATATGTTCAGTATCGTATAGGTAAAATGTTTTGCTATGGTCTTGGTACGGAGCAGGACTATGAAAAAGCCTTTGAGTGGTTTGAAAGATCGGCAAAACAGAAAAACAAGTTTGCTCAATTTAGCCTTGCAAATCTGTATTACTATGGCAGCGGTGTGGAAAAAGATCTGTCACAGGCTTTTCTTTGGTATCAGAGATCATCCTCTCAGGGTCAGCCCTATGCGGCTTATTCTATCGCTCAAATGTACAGATATGGAGAGTATGTAACCAAAGATAACGATACAGCACAGAGATATTACAAACAAGCTTTGTCGGGATTTTTGAAAATCGAAAGTGATGATATGGCGAACGACGATCTGTTTTACAAATTAGGGCAAATGTTTAAGTTTGGACTTGGAACAGACTCAGACGTTACAAAAGCGATCGAATACTTCAGACGTTCAGCTGAAATGAATAACAAGAACGGCTTGTTTGAGTATGGCAAAGCACTTTTGATAGGTGAACACATTCCGCAAGATACAGATAGTGCATTAAAAATCCTTGAGAAAGCTGTCAAACTTAAAAACAGCAATGCAAAAAGATTCCTTGCCCTTGAATATATTTCAGGAGAGCATTTGGAACAGGACATTGAAAAGGGAATAGCCTTGCTTACTGAGTGTGCGGACAGCAGAGATGTCATTGCTTGTTACAGACTAGGCAAAATTTATTTGCAAGGCGAGATAATGTCTCAAAAGCTGGACAAAGCAGAAAGATATTTGCTCTTGGCGGCAGATAACGAGTACACTCAGTATGCACTTGCAAAGCTGTATTTGCAGGAAGAAAAGTATGATATACAAAAAGCTGTCAATTATTTTGAGAATTGTGCTGCCAAAAATCATTGGGCAAGTTATCAGCTTGGCAGGATCTATCTTTTCGGGGCAGCGGGACTTACAAGGGATAAGGGACAAGCTATCGAATGGTTTACTAAGTCCGCAAACGATGGCAACGAGTATGCACAGGCTATGCTGGCCGACATATCGAAGTTTGAGAATGTTCTGCTTGCGAATACGATATTAAGCCTGTTTGTAAATCTCAGCAGATGCATTGAAGATGATTATGCACAGAAATACAAGTCCTTTAAACAAACAGCAGACTGCAGACTGCGAAGAATGATTAGGCAGAAAAAACTGTCACTGGGTATCAAGGACGAGCAGGCTCAGAACTATGAGTAATCATATTAATTCCGGAATATATAGATGTTTGAATGGCGGATTGTTTGGTGACAATTATTGCAAAGCCAAGCGTTTATATACAGATGTAAGTGATTTTATAACATAATTAATAAAAGGTGTATTGATTTAGTGAAAAATGTTTGATATAATGTCATACAAAGGTGGTGAAGGATATGCTTAAAATCGCAGTTTGTGATGATAATGAGAGCTTTTTAGAAACATTAAAAAAAATAATTTCTGAAAGTGCAAGAGATTATTTTAAAGATATAAATGTTCAATGTTTCAATAATGGTCAACGTTTATTGAATCAGCACAAACGTTTATTTTTTGATGTGATTTTTTTGGATATTGATATGCCTGAATTCACAGGCTTTGGTGTTGCAGAAATATTAAGAAAACAAAGAAGGGATTGTTATATAATATTTGTTACAAATCACAATGAACTGGTGTACGGAAGCATGGAATTTCAACCGTTTTACTTTATACAAAAGTCTAGCGTTTCAAGATTAAATAAAGATGTTGTTAATGTTTTAAACAAGCTTTCTGTTTATTTAAAGCAGCACCAAAAAATAATTTTGAGCGATGAAGAGCATGGGCGAATCTGCATTCAATACAGAGACATTTTGTATATTGAAAGTGACAATCATCATGTGAAATATTGTATCTTGGATGAGTATGGTTCACAGATTCATATTAAAGTACGTGCAGTTATCGGTGACCTTGAAAGTGAGCTTGCGGAATACGATTTTTCGAGAGTTCATAAAAAGTATCTTGTTAATCTTAGTCATGTTTTTAATTTGGATATGAAAAATGACGAAGTTATTTTTAAGCAAGGTTTTAGACTTCCAATGAGTAGAAAGTACAAACACACGGTTGATACCGATTTTTCAAAATATTTGAGGGAAACGATATAAATGAGTATAATATGGATTGCTTTTGAAGTGATTATAAATTTCTATGAAGGTTTTATGGAAACTTATTTTATATATAAGTTTTTGCCTCCGAAAACAGAAAGCACTAAGAAAAACATTATTGCTTTTGCATTGTGTTTCTGTACGCTCGGATTACTGATAACCGTAATGAATTACTTAACGATTTTTGAGGGCATTCTGGGAATTGTCTGCTACTTAACGGCTTTGTTTCTCTATGCCCTAGTGAACAGAAAAGGCAGTATAATAAAAAAACTGTTTGCAGCCACTGTTCCTCT
This sequence comes from Ruminococcus sp. MSJ-25, assembly GCF_018917825.1. Lineage (NCBI taxonomy): Bacteria > Bacillati > Bacillota > Clostridia > Eubacteriales > Oscillospiraceae > Ruminococcus > Ruminococcus sp. MSJ-25. The sequence continues at coordinate 5,918 of NZ_JAHLPI010000011.1, forward strand.
TGTTATGATTTCTTTAATATCTATAATTACGCTTAATTTTGTTTCATCAGTAAATTCAATGTCAATAAAAGAAATAGTTACGGAATCCGGATTTGCTCGTTTTACGGTATTGATTTTTACACAGGCATTATTCTTTATTTCAGTAAAGTTGATGCTGAAATTATTGGCAACGACTTCTGAGAACTTTAATGCAGTTGAGTGGATCGCTATTATATTAATACTTGCAATATCCATTATTATGATGTTCTTACTTCATTTGATAGCTATTGATTCAACGCAGAGACTCTATATAAACTTATTGATTTTAACGATAGTTGCAGTTAACATTATAATCTTTTATATGATTGATTCTATTTCTGTGAAAAATAATCAGAAAAAAGAACTGGAACTTTTAAAGCTCCAAGAGCAATACAGTCACCAATATATAGAGAATGCAAGTCAGCAATATGATTCGATAAGAAAGATTAGGCATGATTTGAAAGATCAGTTGTCCGCTGTATATACAATGATAGTTCAAGGACACGCAGATGAATCAATGAAGTACATAGAGAAATATGTTAACGTTATATCAATCAGTGAAAGCTTTGTAAATACAGACAATTATATTGTAAATGCTATTATAAATTCTAAGTTTGCAGTCGCAGCGACAGAAGGAATCAGAACAAATTGCAGCTGCATTAAGAGCTTTGATGGTATAGATGATATTGATATGCTTCATATTTTAAGCAATACGCTTGACAATGCTATAACGGCTAGTGAAAAAATAACTGACGAGTCAGAAAGGTTCATTAACCTTGACATCAGTAAAACAATGGACATATATAGAATAATAGTCAGAAATGCAATAAATGAGTCTGTTTTAAAAAGAAATCCGAGCCTTAAAACAACAAAATTAAATGCCCATAAGCATGGGTGGGGAATTAAAATAATACGAGAGATTGCAGAAAAATATCAGGGAAGATGTGAATTTTACGAATCGGATAAAATGTTCACATGTTTGATAACGTTAAAATCAACTTTACTGTAAAACGTTAAAATCTCTTTGTATTGGCAAATTTAAGTCATAGCAAATTGAGAGAAACAAGTTAAACTTATAACGAAAAAGAGAGCTGTTACGCCGGTTTTTATATGGTGGACAGTTCTCTTTTTGTATTTCACGACAAAAACTTACACGTCACGCCAAATTGCTTGACTTGAGTGTAAATAAATTGTATATTATAGCAAATAAAAGACTTGGTGGAAGTAATGAAAAGATTAGTATCGATAATTTTGAATTTTATGATATGGTAATGGCAGTGCGACCAGTGGTGTAACGTGTTATTTGACCAATACAAAGGGACATGGTTGGAGCTCGGTCACATCAACACATACAGCAACTGGTTACTCTAAAAGAACATTAAATAAAACAGAATCATATGTGTCTTAATTAGTTTTTATTTGGGCATAGTGAAAGCTATGCCCGAATTATTGAACGAAGGAGTGTTGTATATTGAAAAAATATAGATTTGGACTAACGATAATTCTAAGTTGTTTAATGATAACGGGTTGTGCAAGCAATTCTGATATTTCCTCAATAAGCAAGATCTCAGATTACAGTTCAAATGACAATACAAGTTCTTATGAAACAGATGATACCCTTGATGATGAAGTTGAATACTATTATTCAGACGATACTCCGATTTATAGTTTTGAGAAAAGATACGAAAAAATCAAAGAACAATATCCCAATAAGTCTGTGCTTGTTTGGGTAAGTGACCAAAATATTCGATATGAAGATGAAGTAAATTCGTATTTATCTGAACACAATAAAAATTATGTATTGTGTTTCAAAAATCTTACATATGACGTTGATATGGTAGATGATAACTCTAACTTTATAACCTCATATGCACAACTATTGTCAGATGCGTTTGATAATAGAGAGAAATTCGATATAATTGATACAGGGCTTAAATATCAAGGCTTTGATACATTCTATAATCCATATCAGAATTGTGTCAACAATAATTTTCTCGAACCATTAAATACATACCTTGAAAACACCGAGTGCGGTAAGAAAATTTACGCCGAAATGTCAACAAATTATTGGAAGAGTTTAATGATAAACGGCACAATTTACGGTATCGACGGTTCGTTGTCTTGCTTAAAAGAAGATCTTGGATATGAGCTTAATGCTGATTTAGTTGATAAAAGCAGTATAAATCTTGATGATTTTTTAGGAAAATATGATACATCACTCCAAAAAGTTATTGATCTGTGCAAATCCAGAGGTTGGAAATTTACCACAGGAATGCTCGGATTTATGCAATTATACTCAAATTATGATTTTATAACAGATAATATTTGCATCGATGATAATGGTCACGCCGTGAATATTTACGAAACCGATTATGCAAAAAATCTTTTCAATATCATATCCGACGGTTTCACAAATGACGTTATGGTTAACCCTGTCAATGATAATATAAATGATATAGATACATATTTTGGCTCTATAAATTCTACATTATGCGGAGGCTATACAAACAACAAATTTAAAACGAGCCAAGAATACGGTTTGCAAACGAGCTATGCCTCAACTGAATCATACACTATATATCCGCAATACTCTAATAAAATATATACTTCTTCAAAAGCTTTGGGCATATGTGCGTTATCAGACAACAAGTATCTTGCATTTGACGCTATCTGCGAGGTCATGACAAATAAAGAGTTGAATGATCTCTTGTGTTTTGGTACTGATTATGACATTATAAATGGTTGCATAAAACCATATGGGTATTATAATACAATGGGTGTCGAAAACAGATTGATACGATACCCGTTTTATGGTGTTAATGACCCTAATTCAAATGAAAAGTACCACGAGGCAATAACAGATTTTAAATTATCAAAGAGTGTTGGCTTTTGTTTTGACACTACAAATGTTTCTGATAAAATTTTGGCTGTTGATAAGGTTTTAAAGACTATTGATTCTGATTTTCCTTCTAAGGAATATAAAACAGGTAAAGAATATTTAGATAAATTGAACGATGATCTGAATTCCGCAGGCTTGCAGGATATTCTTGACGAGGTAAACAGACAGCTGGAGGAGTACAATGAAACACACAATACAGATAATTAGCATATTGTCAGCGGCAGCTATGACCCTGACCGCTTGCGGTAAAAGCGATAAAAATAAGGACAGCAACGCCGCACAGGCAGATAAGTGGAGGATAGTTTCTGTTTATGAATGTGCAGACTATGACAATAACATTTGCTTTTCCACGCAGGAAAATTCACGTCTTGACTTTGTGGATATGACAACCCTTGAGGACAGCCCTGTGTGCGACGACCCTTCTTGCAAACATCGTGAGGGTTCTGATTGCACTGCATATGGCAAGGGCGATCACCCTTTTATTTACAATAAAAGGCTCTATTATCTGAGAAGTTCCGATATAATAACCAAAGATGACGGAACATATGCAACAAATACCATGATGTTTTGTTCTGACATAAATGGTGCTAATGAAAAGCAGGTCGCTGAGATTGACGGGCTTAGCTATAATGATTATGATAGAATGGCGATAGTAGGCAGCACAGCGTATCTTGTCATGACTAACCAGCCTTATGACAAGGATTTTAAAGAACTAGAGCCGTCACTGGAGTTGGTTTCGGTGGCTCTTGACAGCGGAAAAGTCAATAATATAGGCGAAGTCACACAGGGATATAGCTGCGGTGCGTGGGTGTATGGCTTGTGGGATAATAAGCTCATTTTCCGTACATCAAAGGCGGCAGATGATCGTCCGTTTATGGAACGTTTGCAGGACTTTGCTGATAAAAACGGACTGTCTGAAAGTGAAGCTATCGAGCAGTATAACGATAAGGCGGAGTATGATTACCAGTATCTTTCCTATGATATTTCAAGAGGTAAAGTTGAGAAAAACGCTTTGTCTGAGCCGTCTGCAATATCAGATAACTGCTATTACTATGTGAAAGACGGCAAGCCATGCTATCTTGACAAAAGCGGCAAAGAGCAGACTATCGAGGGCATTGATGATGGCTCAAACGTGACCAATATCGCAACGATAAACGGCTATGCGCTCATAGACAGCGAGAACAGTCAGTATCTTTTCAAAGAAAGCGACAAGACCATTTCAAAGCTCACGGATACATATGATATTGCCGCCATAAAGGACGGGCAGGCTATTATCAGAACAGGCAGTACGCCTGCATATGAGAAGAAAGCTGTCTCGGAATTGGAGAACTCAAAATGACCCTCACCCTAACAAACCTCACCAAACAATACGGCAACTTCACCGCTCTTGAAAACTTCAATTACGAGTTTACGGCAGGCGTATATGGTCTGCTTGGACCGAACGGCGCAGGCAAGTCCACCCTTATGAATATCATCACCGACAATCTGAAACCCACGTCAGGTTCGGTGAGATTTGACGGCGTTGAAACAAGCACAATGGGCGCAGACTTTCGCAAAATCCTCGGCTTTATGCCCCAACAGCAGGGGATATATCCCAACTTCACGCTCGAGCGCTTCCTCTACTATATGGCTGCCCTCAAGGGTATGAAAAAAGCCGACGCAAAGCCGCAGATAGAAAAGCTAATCAACCTTGTCAACTTGCAGGACAGCCGCGGCAAACGGCTCGGCGGTTTTTCGGGCGGAATGAAACAGCGTGCCCTTATCGCACAGGCAATGCTCGGCGAACCGAAAGTCATTATCCTTGACGAGCCCACAGCAGGTCTTGACCCGAAAGAGCGTATCCGCATAAGAAACCTCGTGGCGCAGATCGCTTTTGACAAGATAGTCATAATCGCGACCCACGTTGTTTCGGACATCGAATTCATCGCAAAAGAAGTTCTGCTGATGAAAAAGGGTGAGATAATCGACAGCGGTGCGCCTCATATCCTCTGCGAAAAGATCGACGGCAAAGTGTTCGAGATAACCGCCGACGAGAGTATGCTGGACGAAATTTCCGCAAAATACAAGGTGGGAAATATCTCAAAGGACGAGAAAAATATCTACGTCCGTGTTATCAGCGAACAGCCGCCAACTTACGAATGCAAAACCTGCAAGCCCGACCTTGAGGACCTCTACCTCTACTATTTCGATTGAGGGGGCGAGCTAATGATCTTCGTAAACGAACTGATAAAAGCGTTCTGCAAACGCACAACTATTGCAATTTTCGCCGTTCTGCTGCTCCTCAACGGCGTTTTGCTGTATATAAACGAAACAAAACAGACGCTGGAATACACCCCCGAACAGTATAAAGTCGCTTATCAGACTCTCGAGGGGCTTGACACTCACGCCGCTTTTGAGCAAATCTCGCAGAAAAAGACAGCGTTGAATAAGATATTGGATTTATTTGTAAGCAAAAATTAAGTCCATAAATGTACAAACAGCTTTTTGACGGTAAAGGTAGGGTGAGTCCGATGCAGCAATAAAATATAGAAATTCGTCACGAACAAGAATAATTCACAATCGTTAACAAAAAGAACTGGATGAATAAAAATGACATATCAGGAGTTTGTAAATAAGTATAATGGAGTTGGAACTGACTACGATGGCGTTGCAGGTGTGCAGTGTGTTGATTTAATCAAGCTGTACTTAAATAAAGTGTTCGGTTTGAATCCAGGTGCTTGGGGAAATGCCTATGAGTACTATGCAAATTGGACTGCATATACGACTGAACTTCAGAAAAACTTTAATCGTATAGCGAATACACCTGATTTTATCCCTATAAAAGGTGACATTATGGTATGGAACACTAACGTAGGCGGAGGATACGGACACGTTGCGATCTGTACAGGTGAAGGTGATACATCGTATTTTTATAGTTATGAACAGAATTCAAATGGTCATAATGAACCTATGATGAAAATCAGACATAATTACACCAATGTTTATGGTGTTTTAAGAGCCAAGGATCAATCAAAAATCACGGGTTCAGGTGGTGGCAGCGGCACAACACCATTGACAATGGGAACTCTTTGGGTTGATAATGATATTTATATATTCAACCAGAATCTTAAGATATATAGCAGCACAAGTATGAGTACCCAAGTTGGAACGGTTAATAAAGGCGAACAAAGAAAGTTTGTGAGCTTTGTTATTAAGAATTCCAACACTTTTGGAAAAATGCAGGACGGCAACTACATTATCGTAAGCAATGGCGGTAATATTACCGTAAATGCTTATGGTACGGTTAATTGTGATGTTTTAAATGTGCGAAAATCCAGTAGCACGAGTTCAGCGATAGTTGGAACAGTTTCTTATGGTACGAAATTGTTGTTTACTAAGGAAAACAAAGATTGGGCATACGCTCCGAGTGTAGGCGGTTGGTTATATCTTGGATATATTAAAGGTTAAAATCGGAAAATGACATCAAAAAACAGACACAAAACGCTTCCGACATTAATGCTGATAGCTGTCATCATTGTTATTCCTTTGATTCTCATAAGTAAATGTACAACGAAAAATAAAACAGAATCAGATAATGTTCAGGCTAATGTAACATCAACAGCATCCGCACTGAATTCGAGCGAAAGTCAAACGGAAATTGCTGATGATGATCAAGAAACGTATTTGTTTTTAGTCAATGACAATACTCCTTTTTACGCTCCGGACGAAAATGAAACGGTGCTTTTCGACTACGCAGACGGTAATATAGGCGGATTATATACCGGCAGATATTCCAAAATATATCAAGGGTATATTGAGATAGATTATCGAGAGGATTACGTCTTGGTAAACGAGGGATATTCATGCGTTATTGATTGCACAAATATTATAAAGTTGGGCGTGATTTCTCAGCTTAACAGTATGGGAGTCGGCTATTCAGCCTGTGGTGTAGCATGTGTGTATATGCTTTCAAACAGCAAAAATATCGGAAGTGATGAATTTTTCAATTACGATAAACTGCTTGATTATTCAGAAGAGAACGGTTACGGTGATCAAGGTACATTGCTTGACACCGGTGGAGGAATGTCGGCTGAGAGTATACAAAAGCTGGCGAAAAATGCATATGGTATAGAGCTAAGCAATGCTTATGACAGTGACCAAAAACCATCGGACATAATCAAACAACTGGTTGATAATGGTCATCAATGCATTGTATTGGTTAAACAACAAGACGGACAAATAATGACACAAAACGGGGTTAGCCATTTTGTGTTAATAACCGGATACATACAGTCAGGCGACGCAATATATTTTGTTTACGGAAACAGCTATTATACTGATAGTATATTATCAGGGCACACTCTGATGCTGGTCAGAGATGAATTATTAAATTCCTCGGTAAGTGCTCACCATGATGAACCAAATGCCATACTATACCCAACTCAGTAAGTGTTTTTGAAGATTTATATCTTATAGTATACGCTTAAAATTCGGATTGGGTTTAGCTATGCAAAGCGGCTTTGTCTGTCAGAATTGTTCAGTAATAATATATAAATGGTTAAAGCTTGTAACGGGTACTATCTTACAGCTTTAACCATTTATTTTAGAAATAAACCCTAGATATCAATAAAGTTTTATAACTATCACCTTAATATAGTTTGAAATCATGGAGTATAACAAAAGCTTTTAAAGCCGAAAGTTATACTCCTTTTTCTTTATAGACCTTTTTGTTTTAAAAGCAGAAAGGTCTATTTTTATGCCAATTTTTAAATACTGGCAGCAATACATAGCCAAATATCCATAAGCCTTCGTTTTGATTCAGAACAAGAAAATCAAAACGGAGGAATAAAGAATGAGTAAAAATACGGTTCGTGTTTATGACACGATAACCAAGAAATACGTTGAAGTCGAGGTGAATGAAACGGTTCGTACATATTACGACAGAACGCAGTGGAATATTGAAGATAATGACAAGTCGTTCTATAAGCACGAGATCCAGTTCTCTGCGTTGAAAGGAAACATTAACGGAGAACTTGAAAATTTCAAGGAGTTTCGTACTGATGATGATTCGGTTGAAAAGTGTATTATCAGACAAGCGGAATATTCGGAGCTGTATAAATGTCTTGCTAGCCTACCTGATGATGAGCACTCAATAATTATCATGATATATTTTTGTGGCAAAACCGAGCAGGAAGTTGCTGATATATTACATACATCACAGCAAAATGTGCACAAAAAGAAACATAGGATTTTGTGCAGACTAAACAAATTTTTAAAATCTCAATAAAAAACGGTTGTTAAACTCCTTGTTTCTTCCCCTATACAAGTGTAAGGGGAAAGAAAAGCTCCTTAAGCATCTTGAAAATTGAATATCAACTCTGCAAGCACGTTAATCACACGGCTGGTATGAAATCTCGGCAGCCAAAGAAACCATACGCCAAGACTCCGAAAGGATGAGCGATAAATATGACGTTTCAAAATTCGATGCAGCAAAGGCAAAACTGGATGAAACGCAGTCGGCGATAACTAAGCGGCAGGCTCAGAGACAGATGATGGAGAACTTCATGAAGGTGCTGCGGTCGCTGCCGGAGCAGGTCGATTACTTTGAGGAAGGCACCTGGTACGCAATGTGCGACTTCATCACGGTCTACGGCAAAGATGACATCCGGGTTACCTTCCATAACGGATTGGAAATCCGAGTATAAAGATTACTCCCCACAACGGCTCACTTTGAACCGATGTGGGGAGCTTTTCTGTCTTACTTTGTAATAGCCGAAAAATCGGGCTCACCTTTTGTTATGATGCTGAAAATCAAATCTGCCGTTTCTTGACTTACCGCATCTGCATCGCTTTTGTCTCCATAACACTCCACATAGACATTCGTATTTCCAATAGAGAACGAAGCGAAGAATATTGCGGATTGCTCACCTCTGCTGTTGGGACTGGTAACAAAGTATCCCGTAGTGACAGGAATTCCGTTTACCGATGAGCTGCTTTCGTTTCCTTCCAGAACCACATCGCTTATTGGAAAATTATCCTGGGCAAATATGATTGTCGCATCACCGAGTTTTCCTTCGACTCGGAGCAGCTCCCCGTTTTCCTCTCGGAAAGTTCCGATGGCTGATCTTCGTTCAGTGGTTTCAGGAAGTATGGCGTCCAATTCTGCATCTGTCAGTTTACGCGATGAAACGGGATAGCCGACATGAATACTTGCCACGTTGGTACTTCCGATGTGATAGACAATGGAGTCACCGTTTGCAAGATTAACAGTATAACCTTTAGAACCAAACCATCCCATATTGCTGCCAACAATTCCTGTTACTGCGACTATGGCTACCAGGCAAGCGGCAACTGGAATCAGGAACTTTTTGAAATTCTTTCTCTGTGACATATAGTTCACCTTATCCTTTCTGTCATGAACAGAACGGTTCTTCTCTAAAATCGCAGAAAGCATACGATCATTTGCAGAATCGCTCGGTTCGATTTTGTCCCAAGAAGTAATGATTTTATTGTTCTTCATCGAAATCATCACCTAACCTTTCTTTGAGGATGGCACGAGCCTCGTGCAAATAATTACGGATTGTCGATTGCGGCTTTTTCAGGATGCCTGCGATTTCCACGCTGGTATATCCTTCATAATAATACAGATAGACCACGGTCTTATACTTTTCGGGGAGTTCCATAACCACTTGGAAAATATCATCTGTTTCGATATTTTCTGAGCTGGGGAGATTGTAGAAATCCTCGATGTTCTCGTGTCTGCGCCACCAATGCCGCAGGACATTTTTGCAAATGTTCGTGGCAGTTCTGATAAGCCATGCCTTTTCGTGTTCTTCGCTTTCAAAAGCGGGACCGCTCTTGATTAGCTGGAAGAATGTATCCTGAACTGCATCCTCGGTATCAGCAGGATTTTTCATGTAAGCAAAGCAGACGCGATAAACAGTTTTACTGTGGCGTTTGTAGATCTCCGCAATCTCTTTGTCCGTACGCAACAAAGATTTTGACATCTTGCCTTGCCCTCCTTTCACTACTAATACAATTGAGAACGCCAAAGTGTCGGATAAAAAAGAAAAAATATCAGAAACCATTATAACGCCAGTTTCTGATAGCAATATGATAAAATTGAAAATTCCGAGCCTTATCTACGGAAAGGTTACAAAATTTGAACCCGTCCGAGAAATTTGAACCCGTTTTTCTGTAAAAATAAAATTGTATCAGAGACGGCTTTTAGATAGATGAGGGAATAACAGGTACTCGTGAGGACAAGCGTGATGAATTTCAGCGAATGATAAGCGACTGCCGGAAAGGCAAGATAGACAGGATATATACAAAGTCTATCAGCCGATTTGCCCGAAACACCAAAGACTGCCTAAAAAGCGTCCGAGAACTTAAAGCTCTTGGGATTACAATATTTTTTGAGAAAGAAAATATCGATACTGCCAATATGACCGACGAAATGATGATCACCATCATGGGCGGTCTGGCGCAGGAGGAGTCCACTTCGATTTCACAGAATATGCGGTGGAGCATAAAAAAGCGAATGGAAAACGGTACATTTGAGCTGTCATGCCCTCCATACGGATATATCAAAGAAAATGGAAAGCTTGTGGTCGATCCTGCTCAGGCACAAACTGTTCAGAATATATTTTCATGGTATTTAAGTGGTTATGGAATAATATCAATAGTAAACAGACTAAATCACTTTAATACTCCTTGCTGTAAAAGGAGCAACAAATGGCATATGTTTGGGGTAACATACATACTTACAAATGAAAAATATACCGGAAATACAATGTTTCAAAAAACATATTCAGGCACTACCCTGCCCATTCAGCGGTATAAGAATAATGGTGAGCGTAACAAATACTATGCAGTCAATACTCATCCTGCGATAGTATCACAAGATGATTTTGACAAAGTACAAGCTCTTATGTCAGAAAAAGGCGAGATATTCTACAAAACTGAAAAACAGAAATGTGTTCTGAGAAAAATAATGAAGTGTGGGCAATGCGGCAGTACTTATATACGAAAGAAAAGCCGTGATAAGTATTACTGGTCATGCCGAAAACATGATTTGAAAGCCAGTGAATGTTTTTCCAAACGCATACCCGAAAGCGATATTTATTATGCGTTTATCAGAATATGCAATAAGCTGATAAGTAATTATACTCAAATTCTCATACCTCTTCAAACAGCATTACAATACTTAAAGCTGAAAAAATTCAGCGGTCAAACTCAGGTTATGGATATACACAAAGAAGTAGCCAAGCTCAAAGAACAAACTCACGTCCTTGCAAGACTTAAAACAAAAGGCTTTCTTGACGAGGCTAAATACATTGAGCAGACTACTGAGCTTACGGCAAAGATCAACAAACTGCAAGCAGAACTGAAAAAGCTTACACGCTCAGACGATGAGGACGAAACACTTGATCAGATAGATATGCTGATCGACTTCTTTGAGAAAAGAGAAAATCCTATGACAGAGTTTGAAGAAACGGCATTTGAGAGTATAGTTGAGAAGATTGTGGTTATAGATCAACATGAGTTGGAGTTTCATTTGATCGGCGGATTAAAATTCAAAGAAAATGTATAAAGCACATTGACAATTTAGCATAATTATGATAAAATATATTCAGGAGGCGATGATTATGGATATGAATATGATAAGACCCGTTTCGGATCTAAGAAACAATTTTGCGGATATTTCAAAAACCGTGCATGAAACTGAACAACCCGTCTTCCTCACTAAAAACGGATATGGCGATATGGTCGTTATGAGTATGGAGGCTTTTGAGAAAATGCAGTTTGAAAGCGACGTGTATTTCAAGCTTGCAGAAGCTGAAAGAGAAGCTGAGGAAACAGGCGAACGTTTTTCTTCAAAGGATGTTCTCAGCGCAATGAAAGCGGCGGCGAGAGGAGAATAATGTATACGATTGAATATTTACCGATTGCCAGACGCGATATGGTCGATATTGCAAAATATATCGGCGTAAAGCTTGCAAATCCGGATGCCGCTGAAAGACTTGCGGAGAAAATGGCTGAATCTGCCGAAGATTTGGCAAATATGCCGTATAAGTGTCCGATGTATATTCCGGTCAAGCCTTTGAAGCATGAGTATCGTAAGCTTATAGTTCATAATTATATTATGTTTTACTGGATAGACGAAGATAAAAAGCTTGTAACGATAGCGAGAGTTGTGTATTCCGGACGAGATTATGAAAAGTTGTTATAACTGAATCTAAATGCCTTGCAAGTCAAATCGCAAGGCATTTTTTTGTTGCTATTGGTAATAGCTTTTCAGGGAAAAATGTGATATTCTTGTAGTCTGAAAGGAGGCAACGTCATGGCAAAGAATCGTACAATCCCATTCGGTTACTGTATGAAAAACGGTGAGATAACAACCGAACCCAAAGAAGTATACGCAGTTGTTACAATATTTGACGAGTATCTGAAAGGCAGAAGTTTGTCTGAGATTGCAAAGCTTATGCAAACAGAGAAAATTCGCTACAATGCTGTTTCGGATAAGTGGAACAAAAATATGGTCAAGCGGATCATTGAAAATGATAAGTATTTAGGCAATGATACATACCCGCAGTTGATCACCGAGGATATTTTCAAGAGAGCAAACGAAAAGCGAGTAAAGAAATCAACAACCATAAATTTGATATCCGATGATTTACAGAAAATCAGAAATCGTACATACTGTACCGAATGCGGTCACAGACTTTCACGGATAGGCGGCAATTCAAAGTATGAGCATTGGGATTGCAGAAATCCAGATTGTTACAAGCTTGAATATAGGCTTACAGACCAAATGATAATAGGGGCAGTTCTGACTGTTCTGAACTCGGCAATAGCTAATCCGAGTTTGTTGGAATCCGGCGGCGAGATAAGCACATATTCACCTACTGCGGATATAGTCCGTAAGCAAAATGAGATCAATCAGATGACAGATTCTTCGCAGATTGATTTTGACAGAGTAAAAGCAGAGATCTTCAAGCTTGCTGAAATGAAGTATGACTGCTGCACTTACAATGACAGTCCGCAGAAAACAGAGAAACTAAAAGAATTACTTCAAGGTCATGAACAATTAAACAGCTTAGATATTGGCTTATTCAAAGCGTGTGTTTCACGAATCTGGATAAGCCATTTTTGCACCATTGAGGTTGAGTTTATCAACGGAGTACACATCAAAAACATTACTGAAAGGAATGACAAAAATGTCCACAGCGCCGAATGTAACGGTTATACCTGCGAAAGTGCAGACAGCTGAAAGTCGCAGTAAATACCACCAGTTAAGAGTAGCGGCATACTGCCGAGTATCTACGGCTCAGGAAGAACAGCAGAACAGCTATCAGGTCCAGATCGCATATTACACCGATCTTATCAACAGAAAAAAGGAATGGACGCTTGCGGGGATATTTGCAGATGAGGGTATAAGCGGAACTCAGACAAAGAAAAGAACCGAGTTTAACCGCATGATAAGAATGTGTAGGAACAAAAAGATAGATCTTGTGATCACCAAGTCAATATCAAGATTTGCACGAAATACCGTGGATTGCCTTGAATATGTCAGACAGCTTAAAGACTTAGGGATCGGCGTTATCTTTGAAAAAGAAAACATAAACACCTTAACTATGACATCGGAATTTATGATAGCTCTGTATGGAAGTTTTGCACAGGCAGAATCGGAATCCATAAGCAAAAACGTAAGCTGGGGCAAAGAAAAAGCCTACCGTGAGGGCAAGGTGCAGTTTCAGTATAAATATCTGCTCGGATACCAAAAAGGTGAAGACGGAAAACCGGAGATAGTACCCGAAGAGGCTGAAACAGTAAGGCTGATATATACGCTGTTTCTCGACGGATACAGCATGAGCAGGATAAAAAAGCTCCTCGAGAACAAAGGCATTTTGACTTCACAGGGAAATAAAGTATGGAACGAATCACTTATCCGCAGCATTCTGAAAAATGAAAAATATGTAGGTGACGCACTCCTGCAAAAGACATATACGCTTGACTGTATTACGCATAAGGTCGTAAAAAATTACGGCGAACGCCCGATGTATCTTGTGACAGATCATCATGAACCCATAATCGACCGTGACACATACAATAGAGTTCAGCAGGAGCTTGCAAGGAGAAGTTCAAAAAGAAAGGTATCAGATAAAACTATCACCGAACAAGGAAAATACAGCAGTAAATATGCACTTACGGAACTGCTTATCTGCGGAAAATGCGGCACGCCTTACCGCCGTACAACGTGGACTTCAAGAGAGAAAAAGTTAATAGTTTGGCGATGTATAAGCCGGCTGGAACACGGCAGAAGATACTGTCCCGATTCGCCAACGATAAAGGAAGAACAGCTCCACAAAGCTATAGTACGAGCGATAAATAACTACTATTGTGGTAACGACGTTGAAAAGATCTTAAAAGCGAATATCAGCAATGTGCTTGAATGTCATGGGCAGGAAGAGATCGCAGCGATCGAAAAAAGGCTTAAAGAGATCGACAAGGCAAGAAATGATCTGATAAGCCTCATAGCAACAGGCGGCTGTGATGAGGACAAGCTGGACAGCGAGTTTGAAAAGCTATATGAGGAAGAGCAAAGCCTGAGTGAAAGACTTGCAATGCTGAAATCAAAAAATCAAACTTCCGCCGAAACTCAAGCCAAGCTTGATAAGATAATAGATATGATAGAGCATGAAAAGTTTGAGTTAGAAACATTTGATAATGTGCTTATCAGAAAGCTGATAGAATGTGTGAAGGTTCTGAACAAGGCGGAGATACTGGTGATCTTTAAAGGTGGGTATGAGGTCAGAGAGGAAATTGAATGATATGAAAAAAACGGCTTGCGATATATTCGCAGGCTGTTTTTGTTGGGAGGTGTAACATTGTCATCAAACTTTGACGGCATAAAAACGAGGAAATACGGCATTGAGATCGAAATGACTGGACTTACACGAAGTCAGGCGGCAAAAGCTATGGCAAATGTCCTTGACGGGCGTGTTGAACACGAGGGCGGGTACTATGATAAATATATTGTGACAGACTCAAAAAACAGAAAATGGGCGATAGTTTATGACGGCAGTATCAACTGCTATAACTCAAACGGAGACAGAGCGTCTACGTCTTACAGCGTGGAGATGAACTCTCCTGTGTTGGAATATGAAGACATACCGCTTTTGCAGGTATCATCTGCCCGTGAAAGCTACTGTCACAAGATGAATAAGCAGTTCATAGAGGACATAAACCGCAAGAAGCCCAAAGATATGGAGGAGATAAAAAGGCTTTGGTATCGTGGAAGAATGAGCGAGCAGTTTCAGCATTATTCAAACAGCCGATATGTGATCTGCAATCTGCACAGCTTTTTTCAGCACGGACATTATGAGATAAGAGCGTACAACGGTTCTCTTCACGCAGGAGAGGTAAGAAGTCAGATAGTGCTTGCGTTAGCCATAAGCAATGCGGCAATGACCAAGAAATACTGCTCTCCTCACGTTTCGCAGAGTGATAATATGCGGTACAGCTTTAGGGTATGGCTTTTGAATCTTGGACTGATAGGTGAAGAATTCAAGAATTGCAGGACACATCTTCTGAAACATCTTGAGGGCGATATTGCCTGGCGGCACCCTGAGGATGGAATTGCTGCAAGGGCAAAGCTGAAAGAAAAACGTGAGCTGGAGCGGCAAGCCGCCCGTGAGCAACGTGTCGAGCTTGTAAGCGACAACAGCACGCAAGTCGAAAATGTACCCGAAGAACACATTGAGCCGTCAGAAAGTGAATGTGACGAATTTGAAGAAGAATTTGAAATGAGTATGTAAGGAGGAAAACATGGAATACAAAAGATTATACATTGCCTATGGCAGCAACATCAACCTTGAACAGATGGCGCATCGCTGTCCGAATTCAAAGGTTGTAAGCACAGAAATGATGCAGGGCTATGAACTTGAATTTCGTGGTGTGGCAACGATCGTACCGAATGAGAAGTCGGAAGTACCCGTTCTGATATGGGAGATAGACGGACGTGACGAACACAGTCTTGATAGGTATGAGGGATTCCCGAATCTTTACCGCAAGGAGTTGTTTGATATAGAAGTCAACGGCGAAAAGAAAGAGTGCATGGCGTATTTGATGAACAAAGGACAGATCTCTCCGCCAACCAGTTATTATTACAATGTTATAAAGCAGGGATATGAGGCGAACGGTATGGACACAAGCTATCTGAGGGCGGCACTTGAAAGGTCGGTTTGCAGTCAGCATTTTGATGATGAACCGGACGAGGATTTTGAAGAAGATAATGATTTTCAGATGAAGTTTTAAGGAGCGTGGTCAAATGAGATACAAAGGATTTTACATAAAGATCTCACCCGACATAAACATTAGCAGGGTCGACAAGAACGGCAGAGATGTTCTTTGCGAAGGATTTTTAATACAGGTTTTCGCAGACGAGACCGAACGTGTTGAGATCGACAGCTTTTCTGCGGCTGTGGGGTTTGAGATACTGGAGAACAGCTTTGCGGAGGCGGAACAGTTTGCCAAGGATTTTGTTGATTGTGAGGGGAAGGAATATATAAAACGACAGCTGACTCGGTAGGATAAGACCGCTTGATAGATGACGTCAAATTGGCATTTTTATTGTCATCTATTTTATAGTAGCAACACAAAAAGCTCGCAGACTTCTGCGGGCTTTTTTTGTTTTATCTTGACAGTTTTGGCTATGGTATGATATAATCGAAAAAAAATCAGAATGTCATAGGGTGGTAGAGTTTATGAAAAGGCACGTTTTGATACTTTTTGCGGTTGTCATTTTCACGCTTACACTTGCCGGCTGCTCGTCTAAATATGATGCTGAGGACTTTATCGGAAGCATTCCTAGTTTTTTCATAACCCTGTAAAGACTTTCAAGACAGCGTGTATACCCTTGTTTCCTGAGACGATGCCATAGTTCGGGAAGCTCAAGTGTCGGGTTCCGTTTGTGATACCTTTTGATAAGATCTATTTCTTCCTTGGTATGCTCATTGGGATGATGATGCGGTCGGCGTGATTTAACTGCAAGGGACTCCACACTTCCGTCCCAGCGTTTCAGCCAGAAATATATATATGAACGTGATTTATTGTATTTTCTGCTCGCTCGGCTCACTCCATATTTCTTTGCGTAATTCATTAAGGATTGACGAAACTTCATATCTTGTGTTATAGTTTAGATATTAGAGTGATTGTTGAACCAGGCGGTGAAGGGATAGTAACTGGCTTTCCTATTAATCGCTAATTATGAGAGGAGATTAAAATGGTAAAAGACGCATATGATATGTTCTTCAAAAATATCTCTATGCAATTTCATGACGACTCTCTTGTGAATGCTCTTGTGCAAGATGCTGAAGAACTGGCGAAATATGGAGAAAAACGGGTGGCTCTTGAAAATTTTTTGGAGAACGTTTTAGCTAATGAGGTTACGATTTCAAAAGAAGCTGTCACTTTAGCAGAAAAAGCATTCAGTGATGCTCCAAATGATTATGATATAGAGCTAATAAACGAACTGAAAAAAACCGATGTTACGTAAGGGGATGATTTGGATGCCAATGGACAAAAAAGATCAACTTGCAGAATTAATTTCAAATGCGGAAACTTCCTTTTATAATGGGCAATTACAAGAGGCGTTCAGTCTTTCTTTATCAGCTATAAAACTCGATGAGAACTGTGCAGATGCGTATCAGTGTGCTGCAAATGTTTGTATGTCACTCAGCAGATACGAAGATGCAATTGAGTATTATCAAAAAGTTCAAATATATATAATGTTAATAACGCAAATCGAAATGAACTTATAGTTAGTAATATTGTAGACTCAATGTCGGATTCAGATATTATGAGCTTTTTGACCTACCAGAATGCTGGTGGAATGAACACCGATTTTACGAGTGTCAAAAGTGCGTTGAAATGGGATCCGATTTATTACAGCAGAACTGCTAATGCTAGTTATGGAATTGGTTTAGCAGCAGTTATACTCAATGATGAGGCTATGGGGTATAACTCTAAAATTATTTTTATTACTGACAGCAGTGTATCAGTTGACAGTAGATTTCTTAAGCTTGCAATTAATAACAAGATACCTATTTACTTTTTCTGTATTGGTGATTTTAATACAGCTGCATTGATAGGTTATGCACAGCTGACAGGCGGCAAGGTATACTCTGCTAAAACCGCTGCTGAAATAAATCAAAGCTGCAATGAAATAGGTCCTAAGACCTTTGTTGGAGAAACAGACACTGATGGTGACGGTTTTACAGATATTGAAGAAATGAGCGGACTTATTGTAAGCTCAAATTGCAAAATTGTTAATACCGATTATATGAAAGCTGACACGGATGATGACGGCCTTGATGACAATGAAGAAGTCGATGTTGAACTTACGAAGGTTGAAGTACCTGGAAAGCAGGGCAATCCTTCAACGTTCAAATATGTGTTATGCATATTAACTAATGTGGGGGTGTTGATATGTTTGCACCAAGATGTCCATGGTGTGGAGAAATAATTCCAATAAACTTCAAAAGAAGAGAACTTCGTTTTATGACGGATTTTTGTTCAAAGTGCGGACACGAGATCAAACTAAAAAAAGACAGCAGGCAATTCTGGTTAAATGCCTTATGCAATGCATCTTTGGTCGCACTGCCAGCTATTAAATATGAAAATACAGTTTCTTCACATATAGGTATCCGTACTATAAGAAGTTTCGACCACCCATATGTTAAAGTCAGCAAGCATTATGTTCCCGAAAAAAGAGCAAAATATAAAATAGTATGGGATCAGAAGAATGTCAAACACCCTAATTTTTGGATCATAGAAGATACTGTCATAATACTGTGTTTTGTAGATAAAAATGATATCGCAATTTCGCCGATGATAGCCGCAGCTTTATACACTATCGAAAAGGTCGATAAATGCACCTCGAAAGGGATACTTTCTTTTGTAAAGTATGGACTGCTTGACAAGGACTATGCTGCGGGGACAAATTTTCTTGTATACTGTGAAAATAAAGTTGTCGGCAGAGGTGTTCTTGAAGATGATATACATTATCCGTCATTTTGAAATCACAGTAAATATATAACATAAATAGTGCATAGGAGAAATGAATATGAGAGTATACTGTCGATGTGGAAATATGCTTACAAATCAGCTTGACCCTAACGATACGGAATATTATGTTTATTCAGACAGAGAATGGTGTGAGATACAGAAAAACGAATACATACACGTTTTGGACATTCCCTATCCTCGCTATAATGTTTGGCATTGCGAAAAATGTGGCAGAATAACTTTGTTTGATGATTCTTACAATTTAGTAAAAGTATATAAGCCGGAAGAATAGTCGTTTAAGATCATAACACAAACTTTGCCCTCGGAGAACAACATTGAAACAGCTTTTAAATTTCGAGATACAAATTTACGATATCATAAAAACGTCCTGCACAAACAGCACGAACACCCCCTCGCCTGCCTGCGATAACCTTTACAAGACTAGGTTTATTTTTGCTGACGGCGAGACGATATTTTCCCCTGCACATTTTTGTCAAAAACTTAAAAGCCGTGGTTTGCAGGGCGTTTCGATTGTCCGAAACGGCGATCAACTTGCCCTGCCCGAAAGCGCATTTGAGTTTGATAAGATTTGCTTTTTTGAAACAAAATTCAAAAGCAAGCATAGCATTTGGACGATCAAAAGAGTTTGGCAAGACACCCATTGGTATGTAACATACCGTGAGATAAGCGGAGTGAAGAAAGCGCTTTTTTACAAGGTCTGCCCAAGCAGTCCCGATATCAAACAATGTATATCCGATCTGAAAAATGCGATACAAAGCGCACAAAAGCTTTGCGATACTATCGGCTATCACGGCTTTGAAGAAGATTTTCAAGAAGCCCACCGTCTTTTGAATGATACCGACCGCCTTGACAACGTGCTGAACGGCGCTTTGTCCGCCTGCGTTTTCGCAGGAATGGGAAGCTGGAACGACGAAGTTGCGGCGATATGCGAGGATAAAAATATCCCCCAGCACCAATACACCGAGGTCACAAACGCCCTGTTTTCGGCAATTTTGAATGTTGTATGCGGAATATGCAGCTACTAAAAATATACAATTTATAGGAGAGATAATATGAGATTTGTATGTCGATGTGGGAATATGCTCACAAATCAGCTTGACCCTAACGATACAGAGTATTATGTGTACTCTGATCGTGAATGGTCTGAATTTGAAAAAAAGGGGTGGATATATTTTTTAGATGTTCCATATCCTCAATATGATGTATGGAGATGTGAAAAATGTGATAGAATATATTTATTTAAAGAGAATAAGGTTGTAAAAGTTTATAAGCCGGAAGAATAAAAGTTATTTGATTTCTGCTTTGTTAACAATGCTATTAATTGGATACCTTTAAAAAGCTTTGTCATTAAAATTAGAATATAAAGACAGCCGTACTCATAAAGTGAAAGTCAAGGGCGGGGGATTTTTTAGTCAAGCACACCAAATCCGGTGGGCTTCTCTCGCGGGTGATCGTCACGATGCTGTCACCTCCCTACCATAGTCCTATGCTGTCGAACAAATGCCGTTGTGAGATGTTTTCGGCAACTCTTATCATTACTTTGTCATAGTCTGACATAAAGCTGTCCACATCTTCTATGGCGGTGAAGCCGCTGTTGTTCAGGACTTCTGTGAGCTTTTGTTTATCCTTGGTATAGGCTATATAGGCAGTTTGCAAGGACCTGTTATTTTGCACTGTGATAAGCTGTGAATATGGTATCTTGCTGTTTTGCAACTGCTTTTCTATGGCTTCACTATCGCCCGAAAAGACTTTGAGGGGCTTCCCTTTTGTGGCTGTGATAAGATAGCCTTGGTAGGTGAACTTTTTCTGAGCAGACTTTATGTGAGATATCACAAAGCTTGCGTCTGTGCGGTACGAGCGTTCAAATATCTGCACGGTTTTGTTGTACCATTCTTCGTTGTTCTTTTCAACTGATTCTGATGTTACCATAGACACTTCCTTTCGTTATTCGGTCAAGCAAGGGCGGAGTGTTTTACACTCTGCCCCTGACCGACCGAACAAATCAGAGCTTTGTTACACCCCATATAACGATCTTTGCGCCGATGTATCGTGCTTCGATTATTTTTCTCGCATCATTGGTGTTGTATGCTGACACGATCTCCTGCGTTCTGCGACCGTCAATGGAAAACTGTACATTGTATTGTGCCATAACTTTCACCTCCTTTGTCTGATATAATCATAGCACAACCTATGTGTGCAATTTTGGACATAGGAAGCGGTATTATCATATTGAGTTGAATAATATGATATACAAGGGAATATTCTGGCTTATCGAGGGTGAATTATATACAAAGAAGTTAGAGTGCGACAAATCGGGAAATGTTATTGGTGACGGCAGTGGACTTAACTCAAAGTCGGGGGATAATTTCAATCACAGGCTGACTTGGGAGGGACTGCCGAAAAACGTAACACATGGGCAAGAGTACAATTATTATCCTCGGGGCAGAGTGGAAATAAAGGGCGGCAAGGCTGTGATATATCTTAATCCTGCGCTGAACAGTGAGGAGATGTTGGCGGAGCTTACAAGGCTGTTCGGGCTTGATGAACTTGATTTTGTGAGGGTCAAAAATGACGGAAGCAGGCACTACAGGGCGTATGCTCCATAGTGCCTGCGCTTTATTTTATCTCATAGATATCGTCATAGAGAAATCTCACGTTGCCCACAGTACGATCTAAATGGAAATGTCCGCAGAGCCACATTTCATAGACAAGCTTATTTCTTATTTTGGAAAGAAACTTTTCGTTATCATAATGCCGTTTGAAGCACTTGGCGGTGTTCAGGTCGGGGATATAGCGGTCTGTTGGTCTATACTCATAGGGGCAGGTATGGGTTACAGCATAGTCCACTTTCCAGCCATACTGCTCGAGATTGAATTTTGCTTTATCTTTGACCACTTTTTGAGGCTTATCGGGGATAAACTCTATGCCAAAGATATCTGACCGCCACTGTTTATTCTGCATACAAGCTCCGCCTATGGTGAGGATAGCTTTATCCTCGATAACAAATATCTCGCCGTCATTGGCATAGAGGATATTGGGATAGGCTTCTTCATAATCACCTTTGCCACAGTTCCATATTTTCTGTTTATAGCTGTTATCGTGTATCTTGCCATTTGTTATATGAAGATGCCAACGCTCTGATTCTGTATAGGTTGTGTAATTCAGTGCGTCAAATTCTCCTCGGACGCAGAGAAAATTTGTGGGGATAGCCGCAAGCTGTTTTTTAAGGCTTGTGGCAAACATTTCATATGTGCTTGATAGTCCGGTATCTCCGAGGAGGATAACTGTATCGCTTTTACTAAGCTTCTTATCCTCATGGAGCTTTTTTATTTTTGAAAGATCTCCGTGGAGGTCGCCAACTACATATATCATCTTTTACGCTCCTCACATAGTCTAAGTCTGGTGATAAGGTTCATTGGAAGTTCTTTAAGGCTGGGAGCGTATTTTCTCATAAAGAAAGTGTCCTCTATATTATAGGCTACATCGTCCTGATCGCAATCGAACTCCTCATCGTCACAGTAAATACAGTACATATCCACATCAGGCAGGTATGTTTCTATGAACGAAAAGAGTATGCCCTCTCGGTGGGAAAGAATATATTCAAGCTTCTTTCGGGTGTTTCCGCCAATGGTGAAATGGTGATAAGATTCACCTACATGGTCGCCTGCAGGGAAGCTTGAAACATATACATCTTTATAAAAAGCTGTTATATGCCAATATCTGTTCATTTCATCATCATATTTTCTGTCGGGGTTGCCTTCCTCATACCTTACAGCTCTGTTATAAAGCTCTTCTATTTCTTCAAGCATTTCTTCGGTGGTGAAATATTTTATTTTTGCAGGGTTGTTGCCTCCCTCAGGAAAACACTTGCCTATATCCAGCTTGCCGTCCTTATAGCTTTTGATATGATAGCCTTTTGGTATTTTCCAATCCTCGTGGCCTTTGAATATTATTTCGGTCACTTCTCCTGTTTTGCCTGTATTAAGTCCTATGTCCCAGCCATTTTCAAGGGTCTTTATGGTGGTAGGGAGAACGAGTTTTTTAAGGCTTTTGCAGTTGTCAAAGGCATTACACTTTATTTTCTCAACGCCCTCGCTTATCTCGATATTTTTTAAATTGATGCAGTTGTCAAATGTATAGCTTGTGATCTCTTTGATACAAGGCGGAATGGTTATGCTTTCAAGGCTCAGGCAATTATCAAACCACGCATCCATTTTGGATATTTTGTCGCTGTTCATGGTAACTTTTTCAAGAAATTCATTACGGGCAAATGCAAAACGGTCGATACTCTCAACGTTTGGTGGGATAACTATTTCTGAGATATTAGTGTTTGAGAAGCTTTCCTCGCCGATAGCTTGAAGAGAATTTGGTAATATCACCTCGTCAACAGGCATATTCTGAAAAGCATTATCGCATATAAACGTAACGCCCTCGGGTATTCTTGCAATAAAATCTTCATATGGGTCTTTTCGGTTAAGGATATAATCTGCGTAAAGCTCTTTGGCATTATATCCAGTAAAAACATATCTTTCGCCGCCATACTGCTCATTGGCACTTATTACGCCATACTCTACGAAGTGTTGTGCTGTTGGCTTCGTGGCAAAGGCAGAAAGGTCTATAGGCTCGTGGGCGTAGCAGCAGTCGATCTTTATATCAGGGTTTGAGAGTATAGTCAAGTCAAGGTGTTCGTCTTCATAAAAGCTCTCTGAACGTGCAAAAGCGTCTCTGCCGATATATTTTACGCTCCTCGGTATTTCGATGCTGTATATGCTGTTAGGGTCAGGCAGACTTATGCAGTTATAGAAAGCACGGTCGCCTATATATTCTATAAGGTCATACTCAAACTCGACATTGTGGAGGGATACACAATCCTCAAAGGCACTGTTGCCTATGTATCTGACCTGTTCAGGAAAACGCACCTCTCGCAGGCTGCAGCTTTTAAAGGCGTTATCCTCGATAACTTCCAGGGACGCAGGGAATATTACATTGTCGATATCCATATTTTCAAAGGCGCTTTTTCCTATCGTTGTAAAGCCCTCCGGTATCATAAATACTTGATAGCCCGAGTTATAGGAAGTCTTTATCTGATGAGCTACCATTCTTTTTGCCATATCCTGTGTAAAAATTTTTGCCATAAAAAATTATCCTTTCTTTATCTGTTAAATCCTATATGCTTTGGCTCTTCTTCGAGGGTATCGTCCTCGGTGAGGTCAAAGTCACGGGCTTTTAGGGTCACGATATCGTCCATTGTCATGGTACTGAAATTCTGCCTTGTGAGCCTGAGTGCCTGACCAAACAGTGCTCCCTCTATAAGATTTCTTGCAAACCTGCCGTTGCCGAAATTCGGCTTCTTGCAGACCCTTTCAAGAAAAGGCAGGAGCGTTTCGTCAACGTCGTCGGCAAGCTTATGTTCATTGTTTTTTGCCATAAGATGGACGATACTAAGAAGCTCCTCGGCGGTATAGTCCTCAAAATTGACATGGAACGCTATCCTTGACCTCAGGCCAGGGTTGCGGTCGAGGAAGTCGTTCATTTCCTTTGGATAGCCTGCGAAAATGACTACCATATCGTCACGGTTGTTCTCCATTTCCTGCACGATAGTGTTTATGGCTTCATCGCCATAAGAGCCAGAGCGATCATCGCAGAGGGAATAGGCTTCGTCGATAAAAAGCACTGAGCCTTTAGCTTTCTTGAACATATTCTTCACCTGAACGGCTGTCCAGCCAACATATTTTCCAACAAGGTCGGAACGTCCGCACTCGATAAGGTCGCCTTTGGAAAGCACACCGTTTTCTTTGAGTATTCTTGCAAACAGCCTTGCAACTGTGGTCTTTGCTGTGCCGGGATTGCCTGTGAACACCATATGCATGGCTGTTCGGCTTTCTTTCATGCCCTTATCGGCAAAAATTTTCTGCGCCTTTGAATATGTTATCGCCTTTTCGATAACGCTCTTGGCGGAATCAAGTCCGATAAGCTCCTGAAGCTCGCTGTAGGCAGAGCCTTTTATTTCCTTGGCTTCTTCCCTGTCATAAAGCTTTTTGAAGTTTGAATACTGGGGATAGATCTTTGTTTTCAGGACATTTGAATACCAAGTATCGTACATACCCATAAGCTCGCTTGCTCTATATGGGGTATCCTTTGCGCACAGGGAAAGGAGGTCTTTATCGCAGGAGGTATTCTCTTCTCTGCAAAGCTTTCTGAGATATTTATGTGCATCTTCGTTTTCTACAGTATCGTCCGCAAGCTTCACGAATGTGATAGCGCCGAGCTTTTCTTCCACGGCGTCAGGGAGAGAAGGTCCGTCATTTGAAAAGGTAAAAATAAACTGTATCTCGTTTTTGTAGGCATTGATGAGGTCAAAGAGGATATCAGGGATAGTTTCATCGGCTGTACAATTATCGCTGTTGGTACACTTTAAACCACAACAATTCATTATGATGGTAGAGCCGCTGCAGACACGGAACAGTTCACGGATATCTGAGCTTCGGGCTGATAAATTATAAAGGTCGAGGACGGTATATCTTGCACAGCCTAGTCTGTTATTTGAATACAGGACGCTTACAAGGGTATCGGCAAGCCTATGGGCATTATCGCTTTGGATCAAATAATGTACCGGTATGCCTTTTGTCACACCGACGCTGTTCTTTCTGAATATTCTCTTAAGCTCAGGTTCAAAGGTATCTGAGCAGAGATATTTTTTTGCTACGGCGAGAGCGTCTTTTTTATCAATGGACTTTGTGATATTTTCGCTTATGTACGATCTTCTATAGTTACTGAACAGGTCGTCCAGTTCATAATCATTCAGCAGGTCTTCATCGAACTTGAAATTATCATGATAGCCGTTGGGGATCATTCTTTTGAACGTTTCCACTGTTATTTCCTCGAAGCTTATATCCACGCACTCAAGCTTTATAAATGAAAAGAAGTTCTTTACATAGGCTTTTACGTCGGCCTCAATGTCTGTCATCATTACCCCTATGATCGCCTGATCTTTTACGGCGCTTGATATAAAGGCACAGCTTCTGTTGGACATGGTACGTGCCATTTCATTGAACTCGTTTATAAGCTGGTTTTTCTCATCAAAGAATGTATCGTACTCTTCTTCATTATCTCTTGTTCTTCTGATAATAGACTCTTCGAGTATACATCTTGCTCTGTAACAACGCATAAAAATCCGCCTCCGTGGTCTTTTCTCATTCTTGTTTTTCGTCTGTATCTGCATTATAGCACCTGGAATGTTCAAAAATGTGGACATAGCGGAAGTTTTTAATATCCGAAATTTTACTCATGGTGGGTGGTATGATAAGAGCAACACAAAAAGAAACCTGCTAAGAAAAATCAATAGGCAAAATGAACAAAGTTGAGAAAAGAAGCAAAGGAAAAAACGATATAGCAAAGCTGACGTTTGAAGGAAGTATTCAAACGCCCGATGAGTATGTACCTGAGACTACAATCAATGTTCGGAGTAAAACTCCATAACCTTGCCGTAGTAAACTCGAAGGAATTTGTTAAGCCCCGCAATCATTGCTTCTTTGCCGCATTTCCCTTCGCTGCGTTTCTTCTGAATAAAGTCATAGACAGCATTGTCGGCAGGTTTGTGTTTGATTAAGGATTGCATGATCTCGTAGCCTGTTTTTCGCAGATAACTGTTTCCACGCTTGGATATATGACGCTCAGAAGCGTGGAATGCACCCGACTGATAAGGCGGAGCGTCAATGCCTGCATAGGCAATGAGAGAGTGCTTGTTTTTGAATCTGCGTACATCGCCAATTTCAGCAATGATACGTGGAGCAAGTGTATCTCCGATACAATCCATTTCCTTGACAACAGAATATTCAGGCAAGGTGTTGCAAAGATCCTGCATTTGTGCTAAAATGGTATTGCGTGATTCCTCTATTGAGTGGATCAGCTTGACGGCTTCACTAACGGCAATTTTGACGGATTGGGAGTTAGGAAGCGTAGGGATACCGTTTTGAGCAAGGGCAAGGATTTCCGCTGCCTTACGCTCGTTTAAGCGGTATCCCTTTTTCTTTGCCCATTTGCAGTAATCAGATGTAAATTTCATTTCTCCCATATCGAGAATATTCTGAAAATGAATATATCGACTGACAAACTCGGTCAGCTTGTGATTTTCACCTTGATTTGAAAGAACATCATTGATTTTGGGCATAACTTGGTCAAGAAGATTGGAGAAGTTCACCTTTGATTTAACAAGCATACCTGTAACCTGATAATACTGACGTGCAAGAAATTTAAGTTCATCGTATATAACGTTAGAGGGATAAGCCTTAACAAGCTCGTTCCAGTATGTAATACCGAAAGATGCGATTTTAATCGAATCAATTTTATCGGTTTTTGCTCGTCTTATGCTTTGCGAGCAGAACTTCTTCATACGCAAGGCATTTACACAGCATACAAAAATGTTGTGAGAAGATAAATAGGTCGCAACAGGAAGATGATAGTGACCTGTATCTTCCATAACAACACGGGTTTCTTCATCGAATGATTTGATGAGAGAAATAAGAGAATCCAGTTCATCGGCAGTATGACCAATGTCAAAGGGTGATTCAAGTATTTCGCCGCAAGGTTTCATAATGCAAACAGTACTTTTTCCTTTTGATACATCAATTCCTACACTAATCATGATAAATCCTTCTTTCTGATATTTTGTAATGTTTCCGCTCAGGAGCTTATTAAAATTCATTTTGGTTAGTGATGCGAACGCTGCTGTAAACACAGCAGGTACAACCTGCTTAATCGAATTTTATAACAAGAAGGCGGCTGACACTTTCTATTACGAACGCTTAGTTCTAAGGGGGTGACCGTCAGTCCATTACCTTCTTATTATATCAAAATAAGCATAGCCTGTCACCACTGTAGTCAGCAGTTTGGACTATGCTAATATCATACCAAAGGGGTATAGGAGTTAAAAGGATACAATTGACAAAATAAAGCAAAAGTGATATATTGAAAGAAAGATATCACAGAACAGGAGGGCAAAAATGTCATATACAAAAACAGATATGCTTTCGCACAAGATCATTGAGATACTCAAAGAACACAGTGATGAAAAGCACCCCCTTACTCAGCAGCAGATCTGCGGTTATCTTGAGGAAAAGCTTGGCATAAAGCCTAACCGCAAGACGGTGGCTCAGCATTTGAAGAGCATAATAGGCGATGAGAGCTGCAATGTTTTCATCGCAGACAATGACAACGATGATGATGATAAAAGCGATAAAAAATACATCACAGATATTTACTACGCCTCTGACATCACCGCTGAGGAATATGAGTTTCTGGCAGACAGCATCATATACTCACCAATGCTCCCTGCGGACTATGTGAGGGATCTGATAAAAAAGATAAACATCTTATCTACGGGTAACACAAAGAGCAAGGAAGCCAATCTCAGAGAGACCTTTCACTATGGCAACAAGAGCATTTTTTTGGTGATAGAAAATATCAAAGAGGCTATGAACACCAACAGGAAGCTTGATGTTACCATAAGCGATTATGACAAGAACGGCAAGCTTCTTACTAAGAGCGACCCACAGAGCGGTATAAAGCTTCAACGTGTTATGCTCAGCCCTTATGGCATCGTTATGGCAGACGGCTTTTACTATCTCCTTGCAAGTGATGTTCGTTACGATGATCTTCGTCATTTCAGGATAGACAAGATCCTAAAGGCGAGTATCTGCGAAGAGGACGGCTCTATGAGAGATGTAAAGACGCTTAGCAATGTTCCGAGGGATCTAAAGCCTGTGCAATACAAAAATCTTAACAGGTATATGCTTGACGGGACTGTGGAGCGTGTACATATCAACATAAAAAAGAAAGACATAAGTCTTGTGCTTGATACATTCGGGAATGAGTTCACCTGCAATAAGGTCATAGGTAATAATGATATCTATGACGTGACGTTCAGGGCAAATATCCAGACGGCTGTACGCTGGGCGATAGCTAACAGAAAAGCTGTGAAGCTGACCTCGCCAAAGAGGGCTGTGGATATTGTAAAAGAAGAGATCTCGGCATTGTCTGAGATGTATGGAAATCAATAGAGGTGACTAAAATGAATGTAAATACAGTTAATTTCGGAGATATCATAAAGGAGATAAGTCATGGACTTATGGCGGAGAGCTACATTTCGGACAATGAGTTTACTAAGCCATGCGAATATCTAAGGCTTGTGGACATTGACGACGGCGTTATTGCAGAAAACTGCATTGAGATAGTTTATGACAGCAATCGTTTTGAGAAATATGCCATAAAGGACGGAGATGTGATACTGTCCACCACGGACAAGAATTTCAAGGTGGTATGTGCAGGCGATATGGGGGACAGAAAGCTTCTTGTTTCACCAACGCTTATAAGGATAGGACTTGACAAGGAGAAGGCTGACCCTTACTATATTGCGGCTTATCTTTCATCGGCAGAGGGAAAGGCTATGCTTGACGGCTGTCGCAGCGGAAAGGTACTAAGGGTATTGCACACAAAGGGGTTAAAGGAGTGTGAGATACCTTTGCCGACTATGGAGGAGCAGAGAGAGATCGGCGAAAAATACCGACATCGTCTTCATGAGATAAGACGGCTGAAAGATGAGATAGAGGGGCTTTATGAGGATATTGAGATGATGAGATAGAAAATTGATCCGCATTGCGTACAAAAAAAGTGCCGCTGTGCGGATCTTTTATATTGTTTGGGAGCGTTCTTCCACTTGAAAATTTCATAAATACGCTATATAATAAGGATATATCTGAAAAGGGGTGGGGATATGACCTTACAGCAGCTTAAATATGTGGTGGCTACGGCGGAGAAAGGTACTGTCAGCGAGGCGGCACAGTCGCTTTTTATTTCTCAGCCTAGTCTTACTAACGCTATCCGTGAGCTTGAAAAGGAAATGAATATCACTATATTCATACGAACAAACAAGGGCATAACGGTATCAAAAGAGGGTGAAGTCTTTTTGGGCTATGCAAGGCAGGTGCTTGAACAAGCGAGCCTTCTTGAAGAAAAATACTGCGGAAAGCAACACGGCAAAAGGCAGTTTTGCATATCCACTCAGCATTACTCCTTTGCGGTGAACGCTTTTGTTGACCTTATAAAAGAGTTTGGCGGAGATGAATATGATTTCAGTATTCGTGAGACGCAGACCCACGAGATAATCGAGGACGTGGCGAGAATGAAAAGCGAGCTTGGCATACTCTATCTCAACGATTTCAACGAGCCTGTGCTTTCAAAGGAGATAAAGTCCAAAGAGCTTAAATTCACGGAGCTATTTTCTGCAAAGCCACACGTTTTTGTAGGCTCTGCAAATCCTCTTGCGCAGAAAAAGTCTGTGACCCTTGACGACCTGCTCCCCTACCCTTATTTGTCCTTTGAGCAGGGGGAATACAACTCTTTCTACTACTCGGAGGAGATACTAAGCACCATAAAGCGGCCAAAGAATATCCGCGTCCGTGACCGTGCGACCCTTTTCAATCTTCTTATTGGTCTTAACGGCTACACCATTTGCAGCGGTGTTATTGACGAAAAGCTCAACGGCAGTGATATCGTGGCTGTTCCCCTTGAAGCGGAGGGGTCGATGCGCATTGGCATAGTTACTCACAAAAAGGTACTTTCTAATCCACTGACGGAATTTTATATCAATGCACTGAAAAAATATATAGGCGAGGAAACAAGGTTGACAACATGAAAAATATGTGATATTATAAAAGCATACAAAGCCTATAGGAATTATGTATAAAGGAGAATTTTCATGACAGAGCTTATAAAGCTTGAACAGAATATAACTGATACTATAAAAGAGTCGCAGATAAAGCTTGGGTTTACCCCTAATGCGGTGACGCTTTTTTATCCTCTTGACTCCCTCAACGCCATAACAGGGGGCGAGCTTACGGCTGAGAAAATGATAAAAGCCATAGACGAATACAAAAGCGAGATACTTTCATGCAAGGCTTCGCTTGCTCAGGACGGCAGGATAGCTGTTACGGTATCAGAGGAGAGCGTGAGGGCTATCCACGAAAAGGTGGAGGCAAGCCCGTTCCTTGTGGAGTTTATCGGAGCGGTAAAAGAGGGGTGTTCTCTTGAAAGAGCGGCTGAGATATTCAGAAAGTACAATAAGAACGCCGTTATAACTGCTGCACCTGACGATGAATTTGACCTGCTTGCATACTTCCCAGACGGAGAGCCTGACGGCTGTAGATACTGTTTGCAGAACGATCTGGGCGGCATAACATATCACAGATTCACCAAGCTTGACTATGACGCACTTTATCCCGAAAAGTCAGGAGATAACACAGAAAAATGAAAAATTTCACCTGCATAAGCATAAATCACAAGCTTTGCGGACAAGCCTTTCGCAGCCTTTTCACATTTGACAGCGCTCAGTGTGAAAAGCTGCTTTTTGACGTAAAGGACCTTTCACCTGTGCTTATATGCACCTGCAACAGAACGGAGCTTTACTTCTGTGGAACACCTGAGGAGGGAATAAGGCTTCTTTGCGAACAAAGCGGAGTGGAGATCGCAAAGCTCAAACGCAAGGTCATGATATTCACAGACAAGACGGCGGTAAAAAGGCTTTACAGCGTATCATGCGGCATAGAGTCGGTGGTCATAGGTGAGGACGAGATACTTGGACAGGTTCGCCGTGCATATGATCTTTCAAGGGAGCGCATTGGGCTTTCCTCTGAGGTGAACATGATATTTCAAGGGGCTATCGCTTGTGCGAAGAAAATAAAGACGGAGACGGAGCTTTCAAAGACTTCTGTTTCCACGGCCACTCTTGCGGCTAAGGAAGCGGCACATTATAAGGATAATGTCAGGGTGATGCTTCTTGGAGCGAGCGGTGAGATAGGCTCGCTGGTCTTGAAAAATCTTCTTTCATACAAGAACGTAACTGTGCTTGCGACGGCACGTTCCCACAGAAATGCACTGGAATATAGTTCAGACGACCCAAAGCTTGAGATTATACCATACGAAAAGAGATATGAGCGCATTGGCGAATGTGACTGCATAATTTCGGCGACTTCAAGCCCCCACTACACTGTTACGGCGGATATGCTCAGTGATAATGAAAACAAGCTTTTTATAGACCTTGCAGTGCCGAGAGATATTGACCCTGCCGTAGAAAAGCTTGCAGGGGCTAGGCTTATAGACATGGACTTTTTCACGGAGCTTGCCAAAGAAAACAATCTCAAAAAACTTGACAGCGTGGAGAGGTCGAAGCTTATCATTGACGAGGAAACTGACGAGCTTGAAAAGCAGCTTATGTTCCATGATTTTCTTCCGCAGTTTGAGAGCCTTGACAGAAGACTTTGCGAAGTTTCGGCGAAAGAGCTGTTTTTCAGACTAAAGTCGGAGCTTGATTCACAGACTTTCGGCAAGGTGATAGAAGTAATAAAAGAATACGGAGAATGACGATGCCATACTTTCCTTTTTTTGCGAATATTGAGAATATGCAATGCCTTGTAGTGGGTGGCGGACAGGTAGCTTTGAGAAAGCTCGAAAAGCTTCTTGATTTTTCGCCTATAATAAAGGTGGTGGCATCAAAAGCCTGCGGTGAGATAAGAGAACTTGCAGACAGGGGCATGATAATACTTTTTGAGCGTGCTTTTAAGGACAGCGACATAGACGGCAGTACATTTGTGATAACTGCCACAGGGGACAGCGGTGTAAACAGGCACATTTCTCAGCTTTGCAGGCAAAGGCACATTCCATGCAACGCAGTTGATGACCCTGAGAGCTGTACGTTCTTCTTCCCTGCCATTGTTACAGAGGGGGACGTGTGCATTGGCATTTCAACAGGCGGAAAAAGCCCTACCCTTGCTTCTCACCTGAGAAAGACGATCCAATCGCAGACAGAGGGCAGGCTTGGGGATATATGCAATGTCATGGGAAAAGTCCGTGACTATGCCCTTGAAAATATATCCACGGAGCAGGCTAGGAAAAAGGCTATGGCAGAGGTTCTGAAAAAGTGCCTTGAAAGTGACGTGCTTCCAACAGAGGAACAGCTTATAGAGATGATAAAGGAGCGAAAATGAAACTGAGAGCAGGCACAAGAAAAAGTCCACTTGCAATGGCGCAGACTTATATGGTACTTGACATGATAAAGGCGGCTTTTCCTGAGTGTGATACCGAGATAGTCACCTTCACCACAAAGGGCGACAGACAGCTTGACAGACCTCTTGACAAGATAGGCGGCAAGGGTGTGTTCGTCACGGAGATAGAACAGGCTTTGCAAAGCGGAGAGATAGACTTTGCGGTACACAGTGCAAAGGACTTGCCTGTTATGCTGGGCGAGGGGCTGGAGATATCGGGAGTTTGCCCTCGTGGGAACTATCGTGATATGCTTGTGACCAAAAAAGGCGTTGCATTTAACGATTCTGACGTTTTCACTGTTGGCACAGGAAGTCAGCGTAGACGCGGGGGCTTTGCAAGGCTTTATCCTAACGCAAAGTTTGCTGATATAAGAGGCAATGTTGGTACACGCCTTAAAAAGCTTTCTGATGGGCTTTATGACGGCATAATACTTTGTGTGGCAGGAACGGAGCGTTTGGGACTTTCCCTTTCGGAATACGAGGTAAAAGAGTTTGAACCTTGGGAGCTTTTGCCTGCACCTTGTCAGGCTATAATTGCAGTGGAATGTGCGAAGGATAGCAAGGCGGCTGAGATAATTTCGCAGGTATCACACAAGGAAACTATGCTCAGGTTTGAAACCGAGCGTGAGGTGATAAAACTTCTGGGTGCGGACTGCACTGTGCCTGTGGGGGCATACAGCGAGATAAATGGGGAAAAAATATCTCTCACTGTTTCAGACAGCAGGGGGCATTTTGCTCAGGGCGAAAAAGAGATAGAAAAAAGATTTGAACTTGTTAAGGAGCTGACTGATAAGCTATGAGCGGCAGAGTTATAATAGCAGGAGCAGGCTGTGGAGATTATGACCTTATCACAATGAGAGGTTATGAGGCTCTGAAAAGCTGTGACGTGGTGATATATGACAGCCTTATAGACAGCCGTTTGCTTGACTTTTGCAAGGACGGCGCGGAGAAAATATGCGTTGGAAAGCGTGCAGGCAGACACAGCTCCACGCAGGAGGAGATAAACACGCTTCTTGTGGAAAAAGCCGCAGAGGGCGGTGTTGTTCTCAGGCTAAAAGGCGGCGACCCTTTTGTGTTCGGCAGAGGGGGCGAGGAAATAACTGCACTCAAAGCCGCAGGCATACCATTCAGCCTTATACCGGGGGTGACTTCCTCGGTGGCAGTGCCTGAGCTTGCAGGTATACCGGTGAGTCACAGGGGGCTTTCAAGGAGCTTTCATGTTATAACAGGTCACACTGCGAACGACCTGCTCCCTGAGCATTTTGAAAGCTATGCAAAATGCGGTGGAACGCTTATTTTTCTTATGGGGCTTAAAAATCTCCCTGAGATAGCAGGCAGGCTCATTGAAAACGGCATGGGCGAAAATACTCCTGCGGCGGTGATATCAAAGGGGGCTACCCCTGAGCAGAGGGCTGTAAAGGGCTGTCTTGGCGACATTGCTGAAAAGGTGAAGAGAGAGGATCTGCCTGCGCCTGCTGTGATAATAGTTGGAGAAACCGCCGGGCTTGATCTTTCGCCTACCTACCTGCCTCCATTGTATGGAGTTTCTGTAGCTGTCACTGCAACAAAGGGGCTTTCAAGGAGGCTCATAAAGTCGCTCAATGCACTTGGGGCGTATGCTCACCGCTGTGGCGGATTTGAGCTTAGGGAGCTGCACGATGAGGTCACGGAAAAAGCTTTTTCACGGCTTTCAGAGGGCTTTTACAGCCATGTTGCTCTTACAAGTCCAAATGGTGCGGAGATATTTTTGAAAAGGCTTAGAGAAAGCCGTATTGACATAAGAAAGCTAAGGGGAGTGAAGATAGCTGTCATAGGCAAAGGCACTGGGGCGAAGCTTGAAAAGGCTGGGCTTTATGCGGACATAATGCCTGAAAAATTCAACAGCGTGGCTCTTGGAAATATGCTCTCAGACACTCTTACTTGTGAGGACAGGCTTCTTATAGTACGCTCCTCGGAGGGGTCAGCGGAGCTTGTTAAGCCATTGGCTGAAAAAGGGCTGAACTTTGATGATGTTCATATTTACGAGCCTGTTTACAGCACAGGCGAGAAGATAGATGATGACTACGCTGTGTTTGCTAGCGCAGGCGGAGTGAGGAGCTTTTTCCGTGGCGGAGGAAGCTTATCAGAGAATACAAAGTGTATCTCCATAGGCGAAGTGACGGCGGCAGAGCTTGAAAAATACGGTATAAGTGACCCTCTGCTTCCAATGGAAAGCACGGCGGAGGGAATAATACAAAAGATACTTTCAGATAAGTGAGAGGAAGATAAAAATGCGAAGATTCAGAAGATTAAGGGCAAACCCAGCAATGAGAAGAATGGTTTGCGAAACAAGATTAAATGCGGCAGACTTTATCTACCCGATTTTTGTGGCAGAGGGCAATAACATCATGAAGCCTGTTGACTCTATGCCAACAGTTTATCAGTATTCTATCGACGATCTGGAGCAGATACTGCCGCAGATAGCAGACAGCGGGATATCGGGCTTGCTTATTTTCGGCATACCGGAGAAAAAGGACGAGCTTGCAACGGAGGCTTACAATGACAAGGGCGTTACACAGCAGGCAATAAGATACATCAAGGAACACTATCCTGATATGCTCGTTATTGCAGACGTTTGTCTTTGCGAATACACCAGCCATGGACACTGCGGAGTTGTAAAGGGCGACAAGATACTCAATGACAGCACTTTGCCGCTTCTGTGCAAAATGGCGGTGAGCCTTGCAAAAGCCGGCGCGGACATTATCGCACCCTCCGACATGATGGACGGCAGAGTTGCGGCAATAAGGGCGGCGCTTGACGAGAATGCTCTTACTGATATTCCTATAATGTCATACAGTGCAAAATTTGCTTCGGGATATTATTCTCCGTTCCGTGACGCCGCTGAGTCTGCGCCATGCTTTGGCGACAGAAAGTCATATCAGATGGATCCTTGCAACGGACGTGAGGCTCTCCGTGAGATAGAGGACGATATTGAGGAGGGGGCTGACATGGTAATGGTGAAGCCTGCGCTTTGTTATCTTGATATCCTCAGAGCCGCCAGGGACAGATATGATCTGCCGATTGCGGCATACAACGTAAGCGGTGAGTTCTCTATGGTAAAAGCGGCGGCACAGCTTGGCTGGATAGACGAGAAGCGTATCGTTCTTGAAAATCTCACTGCTATAAAGCGTGCAGGTGCGGACATTATCATAACATACCATGCTCTTGACGCCGCAAAATGGATAAAGGAGGACAAGTAATGAACACTTCAAGGTCTGAACAGCTTTACAAAACTGCCTGCGGTTTTATGCCCGGTGGAGTGAACAGCCCTGTTAGAGCCTGCAAGGCGGTTGGCACTGTTCCGCTTTTTATCGACCATGCGAAAGGGTCAAGGATATGGGACGAGGACGGAAACGAGTTTATCGACTATGTATGCTCATGGGGGCCGAACATTCTTGGTCACTGCTGTGAGCCTGTGATAAATGCTGTGAAAGCCGCCTGCGACAAGGGGCTTACCTTCGGTGCTTGCCACAAGGGCGAGATAACCTTGGCTGAGCTTATAAAAAAGCACTTTCCGTCTATGGAGATGCTCAGGCTCGTAAACTCAGGCACGGAAGCTGTCATGAGTGCAATAAGAGCCGCAAGAGGTTTCACAGGCAGGGACAAGATAATAAAATTCGAGGGCTGTTACCATGGTCACTCGGACGGATTGCTTGTAAAGGCAGGCTCTGGACTTATGACGCAGGCTATCCCATCGGGTGCAGGAGTGACAGAGGGCTGCACAAAGGACACGCTTCTTGCAAAATACAATGACACCGAGTCTGTGGAAAAGCTTTTTGAGGAATACGGCAGCGAGATAGCCGCACTTATCGTTGAACCATGCGCCGCGAACATGGGCGTTGTTCCGCCTGAAAAGGGCTTTCTTGAATTTCTCAGGGAGATAACGAAAAAGCACGGAACTGTGCTTATATTTGACGAAGTTATAACGGGCTTCAGGCTTTCAGAGGGGGGAGCTTCAAAATATTTCGGAGTTACCCCTGACATGACCACCCTTGGCAAGATAGTGGGTGGCGGAATGCCCCTTGCCTGCTATGGGGGAAAGCTTGAGATAATGCAGTGCGTTGCACCACTAGGCTCTGTTTATCAGGCAGGAACGCTGTCGGGAAACCCATGCGCAGTGGCGGCAGGAATAGAAACTATCAGGCAGATAGAAAGCATACCAAACTTCTATGAGGAGCTTGACAGAAAGTCGTCTATGATAGAGAATGCCATAAGGGAAAAGGGTCTGAACGTGAATCGCTGTGGTTCGCTTATGACGGTATTTTTCAATGACGAGAGAGTGAAAAGCTATGATGAGGCAAGGGCTTGCGACACGGAAAGCTACGGCAGATACTACCGCCATATGCTTCAAAGCGGCATTTACACTGCACCGTCGCAATTCGAGGCGATGTTCGTTTCCTATGCTCACAGTGACGAGGATATAGCAAAGACTATTGAGGCGATAGGGTCTTACAGATAAAAAACGGAACTGTTCAAATCATGCTGAACAGTTCCGCTTTTTTATATTCCATATATGTAGGGGCGAACAGTGTTCGCCCGTTTTGTTTGCCTGACAAACTCATGATATCCACGCAATTTTTGGCTCAATATTCCCAAATGCGGCTTTCAACATAAGTTTGCGAGAAAATCAGGCGGGCGAACACTGTTCGCCCCTACGATGTAACAGTGCAGAAATTCATGGAAAACAGACAAACGCTAAACGGGACGTCGTATTTCTGCAAAGCAGAAATTGCGCTGCTCCCATACATTATTTGATATCAGCAAATTCTAGGGAGAAGCTCTCCGCCCGGCTGTGGAAGAAGGGTCTGTGAGCCTATCTCTGTTTTCATTACAACTCTGCCTGCGTTATCCTCTGTGACCTCGCCTATGACAGCGGCGTTCTCTGAGTTTTTGCATTTTCTCAGGGCTGAAACGATGTCCTCCGCTTTGTCCTTTGGTGCGAATATAACAAGTCTGCCCTCGCAGGCAAGATACAATGGTTCTAAGCCCAGCATACCGCACACGCCTTTCACCTCGTCCGCAACAGGTATTTTCGCTGCATCTAAGGTTATTCCCACACCGCTTTGACCTGCTATCTCGTAAAGAACAGTGCCTACACCGCCTCTTGTTGCGTCACGGATAACGTGGATATCGTTTGTAACGTCGAACATTGCTTTTACGTTTGCCCAGAGGGGTGCACAATCGCTTGTTACGTCTGCCTCTATGCCGAACTCGTCACGAGCTAAAAGTATGGTACAGCCGTGTCTGCCGATATCACCTGACACTATAACAGCGTCGCCTGCTTTGGCAAGCTTGCCTGAGGTGTTGGCGTTGTCCATTATCCTGCCTATGCCCGTGGTGGTGATAAAAACTCCGTCTACCTGACCTTTTCCTGCCACCTTTGTGTCACCTGCACATATCTCGACACCTGCTTCCTTGGCGGTCTTTGCCATGGCGGCGGCTATCTCCTCAAGCTTATCCATTGGAAAGCCCTCCTCGATAACGAAAGCACATGAGAGATACAAAGGCTTTGCGCCCATGCAGGAAAGGTCGTTCACAGTGCCGCAAATACTTAGCTTGCCGATATTTCCTCCTGCGAACTCATAAGGAGAAACTATAAAGCCGTCTGTGGTGAATGCTATCTTGCCCTTTTCCATGGAAAGCACGGCAGCATCGTCTGCGGTCAGGTCAGGGTTAGCGAAATGCTCCTTGAACACACGGTCGATAAGCTCGGAAGTCTGCTTTCCTCCTGCACCGTGGGCAAGGGTAACAAATTTATCTGTCATAATTATTCCTCTTTTCGGATAGTTTATTTTACAAATTGCCATACTGATAATATGCCGAGCAAGCGCCCTCATTTGACACCATGCACGCACCTATAGGGTGCAGCGGTGTACAGACCTTGCCGAAAACTTTACAGTCTGAGGGCTTGCACTTGCCCTGCAAAACATCTCCACAGCGGCAGGCTGGGTTTGGCTTGCCTGTTATTTTCGGCAGGGCGAATTTCTTTCGTGCGTCAAAGTCAGCATATTCGTCACGGAGTATCATGCCTGACATTGGGATAATACCAAGTCCACGCCACTCGCTGTCGCAGGGGGTCATGACCTTTTCCATAAGCTTTATGGCGGCAGGATTGCCCTCGGGCTTTACTACTCTAGGATAGCAGTTTCTGAAAAACGGCTCGCCACGCTGAGAAAGCTCTATGGTAACAGCAAGAGCCGTGAGAAGCTCCGCCGCCGTGAAGCCCGTAACAACGCCTGAAACGCCCTTTTTCACAAGCTCCTCGCACACGGCTGTGCCTGTGATAGCGTTGACATGACCGGGGTACAAAAATGCGTCTGCACTTCCCTCCAAAGCCTTATAGGCGTTTGGCATGGTCTTGTTTGCACCAAGAATAGAAAAGTTTTCAAGCCCCAGCTTTTTCGCTTTTTCTACTGCAAGACAGGCTGAGGGGGTGGTAGTTTCAAAGCCAACGGCGAGAAATACCACCTGCTCATCTCTATGGCTTTCGGCATATGAAACTGCATCAAGGGGCGAATAGACTGTCTTTATCACAGCACCCTTTGACCTTGCTCCTGCAAGGCTCATTTCTGTACCGGGTACTCTTATAAGGTCGCCGAAAGTGCATATCACCGCACCTTTTTCAAGGGCGAGCATACAAGCCTCGTCGATAAAGCCAATAGGGGTAACGCACACAGGACAGCCAGGACCTGAGATAAGCTCAACGCTCTCAGGAAGGAGCTTTCTTATGCCAAGCCTGAAAATCTCGTGGGTGTGAGTACCGCAGACCTCCATTATGCGAAGCTTTTTGCCGTCATCACGTTTGTAGGAGCTTATTATCTCCTTTGCATTTTCTATAGTGTTCATTGGATACTCTCCATTATCTCGTCAGTTTCTTCGCTATCGTCAGAGGTTATCTTTGCGATAGCCACCCCTGCGTGTACCATGACATAATCCCCTACCTCGAGATCGTCGATAAGGTCAGCAGATACCTCTCTTTTTGCACCGCTTGCGTCAATAACAGCAGTGCCCTCGTTTACACTTACTACCTTTGCAGATAAACCTACACACATATCAATACCTCCAAAAAAATTTAATCTATATCACAAAATCAGAAATGAGATACACAGGCGACCCAAGGTCGCCCCAGCTTATTGAAAAAGTTCGACAAAAGCGGGACGTCGAGGGCGCCGTCCCCTACAATTGGCGTAAATACGCTGTTTATATGTAGGGGCGAACAGCGTTCGCCTGTTATTTTGGTATTTTTCAACAGTCTCAGGCGACCAAAGGTCGCCCCTACAGAATAAGAAAATCATCGCCGCAGGCGATACCTTAATTCCTCATTCCTCACTCCTCATTCCTCACTCCTCATTCCTCATTCAGATAAAACGCTTGTCCCAACGCTATACCACCGTCATTGGCAGGCACAAGGCTGTGGATAAGCACTCTAAGCCCCATTTTTTCAAGGCGGCACTTCACCATTTTAAGCAGAAGCTTGTTCTGAAAAACTCCCCCGCTCAAGGCACAGACCTTTACGCCTGTTCTCTCGCTTATGGTCCTGCACGCCTGCACCGTCATATCCGCAAGAAGTGAGTGGAACTCATAGGCAAGGCGGTTTTTGTCCTCACCATTTTGCATACCCTGGCAAAGACGCTTGATAAGAGCCTGAGTGCAGAGCATTATCCTGCCCTCTTTTTCGGCAGTGAGCTTTTCCATAGGCTCGTAAATACCGAAAGGCTCACGGCTGAATTTTTCTGCCGCAAACTGCAACGCCATGGAAGCTTCGCCCTCAAAGGTAGAAGAACGCCTTATGCCAAGCACCGCAGACGCGGCGTCAAAAAGCCGTCCTGCGCTTGTGGAGCTTACTGCGTTTACTTTTTTCTCTGCCATTACGGACAGAAGCTTGTACTCTTTCGCTGTACAAATACCAAGCTTTTCACAGATCTCTCCGCCCCTTTCCCCATAGGCTGAGCCTGCTATCGTTGCGGCAATACGCCAGCCCTCTTTAGAGGAAAGGTCGCCGCCCACCTGCATGAAGGGCTTTATGCTTCCCATACGCTCAAAGCCGGTGCGGTCGCAGAGAAGTATCTCTCCTCCCCATATGGTGCCGTCTGTGCCAAAGCCTGTGCCGTCATATGATACGCCTATGACCTTTTCGCTATAGTCGTTTTCTGCCATGCAGGATAGGATATGAGCATAATGGTGCTGGATTTTTTTCAGAGGCAGGTCAAGCCCCTCGGCAAATGCAACTGTATTGTATTTGGGGTGCATATCGCAGACTACGTTTTGCGGTGTTGCTTCCAGAAGTTCGCACATACGCTTCACGGACTCCTCAAGCGCCTTTACAGTGCGGATATCAGCCATATCCCCCACATAGGAAGAGAGATAATAAAGGCTTTCCTTTCTGATACAGAACGTATTTTTAAGCTCACCGCCTATGGCAAGGGTCTGACCTTTATCACTGCATGATGTCATAACAGGCAATGGTGCATATCCTCTTGAACGCCTTATTATGTAAGGCTTGCCCTCAAATGTATCCATGACAGTATCGTCTGAGCGTATCAAGATACGTCTGTTGTGGGATAATATCAGGTCGCAGAAGCCTGCTATTTCGCTGAGTGCGTCCTCGTCGCTTCGACAGATAGGTGCGCCACGGACGTTTCCGCTGGTCATAACAAGGCTGTCGGTCATTTCCACGCCGTCATCGTAATTAAAAAGAAGCAGGTGCAAAGGGGCATAAGGGAGCATTACTCCCACTGTAGGATTATCGGGTGCAACGCTTTCGCAAAGGCTTCCGCTAGTTTTTTTATCAAGAAGCACGATAGGCTTTTGCCAGCCTGTGAGAAGCTTTTCCTGCGCTTCGCCAAAATCGCATTCACGCCTTGCGGCAGAAATATCCTTCAGCATAACGGCAAGTGGTTTTGCAGGGCGGTTTTTAAGCTTTCTGAGCCTTTTCACTGCGCTCTCGTTTTTTGCGTCACAGCAAAGGTGAAAACCGCCTATGCCTTTGACAGCGATTATCTTCCCTGCCATGACGGCTTCTCTTGCGGCTGTGATAGCCTCAGCACCTTTCTTTTCACTGCCTATGATATAGACCTCAGGGCCGCACTCATTACAGCACACAGGCTGGGCGTCATAACGCCTTGTGGCAGGGTCGGTGTACTCCTCCTCGCAGTCTTTGCACATTGGAAAGTCAGCCATTGTGGTGCGAACTCTGTCATAGGGCATAGAGTCCATAATAGTGAGCCGTGGGCCGCACTGAGTACAGTTTATAAAAGGGTGGTGGTATCTTCTGTTTGTTTTGTCGAAAAGCTCTTCCTTGCATTTTTCGCACACAGCGATGTCAGGGGATACGAAAATATCCCCTTTTTCCTTTTCGCTGTCGATTATCTCAAAGCTGTCAAAAGGCGGTTCGTCGGCATGGGCGGAAATTATCTCCATTATCACCGAACGCTCAGGGGGACGGCTTTCAAGGGCTTTTTTCAGCTCGTCCACAGCCTTTTCACTGCCCTGTGCGTGTATCTCAACATAAGAGCCTTTGTTTGCCACAGTGCCGCAAAGTCCAAGGTCTGACGCTTCACGGCTAACAAAAGGTCGGAAGCCCACGCCCTGAACGATACCATAAACACGAATCATCTCAGTTTTCATCAGATAAGCTCCCTGACGGTATCCTTTATCTCGTCCTCTGCTTCACTGCTGAGAACGTCTATAAGCACGTCCTCAAACTCCTCACCGTCCTGACCCTCATCTATGGCAGCATTTCTGAGCCTGCCTAACATTCTCACAGTATGCACTGTAGGTCTGCGACGAACGGAGTCCATGAGAATGTCCTCGTAACCTCTGCCGTAAAACTGCTCCATATATCTCACCACGGCACTTGTCATGCTGATATCAGCCATGGGGTGTCTTTCGAGAAATCTAAGCAAAGGCAAAACTGCGTTTATGCCCTCGCCGCTTTCGTCAAGCTCCTCCATGCAGTTTTCAGCTTCATATTCAAACTCCTCTGAGCCGAGATATTCTTCAAGACGTTCTATAATTTCTTCTGTCATATCTTTTCACTCTCTCCCTGCAAAAGTCTGCCTGAAAGTCCGAAATGCGGAAAGTCTATAAACTCGCCGCTGAAATTTTTCGTAACACGTCTGAGGGTCTTGTCTGCGATAACAACGTCATAGTTATCACCAACATTGTCGCAAAGGTCGCTTTCGTCTGCAAGGAAAAAATCACTCTGCTGTGAAAGCTCCTTTTTCTGCATAAAAAACGTTGCCGATGTGCAATGACACTTGCCGCTTTTTTCTGTGATAAGCTTTCTCACAGCGTCAGCCGCTGTTTGGTTATGTATCACAAGAACTTTTTTATCCGCAAAGTTATCAGCTTTTTGCACTATCTCCTCAGGCAGACAGCTTCGTGGATATTCTATCTCATAAGGCGTGCCGAACTTTTCTTTGAGATACTCCGCCGCCTTTATTGCCGCCGCTGAACAGACTATGTTCATCTCTGCCGCAGCCGCATTTTTCACATCATCAAGGGTGCTTCCCATGCCGTAGCATATAACATTCTCCCAACCCCTTGCCTTATAT
Source organism: Ruminococcus sp. MSJ-25 (assembly GCF_018917825.1). Lineage (NCBI taxonomy): Bacteria > Bacillati > Bacillota > Clostridia > Eubacteriales > Oscillospiraceae > Ruminococcus > Ruminococcus sp. MSJ-25. The sequence goes on from NZ_JAHLPI010000011.1 coordinate 49,597, forward strand.
TCCGCAACTATCCTCTCGGAGCTTATGATACTAAGCTCCAAAGGCGTTGCACCTATAATGCCAAGCCTGCCTTTCTGAACAGGCTTGCTCTCAGTGGCAAAGGTCTTGAAAAGCTCTATCCACACCGGCTCTGAACCACTGTCATAATAGTTCGTGCCTGTACACTCGGCTGTTATGCAAGGAAGTCCTGTTTTCTTCTCTGCCATTCGTTTCAACGCTCTCATATCTGTTGCGATGACAGCAGGCACAGGTGTGCCTATTATGGCGGTGAAGGCTGGTCTTATCTGCTCACAGGCTTTGGAGAGCTTTTCGATGAGCCTGTCGTCACGTCCTAAAATTGCGTCCATATCACGAAGCCCCGCGCTGAAAACTGCGCTCTTTTTGGTAAACCACCTTGGCTCGTCAAAGCCACAGACGTTGCCTGCACAGCCGCCTGCGTCACATATTACCATTAGTCCTTCAAGCTCGTAAAGCACTGCCGACGCACCTGATTGGTCAGGGGCAAAGGGTGACAAAAGCTTCAAAAGATTTTTCATTTATCCTCCGCTCCTTTCCTGTCAAGTGCCTTTTCAAGGTCGCAAAACAGCTTTTTCACTCCTGCATAGCCGAAAGGCTGTATCTCGTCATTGAAGTCCGCTCCTGCTATGTCAGGGTGGTAATAGGCACAGTCCTTGCCGATATAAACGTTCACACTCTCATCAGGCTCATAAAAGAGCATTGTTGGTGAGAGGTTTGAATATATCTTCGTTTCAGGGGAAAGCTGTGCTATCTTTTTCACAAAGCCGAAATTTCGCTCCCCCACAGTGCCAAATATCTCCGCCACCTGAAAGCCGTATCTTATAAGAGCCAATGCCATTTCTATAGGGTCGCAGTTTGAAAACTCACCCACTGCAAAGCACAGCCCTTTATGCTTTTCTCTGAAATCATCTATAAGAGCCATGGTCTGCTCATAATACTCTTTATCGCAAAGCTCCGCTCCTATGGCCTGACCCAGCAGACGATACTGCGTAGATATCTTGTCAGCCTGAAAAACTCTCGCAAGCTCTATAAAAGGTATGTTAAGCTCCTGCTCCATTTGCTGGGCGGCATATCTTGCTTCCGCATTGAGTACAAGAGAAAAATTTGCCTGCGACATTTTTTCATATTCCTCGAAGGTATCGCACCTTGAAAGCTCCCTTATGGTCTTTACGCCTGCACTTTTGAGCAGGCTGTAAAGCTCGCAATCCTCCTGCAAGGGTGAGAAATAACCGAGGATATTCACCTCGTCAGACTTTCTCTCGCGAGGTTTCAAAAGGGAATACACCGATTTTCGCACTGAAGCCATAGGGGGCAGACGCTTTTCCCTTGTAAGGGCATACATATAGCATGGCACAACAGGCACGCCTGCTCGGTCGCTGGATTTTCTGCACACTCTGTCCATATCAGTGCCGAGGAGAGCGTCAACGCAGGTTATACATATCATCACCGCTGAGGGAGTGTAATCAAGGCTTTGACATACCTCCTCCACGGCTTTTGGTATCTTTGTGAGGTGTCTGCCTGTGACGATATCGGTATCGTCAAGAAGCAGGTAGAAAAATCTGTCGCCATAGCCGCTTTCCGCACTGAGCATAGTGGTGTTTCGTCCACAGCAGGCAGGAGCCACAAGAAGCATAACCGAATTTGGCACTGCAAGTCCTGCTCTTTTTACACCAAAGCCCTGCGCTCCCGGTGAATTGAACGCCAATGTTGCAGGGGAGCTGTAGATAAGGTGCTTTGCCGAAAGAAGCTCGTCAGGGATATTATCTTTTCCCCTTTGGGCAAGCTCCACCGCCGTTATGTAAAACGCTTTAGTCATCGTTGTCCTCCTGCATAAGGGTCTGGGCAAGCTTCAAAAAGCATTTTGCCGCCTGACAATCAGGCTCGCCCTCTATGACGGTCATGCCCTTATCCTCACATCTGATGATATCGTCGCTTCTTGGTATATCCGCAACGATATCAAGCCCTGCGCTTTCTGCAAAGGCTCTGACCTTTTCTTCCTCGCCCTCAACGTTTCGCCTGTTCATGACGATACCACGGACTTTTGCATAGCTTCTGTCGGCAAAGTTTTTCACCGCACTGTTTATATTATTTGCGGCATACAATGCCATTTTCTCGCCTGAGGTGACGATAAGCACCTTTGAGGCGTAGCCCTCTCTGATAGGTGCGGCGAAACCTCCGCACACAACGTCTCCGAGAACGTCATAGAGCACAACGTCAGGCTTATATTTTTCAAATAGTTTCAAGTCCTCAAGCAGGCTGAACGTGGTGATTATACCTCTGCCTGCACAGCCAAGCCCGGGGGTAGGGCCACCTGTTTCGATACAAAGCACTCCGCCATAGCCCTCTTTTGATATCTCCTCTATGCTCTCAGGCTCATCGTCATGTTCTCTGAGATAATTCATCACAGGCATAACAGGCTCGCCGCCCAAAAGATTTATGGTGGAATCAGCCTTAGGGTCACAGCCAATTTGTATAACTCTTTTTCCAAGACTTGCGAATGCGGCGGCAAGATTTCCCGTAACAGTGGATTTTCCTATTCCGCCCTTTCCGTAAACGGCTATTTTTATCATAAAAGTATCCGTGCGAAAGCACGTTCCTCCTTTTTATAGGTTAAGTATTTTGCTTACATCTTTATCTATCAGATCGGGGATATCTTTAAGAAAACATCTTCCCGAAAAAGCAACGTGTGGCAGTGAAATAAAGCTTGCCCCTTTGCATATAGGTCTGAAAAGCGGGTCTGCTATGACGGTCTTATGCTGTGAAAAAAGCTTTTCAAGCTCTGCTTCTTCCTCGCAGAAAATGTCCGTCCCTGACAGCACATCACTGTTTCTTACGCCAACTGTCGCCACAGTTTTTGCGCCAAGTTCAGCCCCAAGGGAAGAAGCAAAAACGCTTTCCCCTGCAACTATCATATGAGCATTCTCTACAGCTTTTTCACCGCAGGAATTTATACAAACGCCCTCTGACACTGCTCTTTTCAGGTCAGCGGAAAGCTTTTTGGAAAAGCTTTTTCCCACAGGCACGCCCACAACATATGGCACTCCATAGGTATCAAAAAGATACTTTGCCGCAGCTATCCCGTCTGAGGATATAACAAGGCTTACAGCCGCCTGTGGTGCGGTAGAGATCTCATCAAGACTGCTGTCCATAGCAAAACAGCTTTGCACTGAAAAGCTGTTATCCAAAAGCCACTTTTTTATAGAGCTTACGCTTGTGTTCACTGAAAAGTCAAGAGGCGTTGCACCAATAATATTCACTGAATTTGCCTTCTTTTCTTTTCCCTCACGGCAGAAAAGCTTTGCGATATTAAGGAAAGCTCCCTCTGCTCCTTGAAGATAGGAATGAGTGCCGTTGGTATCAACGAAAAATGTGGTCAGACCCGTTTGACTCTCTATCTCCTCAGCGGCTGAACTGTAGTCAAAGCCTGTCATTGCAGGCATTGGCGAACCGCAAATGGCTATGAATTTAGGTGAAAGCTCACCTGCCGCTTTTGCCACATCACGAATGAACTTGCCGTCATTGCCCATAACGGCGTCCGCTTCTGTTAGTGCAGAAATATATATCATGCTTTTGCGGTCATACCAGCGTGGCTCGTCATGGGTGGCGTAGGTGGAGTTACAGCCCGAAGCGTCATGGACGACGGTCATTCCACCAAGCTCATAAAGCGCCGAGCATACTCCCGAAGTATCCGCCGCATATATGGATATCACTTTTGCATTCATAGACAGCTTTCACACCCCCAGCCCTTGTGTTGTATCACCTTACGTCTGTCCTTTTTGTTTACTGCTCCCTCAGCTATAAGCTCTGCAAGCCTTTTTATGCCCTCGAAGCCGTATCCCCCGCCCCCTGCGACTATATCAACAAAGTTATCGGTCTGGCAGAAAAAAGCCGCTTTCTGACCTACCGCAAGATATTTTTCTTCGCAATGTGAAAACTCCATTTTCACATTCACAGTAGGGAGAATTTCAAGGTCGTGGCAATGGGCTTTCAGCCACTGAAAGTCTGCCCTTTCCTCCTCTGAAAAGCTGTCGGCGTAGCAACGCTTCACATTGAAGCCTTTCTCTGCAAGAAGTCTGCAAAAGCCAAGGGGTCTTGGCAGAGCAGTATAATCCACGGCTATAGGCATATTTTCCACTATCTCAAGGGCATTTGCAAGAGCCTTGTCGGCGGCTTCTCTGTCAGCAGAAAAGTCAGGCATTTTCACACCAAGCTGGGTGCAAAGCCTGCTGTAATTTTTCTCTATCTCATCATAGCCATAGCACAAGGGCAGATACAAATGCTTTGTGCCAAGTCGCTTTTCAAGTTCCTCTCCTGACGGCTTTGCCGTGGGGATATAGGTGATATTCAAAGAGCTTTCCGCCATGGAGAGATACTCCTCATAGGTCCTGCACTTTGTTATGTCAAGAAGCTCAAAGCCTGCTGAGTTTATTATTTTTACAAGCTCGGAGGCTTCGTCCGTGGCTCTGTCACAGCCTATTATAGCCGCCGTTTTAGGCTTCTTTTCGCACTTTTCAAGCGGCTCGTAAAGCTGTTTTCTCATAAGGCTGTCAGGAGAGATAGACTTTCTCATGGTTGGCGTCATGTAGCAATCTATAAAATGCACCTGCGGAAACAATGCCGAAAGCTCGTCTATTATCATTTTGAAGTCACAGCCTGCAAAAAGGTGGACGCAGCTTAAAAAAAGCAAAACGCATTTTGGCTTTTCCTCAAGCCTGTTTATTATATCCCTCACTCCGTCTATAACGTCCTGCTCCATAGTGCCGTCATACAGATCCTGCTCAGAAACAGTCACCCATGACATTCTATCCATGGCGTTCATTTCTGCCGCCGTGAGGATAACGCCCCTTAAACAGCCCTGTGCACAGACAAATATCTGCCGTGACTCAGGGATAAGCATACCAGTATGGACGATATTCCACACACCTCTTGTGGGAGGATTGTATTCAAGTCCGCTTTGAAATGGTGCAGGAAAATCAGCCTTCGTTATATTTATGCCGCTCTCTTTTATCATTTTTCTTCTCCCATACCGCAAAGCTCGGCTATCTTATCCGCAAGGGTTTTATACTGCTCTGCCACAGTGCTGTCAGGAAAAGCTTCCATGACAGTTTTACGCATATCCTCAGCTTCGCTCACAAGGTCGCTTCGGTCTATCTCTGCTATCACAGAGCTGTGAAAATCAGCCGCAAGCTCTGCCGCTTTCTCCTCCTCGTTTTTTACGTTGCGTTTATTGAGGATAAAACCGCCAAGTGAAGCATATCCACGGCTTTTGAAATTTTCCACCGCCATTGCGATGTTTGCGGCGGCATATACAGACATACTCTCGCCTGATGTGATGATAAACACCTTATCGGCATAGCCCTTTCGCATTGGCATTGAAAAACCTCCGCACACCACGTCGCCGAGGACGTCATAGATAACAACGTCAGGCTGATATTTTTCATATGCGCCCTTTTTTTCAAGCTCCTCCAAAGCGGCGATTATACCTCTGCCTGCACAGCCAAGCCCCGGGACCGGACCTCCTGCTTCAACGCACACAACACCGTTATAGCCTACCCTTACCATATCTTCAAGGTCAAAGCTTTCGCCTTTTCGCACAAGGTCAAGAACGGTGGGTATCCTCTCTCCCCCATGGAGAAATATGGTGGAGTCAGCCTTTGGGTCACAGCCTATCTGCATGACCTTCAGCCCTTTTTGTGCAAGTGCAACACTGACGTTTGATGCCGCCGTTGACTTTCCTATTCCGCCTTTTCCGTAAAAAGCAAGCTTTATCATTATCTGTGATCTCCTCTTGATATCTTTATTTTATAGTCTATGGACTCCATTCGTCTTTCAAGGCAAGCCCTGCACTGTGCAGACTCGTCACCTGTGCATATCTTGTTGTCATAGAGCATATATTTTTTTCTCACTGCCACAGGGGACAAATTCGGCATTATAACGTTCGCACCTGACAGCACCCCTTGTTCTCTCCCTTTGGGGTCAATAGTACCAAGGGCTGTGGTGGCAGGCAAAAGAACGTCGGGGAGCATTATCCTGCAAATGCTTAACAGAAAGAGAGTAAGCTCATATGAGCCTTGCGGACAGCTTCTGAAAGGCGTGTCCTTATGTGGGAGAAAAGGTCCAATGCCTATCATTTCAGGCTTAAAACCGCACATAAACTCCATATCCTCAGCAAGGCACTCCGCCGTCTGATACGGCGAGCCTATCATCATTCCACAGCCTGTCTGATAGCCTATCTCTTTAAGATCTGAAAGACACTCCATTCGGTTTTTCCAAGACATTTCGGCTGGGTGGAGCTTTTTGTAATGCTCCTCGTCGGCGGTTTCGTGCCTGAGAAGATATCTGTCTGCACCTGCATTGAAAAAGGCTTCATAGTCCTCACGGCTTTTCTCACCTAGGGACAATGTCACCGCACAATCGGGGTGGCGTTTTTTTATCTCTCTGACGATACCACAAAGCATTTCTCTGTCATAGAAAGCGTCCTCACCGCTTTGAAGCACAAAGGTACGGAAGCCATAGCCGTAGCCCTCGTCACAGCACTGCAAGATCTCCTCGGCGGTGAGCCTGTATCTGCTGACGTTGCCGTTTGAACGCCTTATGCCACAGTAAAGACAATCATTTTTGCAGATGTTTGAAAACTCCACTATGCCCCTTATGTAGATATCCCTGCCGAACATTTCCTGCGAAATGCCCCTTGCAAGCTCTGCGGCATAGGCTCTGTCGCTCTCGTCATATTCTTTTATAAGCTTCACCCATTCATCGTGGGAAAGCTTTTTCTCGCAGTTTAGTTTATCAATAAGTTCTCTGACCGCCATTGTGATCTTCAAGCTCCTTTACAAGATGTGGAAACACTTCTATGCTACGTTTGAGAATACCTTTCATATAGGCAATTGCAATGCCGTAATTTGTGAACGGCACGCCTGCGTCACAAGCACATTTCATTCTGTAGGTAAGCTCTTTTGAGCCGAGCATACAGCCGCCACAGTGTATGCAAAGCGCAAAGTCTGAAAGCTCCTCCGGAAAGCCATGACCTGAGGACAATGTTATATCAAGTTTCTTGCCTGTGTATTCTTTCAGCCAGTTCGGAAGCTTCACAGAGCCTATATCACCGCACTGTCTGTGATGTGTACAGCCCTCTGAGATAAGCACCTTGTCACCGTCTTTAAGATCGTCGATAGCTTTCACGCCCTTTACAGCGGCGTCAAGAAAGCCCTTATATCTAGCCATAAGGATAGAAAACGAGGTGAGAGGGATATCCCCGGGAGTATCCTTTGAAACTCTTGCGAAAGCCTGACTATCCGTTATAACAAGTGCAGGCTTCTCTATCCTGCCAAGCACTCCTGAAAGCTCGGTCTCTCTTACCACCACTGCACAGGCGTTTGCTTCAAGAACATCTCTTATTGCCTGCTGTTGTGGCAGGATAAGCCTGCCCTTTGGTGCGGCGCTGTCGATAGGGGTGACAAGCACCACCATATCGTCAGGCTTTATAAGGTCACCCACAAGCTTCATTGTCATGGTGTCTGTTTCAGTGAGCTTTGCAACGGCGTTTTTAAGCTCCTCTATGCCTGTTTTCTCTTTTGCACTGACGTACACTGCGCCCTCATCTTTTGGGATATCAGTGAGCAGGTCGGCTTTGTTTTTGGCTATAATAAAGGGTATGTTTTTCTCTTTGAATATTGAGATAAGCTGTTTTTCGCAGTCGCCAAGGGGCAAGGTGCAATCGGTAACAAGAACGGCGCAATCTGTTCTGTTTAGAATCTGCTTAGTTTTCTTCACACGAAGCTCTCCAAGCTCGCCCTCGTCGTCAAAGCCGGGGGTATCTATTATCACAACAGGGCCGAGGGGCAAAAGCTCCATTGCCTTTGTAACAGGGTCGGTGGTAGTGCCTTTCGTATCGGATACCACTGCAAGATCCTGATTTGTTACTGCATTCACAACGCTTGATTTTCCTGCGTTTCGTCTGCCGAAAAATCCTATATGTATACGTTCTCCGCTTGGTGCGTCATTAAGTCCCATTGCAAAAGCTCCTCTCAAAAAAATAAGCCATACCCCTATGGATACAGCTTTTCTATAGCAAAACAAGACCACACGATAGTGCAGTTTTCTGCTTGATGTGTATTCTTTCGCCTTAAAGGAGAAAACTCGTTTTCGGCGTCAGGGTCACAAATATTTATTAGATTTTTACTGTGGCGAATAAAGTGTCTTGGCGGTCACGCCCTCAAGCCTGCCTATCTTGCCTGCAAGAGAATTTATAACGTCCTGCGGAGCGTCAACTGCCACACTTATTATGTTCATGCCACGCTCTCGGTATGGCAGACCCATTCGTCCTATTATATACTCGGCATGCTCATGAAGAATTGCGTTTATCTCCTGCGCAGAGCCGTTATCGTGTGCGATTATTGCAAGTATTGCCACACGGGTATCCATAAAACACCCCCGTAATGTAAAAGTGTACTTTGTCTTACTTTATGATAGCACGATTTGTTGGCGTTGTCAATTGGAAGTTATCTATTTGAATAAATTTTTTGTAGTGCTACAATAGATATTGGACAAAAGTTCAGAAAAAAGAAAAGAGAGATAGGCAAAAATCTGATAGAATAAAGTCACCACAACAAAATTCAAAAGAAAAGGAGCCTACCTCTCAT
>NZ_JAHLPI010000002.1:0-37479 GCF_018917825.1 Ruminococcus sp. MSJ-25
GTAAAGCTAGAAAACTTTATGATTTGAGGCTTAATCATTCAATGGAGAATATCAACCTCACACGCCGTTGCTGTGATTTCAAAAAGCTTGAGGCTGTTCTTGAAAGACGTTTGGCTAAAGCACAGTCAAACGAGTACGAGCCGAAAGAAAAAGCTGTTGCGGCAAGTGCAGAAATTCCAGTTAGACATCCAGCCATTATACGCAGACGCAAAAATACAGGCAGATCCCGTTAGGGTCTGTCTGTTCTTTGTTTATTGAAAAGCTTGATCAGAACTTTGAGACGTCCGTCGTCATTGAAGAAAAGCTGTTCGCCATAAAGCTTTTCAACGGCTTTGTCCAGATTGATATGTGCAAGCAGCAGCTCAGGCGGTAGGTCATTATAGACATTGCCGAGTGGCTGGTCTTTGTAATTCATTCGCAGCTCAAGTATCCTTGCAGCAAGCCGAGCGATATTTTCTTTCTGTTCAGTGGTGATATCTTCAGGAAAAGGGAAGTTCTTGTAGCATAGGATGTTTGAGTATCGGATACGCATATCAAGACGTCCACAAAACATTCGTACCCAGGCATTGTGCATTGATGATGATAGCAAGCCGAAAACGAAGAGGTCTGTGTTTGGTATTATGTACACGCTGTCATTGACCATTACACGCTCTTTGCAGTAGATAAGCGGTACATATTTTCTTTTTTCGGAGGAATGACGTGGAATGACAATACTGTTCGAGTATCCGCCGTCAGTCACAACATATTGGCGCATTGTTGTCGCCAGCATATTGTGCGCCGTTATAAATCTGCAAGTAAGAAGTCCACTTTCTGTTCGCTGTTCGGCTTGGTATCTTGTAAGGATCGGCGTTTCTGTTCGCCGTCTTAGGAGCATTGTCGGGCGTCGATCATCAAGTCCTTCAGGGTAGAGATATATGTCGTCATATTCTGTCAGATAAGCGTTGATATGTGAAACTGTTCTGGCACTATCATGACCGTCATCGGATACTGTCATTAGCTGCTTGTCAGGCATATCTTTAGCACTGAAAGCTGTTATAACACAGCTCAGGTCTATCTTTGAGTTTGATATATCTGATACCCAGCGAAAGCTTTTGTATGCCCAATTTATGTGCATTTTGTACTTGTCAGTCACAGGCTCCCAGATGAACTGTACTTGCGAGCCTTGACAAACAGAATTGGTAGTGAGGAACGCACATTCTGTTCGTGGATGAGCGGCACAATACTGTGCGGCTTTAATTATCCAGCCTGCAGAGTAGTCTACTGACGCTGAAGCGGAGTCAGCAAAAAGCTGTGTTTGGCTGAAAGACTGTTCTTTGTGGTTAAACATGAATGGTGGATTTCCTACGATATAGTCGGCGGAAATTTTATCCCAGTCAAAATTTAGAGCGTCTATGCAGCGTATATCACCACATTCGGAGAGGTCAACGGGAGACAGGGGCGTTTTAAACTGTTCGGCATAGCGCTTCTCCTCAAGTCTTGCCGTGGCAAACAAAGCTGTTCGGCATATGCAGGCAGCTTCTTCAGAAAGCTCCAAGCCATGAAAATTTCTGGTACTCAGAGGCTTGACCGATGATATTCCACGGGAGGCTATAAGACGCATTGCGGAAAGCCCAAGATAAGACTCGATAAGAAAATTTCCGCCGCCGCAGGCAGGGTCGAATACAGAGATCTTACCGAGCTGTTCGTAAAGCACAGCGATTTCTTCGGCACTTTTTGTTTCCGAAAATTGGTCAAGGAGCTTGTCTATCAACAGCTTGTCGATAACACGGTGAACGTTACGCAGTGAGGTGTAGTGAGTCCCTGTTGCACGCTGATCAGAACGGCTAAGTGCAGCCTGATGTACAGCTCCCATTATGCTCGGATTTACGTCGTTCCAGCTTATACGGCAAAGCTTCTTCATAGCGTGGTGAGTATCATCCGAAAGAAAAAGTTGTTGTGGTTTAGCCATGAAGGGCGGCAGGGAGGCGATAAGCTGCATAAATCTTGACGGAAAAGACGAAGCTTCAGAGTTTAAAACAAGCTGAGTAAAGGGCTTTCCCAGGAAAATTCCACTTTCCTCACAGTAAAAGCAGAAAATGAGCTGCAAAAGAAAGCTTCTCACGTCATCAATGCTGTTCTTGTCTGAAACAAGCTTGCGAACAAGGTTTTGTAAGTCATATAAAGTTTTGTCTTTTATCATAACATATACTCCTAACATAAATTTTTCTTTTTCGGATAGATAAAATTAAGTGGGTCATAGATATGACCTGTCAAAATTGCCCCTACCCTTAAACATAAACTGGGGTCCTGCTCGATTTTTTTCACAATTTTTCACATAACCCCTTGACAAATTCCCTAGATGGTGGTAGAATTTATGTAAATTCAGTGATTTTCTAGGGGTTGCTGGGTTATGAGTTTTGTGAGGACCGCTTTGGGCAGCGGTCCTTTTTTTGCACTTTTTTCGGATATGCCCAGTAACGAACTCAAAAACATAGTATCTGTTCTCTCCAAAGTCACCGCATGATGTGACCTGATAGCGCTTGTGTATGACTTTGAGAGAAATGAGCTTGTCCACTATTGCCATTAGCTCGCTGCGCTTCATACCGAGCATTTTGGCAAGGTCTGAGTAGCTGTGGAAAAACATTTTGCTGCTGTTCTGTTTGCATTTACAGAAAGCACAGTAGCACCTGAGTTCCTTTGCTGTCAGACGTTTAGCTGCCTTTCTGTCCACCCGAAAGAAACGAGATCCTATCTCTGCAAGAGTGTATGTATATGTGCTAAGATGTCTGTTAGCTTTGACGCAGCGCTCTCTGGATATGATAACGCCTGATGTAATGAGCCTTTTAGTTGCCCTTGCTACGGACTCCACACTTATGCCGCAGGCTTCTGCTATTGTAGTCTGCTTCACCTTAACGTATATGCCGTACAGGTTTTTATTTCCGTAGGCTTGTGCCATAGAATAGAGAAATGCTGCCACAGCAAAGTCTGATGGCAGCATTTTCTTTTCTACAAGGCTGTTCGGCAGGTAATAGTAGCTGAATTTCATAATTGACCTCTTTACGTTATGTTTGATAAAACAGTTTGCTGTTTCTTCCTGAGTATCATATTGCTCAGCATTTCAAACTGTTCGTCTGTTATAGTGCTTCTGTTTTTTATCTTGGCTCTGTTGAGGAGCCTTTCAAGGGTATCTATGTCGATCTCCTGCATAGCTCTGCTCCATTCACCGTTTGTAGCTTCATTGATAGCTTCAAGAGCGGCTTTCTGTGGAGATATCACCACACTGTCAGGTGAGTCAACAAATCTGTTCGGGATAGCTGTTGCTGGATGCTGGTGCAAACCATCATCACTATTGTTCTTTTCGGACAGATGATCCTCCTGACCGACTTTTTGAGGTATAAGTATATCAAACGGTATAAGGATCTCGACGAGAGCTTTTCCTCCCGAAGAAAAAGCTATATCGTCAAGCTCTGCAGTGCCAAGATTGAGCTTGTAGAAGAACTTGAAATTTGACTCAATAGGGTACATACGGTGGTGCTTAACAATGGTGTCACCCTCTTGAAGAACGGCAAGCTCCGTTGGTGTTTTAAGCTGTTTCCCTTTATATGCTCTGTTCTCTGACAGCTCCTCTGAGAGCTTTCCTGAGTACGTCTTATACTGTACTGTTCTGCTTCCGAGAATGTTGCTGATGAACTGGTTAGTGTCAGGATCACCCGAATAGATGTATACCCAGTTTGCACAGTTTTCACGGATAGTCTTGGAGTCGTCATGATACTTGGCGTCAAGCTGGCTCAAGCCCTGTATGTACAAGTGCCAGCCTATGTTTCTGCTTCGAGATACAGTTATCTTATTATCCATACCAGGTATGGTCACAAGATTGCAGAACTCGTCTAGTATATAATTTACTCGGCGTGGCAGTGCTTTCATACTGTTCCTTGTGAGATATTCTACCATACTGAGATAGCTCTGATTGATAAACATTGAGGCTATGACGTGTCTTGTAGGGCGGTCATCAGGAATGATCATGTATATTGCAAAGGGCTTTCCGCAAGAGATAAGCTCGTCAAGGTCTATGTCATTGCCTGAGGTCAGCTGTGCAATACCCGTGTCAAGACCGAATATGCGGATATTGTCTGCAAGGGTTGCAAATATGCTGGCTCTCATATCACCCTTAGCAAAGTTTGATGTGGCATACGCTGCTTTCGCAAGAGAGCCGACGGGAAGTCCCTTGAATATCTCGTCAAGTCTGTTCTTTGTAATTACGTTTCCAAATGGATCTGTTTCCTCCACTTCCTGACCATATTCAATAAAGAATTGATAAACAGAATACATATTGACCTTATCGAGCTTGTCATGCTTATATCCTTGCTCGATCATGTAAAGTATCAGAGCTGAAAGCAGGGACTTTGCAGATGAGGGCCATATAGGATCAGATTTAGGATTGTTCGTTAAGGTTGACGCCATTGTGTCGATATACTCGGATACCTTTGAAAGGTCAAGGTTGTTCTTTACGCAGTGTACATACTCATTGATTATGAATGTAATTGGGTTCCACCGTGAAGATCTGTTCGTGTCTCTTAGATTTAATATGACTACGTTATAGCCCTCTTTCTGCATTATAGGGTAGGTGGAAGAAAATATCTCTCCCTTAGGGTCATTGAATATCATGGACTGTTTATCCTTGCCACAGGCGAATACTCGTGCCTGCTGAAGAACGTGGGACTGAGTTTTACCAGATCCAGTTGTGCCGATTATAAGGGAGTGGTTGTTCTTTGGGTCAACATAGAAGTACCCGTACTTGCAGGCTATGAGCGGTCCTGTTTTTTCAGCTTTGTAAAGCTCTTTTTCAGGTATTCTTATAAGGTTTTTGTTAAGCTCTCGTTTTGTTGCCCACCTGTCGCTGCCCTCCAGATCTTTGTAACCTCTCCTTATTTCCATTTGTCTTGCTATCTTTGCGTAGATAAGCAAGGATACGATGAATGATATGAAAAAAAGATCGCTGACCTCAAGCTGCTTAGGCTTTGTCCAGAAATATTCTTTCCGAATAGAAAAACTCGCCCACATTTCGCCAACATTGTCTTGATTAGTCTGAGCTGCCTTGTTTATAGCGGACAGCTCATCAAGCAGATTAAATACCAGACATACGGCTCCTGCTATTGTCGCTGTGAGGATAATAAGAAGCAGTATCCGTCCTATTGTCTTTAGTATTTTATGCTCATCATTATTCATTTCTTATCCCCCTTGTCCTACCACGTGTGGTAGGGTGTATTATCGGCTATAAGTCTGACTTATAGCCTGTTTGTATTTCTGTTCCTGTTCGTCACGCTCCACCTGGGCAAGAAGCTGCTGAGCCTTTGTCTGCATATTGATGCAGACACGCCGCATGACGCTGTTCGCCGTTGCCCCAAGATGAAGCTTCATTCTTATCTGTTCGTGACGCTCTGCAAGAATTTTCTGTGCATATTCGTTACCGTTTTGTGCAGCAAGCTTCATCCAGTAATCTGACTGGCGGTATTTCTGTTCTTCTCGGTACATCAGACCCAGCTTCAGCTGAGCCGACGAGTTATTGTGACCTGACGACTCAAGAAGATATTTTTCTGCTAACCTGCGATCGTAATGCTCCTTTTTCAGATAGATACAGCCGAGTGCATACTGAGCGTATTCATTGTCTTCCTTGTCAGCACAAGGCTTCAGATATTTCACAGCCTGTGTGTAGTCAAGCTTTCTATCTGTAAGATACAGCTTTCCAAGTTTATATGAGGCATACAGATTTTCTTTTTCGGAGGATGAAATAAGAAGCTGTTCTGCTTCATCTATGCGATCCTGAGAGAGATAGAGCTTGCCAAGAGCATATTCTCCAATGCCAAGCTCATCATCAGACCCTGCAAGGTATTGTTTCAGAAACTGTTCGGCTTTGCTGTCATCCCGCTTTTCCTCGGTCATGTATATCCGTCCGAGAGAAAAAGCTGAATAGGCGTTGCCTTTCTCTGCAGACTTGATAAAGAGCTGTTCTGCCTCGTCAATGCGATCCTGAGAGAGATAGAGCTTGCCAAGAGCATATTCTCCAATGCCAAGCTCATCATCAGACCCTGCAAGATATTGTTTCAGAAACTGTTCGGCTTTGCTGTCATCCCGCTTTTCCTCGGTCATGTATATCCGTCCGAGAGAAAAAGCTGAATAGGCGTTGCCTTTCTCTGCAGACTTGATAAAGAGCTGTTCTGCCTCGTCAATGTGATCCTGAGAGAGATAGAGCTTGCCAAGAGCATATTCTCCAATGCCAAGCTCATCGTCAGACCCTGCAAGGTATTGTTTCAGGAACTGTTCGGCTTTGCTGTCATCTCGCTTTTCTTCGGTCATGTATATCCGTCCGAGAGAAAAAGCTGAATAGACGTTACCTTTCTCTGCAGACTTGATAAAAAGCTGTTCTGCTTCGTCAATTCGATCCTGAGCAAGACGCAGCTTACCGAGCTGGTACTGAGCCTGATCGTTACCATTATCAGCAGACTCCAGGAGGTATTTTTCCGCCTTTGCCAGGTCAACGTCTGTTCCTTTTCCCTTTAGATACATAGTACCTAGTCGATAGCTTATACTGTCCTCGTGACTTTTCTCGTATATCGCAGTAAATCCAGTGAGTGCCTGAGTGTAGTGCTGCACCGCTTTCTGTTCATCAGCTTTAACACCCTGTCCAAGCTCATACGCTTGTCCGAGGGCGTAGCTTGCAAAAGGCATATCACCTTTGCAAGCAAGAGCTTTCTCATAATAGCTGACTGCCATGGTCATATCCACTTCCACACCAGAGCCAAACTTATACATATTGCCCAGAGAGAAGTATGCAAATCTGTTCTCGCCTGCTTTTTCATAGTATTCTCTTGCAGCTTTGTAGTCCTGCACCGTGCCAAGTCCCTTGTCATACATCTTACCGACCCTGTAGCATATGTAGGAATGCTGCCAACCTGATGTCTGTTTGTCCAGCAGCTTCAGAAACCCGTCGAGCGCCGCCTTGTAGTTCTGTTCGCTGAGTGAAGTGTGATCGTTATTTTCATCTGACATTATGTGATAGAGTTTGCCGAGGTCATAAGTTGCAAGAACGTTTCCACTATCGCTTTCCTGGGCAAGTAATTCAAGCGCTGCAGGCAGGTCTTTTGGTAACTCCTTGCCGTCGGCTGTTCGAGAGCCGTACATGAGATCAAGCGCTTGCTTGTATCTGTCTGTCCATTCAATTCTGAGAGAAACTTCTGTTTCTTTTTCGGACGGATGAAACTCCTGTGGATATGGATACAGATTAGCTTCAATGATAGGCGGCTCGTCAAACCACACTTCATTTTCGGGCGGATGAGCGTCCATAGAGGCATATAGCGAATTGTAATATTCTTCATCAAAGCTGTTTGGCTGCGAATATTCTGGAATATCCATTATGACGCCTGTATCCGCCTCGTACTGTGGTGGCAGAAACTGTTCGCTGTTTTCATTTTCGGAAGGATGAGCCTGCGGCATGGCAGAAGCACGGAGCTGTTCGGTAAGCGGTGCGAGATCATTGAGTAGCTGGTTGCCAAGCTCCCTATGAAAATCTGCAAGTCTGTTCGGCTTGAATGTAGCGTACAAATGACGCTCGCCTTCGCCATAGATTTTTCGGAGATATTCTGTTCTGCTGTCCAGCATTTCGTTATACTGCTTCCATAGGCCGCTAAGCTTTTGGTCTGAAGCTATAACTGCGTCAACCGTTTTGTCTATATCGTCACGATATGCTCTCATCTTTGGTCTGCCGTATTGCCAGCCACCCTCGGAGGGCAGCTTGTCGGCAAGTCTGATAAGCTGTTCAGCACAACCACCGTATCCTGATGATAGAGCTGGTTTGATAGACTCCCTTTCAAGCTCAGTGAGCTGCCTGGAATAATCACTGCCAAGGACTCTGTTCACGATCTTTGACTTGAGCTTATCGAATGCTTTGACCTCGATACAATCCTTGTCACGATATACCTTACAGCGGTCCTCACGCCGCTCATATTCGCATATGGAGAAATGTATGTGAATGTTATCAGTATTGGTATGTATCGCTCCTGTCCAATACACGTTGTCATTGTCGAGCTTATTGGACGTTGATATCATGGCGTTGATACCCTCACGACCTAACTCCTTTATCCCATGGACATCAAGCTTGCCGTCGCTCGTCATTAACCCGTTCTCTATGAGAAAGTTGTTATCAAAGGATACAACACCGTAATACTTAGGGCAGCCTGCGTCACGGCTCACTGTTTCGAGCTGACGGTATTTTTCTTTGTCACTTTCAGTTAGCAGGTCAGACTGTGCATTGAATAGTCCGTCTGATTTTTCTGAGTTTGACATATAGTCGATGAAGTCCTTGTATTCGTCATTGAGGTGACGGGTCTTATCAAAGGCTTCTGGACGATCCATGTATTCCAGAAAGTCGTAGCCGCCTATTGCCCAATCATAGGTGAAACCCAGTGAGAATACTACTGCAGGTGTTGACATAAGACATCTCCCTATTTCTTATTGATCGCTTCAAGTCTGTTCTTCAACTGCTTCTGATGAAATTCGTTCTTGCTCTCCTCCATCCAGCGGCAGGGGAGATCCTCGGCTGAGAAGTAACCCTCGTCATCTGTGAACTGCATTTTCTCAATGAATGAGTTGAGCATATTCAGCAGGTGAAAATTCTGTTCCTGTATCTTGACGATCCTACGCCTGATCTCCACGATCTCATCTGGATGTTCGGGCTTGTTCCGTGCAGCGTACTCCTCGATCGCCCACTTGACTATCTTCGACTCTGTGGTATCATTTTTCTCAGCCAGCTCTTTCAAAAGCTGGTTGCACTCCTCGGTGATAGCTATTGTTTTCTTCATTTTTTTACCCTCTTTCTTGTTTCCATATTTGTGCAATTTTGGTGCTAAGACCACTCCAAGACCCAGTGAAAGACACAAGAGCATAAAGGTATGCCCCAGCAACCGTTGGAAAGCTCGGTAGTACCGAGCTTTATCCGTCCTAAAAGTGGGGTGTTTTCAACGTGATTTCTGTACAATGCCATACGTTTTCTGTATTATGCCATAATAATTCTGTACAATGCCATACGTTTTCTGTATTATGCCATAATAATTCTGTACAATGCCATAACATTTCTGTATAGTGCCATAACATTTCTGTATAATGCCATACAGTGTTTTTTCACTTCCTTTCCGAAAAACAAAAGAAAAGTACCTTAAATTCTATATTTTTTATCATTTTCTTTGGTCTTTTTTTCGGTGATCTCAGAGTAGAATATCGCACGTATATCATTCATTGTTCTGAGTATATCCTGCATTAGGATCTCATTTTTCTGTAGCAAATGCTCTGTGTTTTTCTTCTGTTCGTCAATGCTTTCTTTACATATTTCACGCATAACAGGCGAAAAAGCTCGAAGAAAAAACTTGTTTTCTGAGGTGAGATACATTGAAATGACATAGGTTATAAACTGATTACGTGAAGTAAATCCCTCCTCTTTTATGACCTCATCCATTTGTTTGACAAGCTGTTCGTCGGTTATTCTTATTTTCATTTCCATTGACTTTTACCTACCATATAGGCTGAATATCATTGGCGCAAATTCGGTAAGAGCCGTCATGCCATATTCTTAATTCGCCTGTTACTTTTACTGATACGCCTGTTGTAAGATTTGCTCTTGCGTTAGTTGCATTCTTATTGTCACATACATAAACCATAAATTCATCATAAATAATACGCCTATCCTGCTGAGCAGGACGTGGTACTTTTATCATAAATGTAAGCGCATAGCTTGAATTTGGTACTTCTGTGATGTTGCTTGAAAGAAAGCCTTTTACTGTGATCTTGTTGTTTTTGTTAGTGAAAGCCATTGTTTTTACCTCCGTTTTTATTGTAGATATTTCGTTATATATTCATATTCTGTGCCGAATTTCTTAGTTATTTTCCAACCCTTTGTGCTTGTTTTGAAAAGCTTCGGTGCGACGTATAAAAAGAAATATTGCTCATATGAATATGGGTTTATATCAAAAGTTAGCTGACCGCTGAGAACATTATCAAATGCTTTTTCGCCATTCCTGTCAATGCAGATCTCTTCGCTGTTCTGTGGCTGATAGATCATCATAGCACTTCCACAGCCGTTTGAAATATTGCAAAGCACAATGTTGTCATAATATACTTTCACCGTTCTGCGTGGATAGGAATTAATATTATCAATACAAGTTATCTGCATATATGTTTCATATGCGTCTATTTCAACGCCTGTTCTTCTTGCACCTATCAATGATTTCATAGTTAAAATGGCAATTACAACAAGCACAATTCCTATTATAGGGACTACCTTTGCAGGAGTTTCCCAAGGTATAATATCCGAAAGAGGGATAAGAACATAGCCGATTATGATCATTACAAAGGCTCTTGCTCTTTGTGCCTTAAAGTTTTCAGGAGCGGATGACAGTATTTCAGACTCAAATCTTTTGCGGTCTGCTTTCAATGGATATTCAAAGAGTAATTCTTCATTCATAATATTTACCTCTATTCTACAGTTATCATACAGCTTGCGGATACTGCTCTGTTATCCTCAGCTCTTGCCGTTATTATTGCTTTTCCTTTTGCTTTTGCGGTAACTCTGCCGCTGCTGTCTACCTCTGCAATATCTGTTCGGTTGGATTCCCAAATGATATTTCCCACAGCATTTGAGGGCGAAATGACCGCCGTAAGCGTTGTGCTTTCGCCTGCATTAAGCCTAACATCATTGTTGCTATAGCTGCTTTCAAGTCTTAGCCCCTTTATCTCAGGGGGTACATAAGCGGTAGTTGTTGTAGCTGTTGTTTGCCTTTGAGTTTGTCTCTCTGTCTGTCTTTGAGTTTGCTGTGGCTCGGTATAGTGGTCATTATCTTCATACCGCCTAGGCTCTGTTGTGTATACATATGGCTCGTCGATCTGCTGTTCATCATGATCTTGATTACTCTTTACAGCCACATTGGTTTTCTTTTTGGAAGTGCTTTCATGTGAATTTTTAGACGCTGTGCTTGTCGTGGTTGCAGGCTCAGAACTCTCTGTTGTCATTGGAGTAGTTGTTGTAATAACAAACGTGCCACTTGGGTCTATGACCTTATCAGCCGCAGAGCTTTCTTCAGTGGCAGTTACAGGTGCTTGAGTTGTATATGTTTTATACTCATTTTTAGTCATTTTGAGCATATCTTGTACATCTATCTGCACATAGCTGTCATACTTTTTTCCCTCATGAAAAGCACCTTTGACTACATCACCAAAGTCATCATAGGTATCTTGATCGTAATAATCAGGCTCTTTTGATATAAAATTGACCTTGATATAATAAAGATCCTTGTCAAAATCGGTGCAGGTAACAAGCTGTTCTTCGTCTGAATTGTCCTGCGTCTTGTATGTAAGCTTGCTGTTAAGTTCGTCTTTAAGCGAATAAGTTATCGAGTATATCTCAGGAATACTGTTTGTGGGAGAGCCGACCATAGCCTTATATTTGAATGTGAATACTATCTCATTGGTGTCTGTAAAGTAAATGCAGTTGTTTATCTTTACCGCATAGCCACCCACCGAAAGAGAATTATCATAGTCAACAGAGCTGCTTTCACGTTCCTTTGTGCCATTGAACGCAAGAATAATGCCAATAACAAGCATGGTAAATACTATAAAGATACCGTATATGATATTTGAACTCTTAGCATTTGTCACATTTACCACGCTCCTTTTCGTTTGCCTATGTATTCTTTTATGAGCCTGTCAACAGCCATAAATACTATCTGATATAGCGTGTCGCTGTCTGTAGGTTTATACCCAAGCATATCGAAAACTTCATTTGTGAATGCTTTATGGAAGTGTTCTCTTTGCTGCATTATAAGCTCACCGTATTCTTCGTCAGAATATTCGTGATAAAGTTCTTCAAAGATCCTGTGTACTATCTCCTCGCTGTCACGTGAGTTTCCTATATAAAGCATGGTTGCGTCATCAACATAGCGCTTGCAGTGAAGTTTGTTTCGTCCTGATCCCAGCGACAAGAGCAGCTCACCAGGCTCAAATTCAGCCGTTGAATTAAGCTCTGATACTGTAAACTGAGGGAAAAATTCGTGCAGAGAAGCTGCAGTATTTGCTGATTGTTTGAATATGAATTTGTATTGTACGAGCTGGAATATGACTCTAATTTTCTCTGCTCCCTCAGAGTTTCCTGTGGGATTGTAGTCGCTTATAGACTGTGAAGCAAACCATAGAGACGCGTCATATTTTCTTGTTCGTCGGACAAGCTTTTCAATAAAGTCTGTGACCTGCGGATTTTTGGCATTGATAAATCTGTGAGCCTCGTCTATAAGAGATACAACATAACGTCTGTCATATGGATTGGTTATATTGTTATTGTACTCAACATTCTGACAAGTCTCAGACCACATAAGGGTTAGAATATTGAAAAGCTGAGCATTATAGATACGCTCGTCCATTTCCGAAAGAGCCTTTACGTCAAAGACTATAACATTTGAGTTTTCGATATTCACGTTAGAATATCCGTTAAACATTGATGAGTAAATGCCCTCTGCAAGCTGTTTTACTATGACTTCAAGTGTTTCATAAATATCTATCTTTCTTGGCGTGATCGCCTTGTATGAGCGATCACTGTTGTATAGCTTGCTGCGTATAGTTGCAAGGAGATCAGAGAAAATAGGGAAGTCCTCTGGCAAAAGAGTGGATACATCAGTGCTTTGTGTTATGCCCTTTTTGGCGAACGTTTCTTGTATAACATCTTTAAGCTCCTCGGCTTCCATTTCGCCAAGAGAGGGTGCATACTGATAGAAGAATGTGATTATTCGTGAAAGCTCTGACGCATAATTAGTTTCGTTGCTTGCGTCATCTTCTCGTGATGAGTCTATTGTTTTTCTCAGTTGAAGTACATTCAGCGTTGAATTTTTGTTGAGCCTTATCACCTGTCCACCGAACATTTCTGCGAGTGTGCGATACTCAGACTCAATGTCAAGTATCATTATCTTGTTGCCCAGGGAAACATAATCACGGGCTAATGACTTTAGTGTAGCTGATTTACCAGAGCCTTTTACTCCTATGAACATCATATCGTATGATTGTCTGTATGAGTCACGGGCAAAGAAATCTATGCTTACAAGACCGCCTGTTACCGTCTTTCCGAAAATAAAAGATCTGTCATCAAGATGTTGTTGATAGTAGAAAGGATACTGCATTTTATATGTATCATGAAGCGGAAAAGGCGTGTTCGCAATGTTGTCGTGCCTTATAAGATCAATGTATTCGTCTGCCATTTCGTTATATGGGATAAAGCAGGATATACCCTCGTCCTCAAGCATTTTTGAGATGTTCGTGCATTTGTCGTTGAGCTTTTCAAGGGTAGACTCGGACAAAATGATACGCATTGTTATATACATCATCTGTTCGTTATCATTTACTATAGCCTCACGGATCGCTGTAAGCTTATTAAGCTCTGTCTGTGTATCAAGATCTTCACTATCTGTTCTGTTTATTGCAAATCGTCCTTTGAGTTCTTTCATACTGTTGTTAAGCTCTTTAAGTACCAGAGTTTTGTTCTTGTAATCAACGTCAAGCATTACTGTTATGCCCTCAAGACGCTGTATAAGACTTGCAATCTCAAGATTTTTTATAGTAGCAGGGTAGTCATTTACAATAAGCGTTGTGACAAAGTTGTTGTCGATCTGAGCATATCCTTGGTGTCTGATATATTCAAGTGGATGAATGGACTTTACACTGCAAGACGGTGTGTCAGAGCAGCAAAGGTGCTTGCGGAAAAGGTAGAGTATCTCAGGCTTTGAGCATATTTTAACAGATGTATCTGTCATGTGTGAGATGTACTTCTGACAGGCTTTCGCAAGCATTTCTTCTTGATTTTCCTTGGCATATACTATGAGATATGCTAATCTGTCACGCTGCTGTTCGGCTGCGTTCTTTAAAGTCTGGATTTGTTTTTCTATAAAGACCTTTGGAAAACCAGTTGTTCTGTTCTTTTTATATTCAAGATAATCAAGCTGAGGCGTAAGGTCAGGGTGTTTATCTGAGAATATATATTTGTGTGGCAGTGAAAGTGCATTTGTAGCTTTTGCAAAGTTATTGCAGACGGCGTAGATATCGTCAGTAGAATAATGAAAAATGTCTATGCCTGATATCTGCATAACGCAGGCAAGCTCTGTCTTTTTGTTTCGGTAGGAAAGCTTTATAATGCCATTGCCACAGTATTCCTTTATATCAACAAGATAGTCAAGGCATTGTGAATAGCTTATTTTATTTTTGCTTTTTGGCATTTCGTTCAGCCTCTCTTTCCTTGTATTTGCGGTATTCTTCTGTTTCAGTTCCGTATAATTTTTTAGGCTCAAAGAAGTTTAATACAAAAAGTATAAGACCTTTTGCAAAGGTGATCCTAGGGTTTGACGGAGATCTTCCCGACAAAACAAGTGATATTGCAACGAATATGAGTGACATTATGATCTGTAACCATGCGTTGCTGATCATCTCCTGACATATTGAGAATGAAACAAAACCGACCATTATCGCTATTCCTATGCGCTGTAGTGACAGCCCGAGAAAGAATTTTATATCGGCTTTGGTTGACTTAGGTACTGTTCCCATATTTTATTTTTCCTTTCTATCGTTAGGTTTTGCTATATCAAAAGCATGACCCTTTGGAGCTTCTGCCGTGTTCGTATTGGCATTGCTTGTTGGTGTATCTGACTCTGCATTACTGCTTGGCAAATTTGAAGAAGCAGTTTTTTGTTCTTCAGAAGTGCTTTGCTCAGGTGCGGAAGCTGTTTGGCTTTCTGTATTGATATTTGCAGTTGATGTGCTTGAATTGCTGCTGTTCGGACTTGTGCTTCTTGCACTACTATTCTGATTATTGCTATTTGACTGATTTCCAGCCGTGTTGGCTGCTTTAGGATAAACAGTTGCCGCTTTTGCTCCGCTTAATGCGCCGCCTGCCTTATATCCGTTTGCTGTTCCTGTAGCTCCTCCTTTTAATGCTCCGCCGATAGCAGCAAAAGCTGTGTAGGCTTTTCCGTGTCCACCATTTTGAGCATCTTTTATAGACGAATATGCACCTGTAGCAAAGCCCGAAGCTGCTCCTGTTGCCGCACCAGCAGCGCTTCCTGCAAATCCGCCAACAGTTGCTCCAGCCATACCCAATCCTCTTGCGACCGATGACATTGCATACAATGTTCCCATGCTGTTTTTATTTCCTGCGTCAATACCCAGAACTCTTGTGATGAAATCAGGGCAAGTTATAACGCCTTTTGCAAAGCAAGCTATAAGGATAAGCTGCGTTATGTAATTAAGACTGCTCATGTTATGGATAATAAGTATGGCTTTTATGTACACCTTAAGCATAAAGGCAACTAGAATGAAGATAACATATGACGATACAAGATTTTGCACCACCATTTTTGTTCTGCCTGAATTAGTAACGCCTGTTGCGGCGATAGCACCTGCAAGAAGCTGAGTTATGATAATATCAAATAACATTGTTCCAAGCTTGAAAGTTGCAAGGATAATGGCAACTGCAACTGTTAAAAGAAATATCAGTGAAAACCAGAAATCGTAGTTATATCTGTAGATATGCTCGGCACCTTCTCCTACTGTCAGCGACTGGATTATCTTGTCTGTTGTGTCAAGATCGTCATATTCCCGCTGGGTCATTATATCTTCAAACTGATAAGATGCATCTACATTGCTTTGATTTGAACGGCTTAGTCTTTGATTATATACTCTGTTTCTTTCTCGGATAACGTTATCTTTGAGAAGATTGAATGCTGACTCAATGTCACGTGCTGACCGCACGCTTTCGGTAAGTCCTGCCTCTCTTACATCTGCCTGATAAGCCATGTTCCAAAGTATGCTCGTTTTATATGCCGCAATGGTAGTTGTCCTTTCCTCATAAATAGGCTGTCCGCTTGAGCTTACACCAGTGACAGCCTGATAGGTGAACACAACGCCACCGTCAAGCTCCTCATTAAGGGACATACGATCCATGACCTGATTAAAAAATCGGTATTCATAACCAACGTCCATAAGTTCCGCCATATCATCATAGGTCAGATCTTCATATCGTCTTTGCGATGACTCCTCAGCGGATATATCAACTACCTCTTTGTTCCAGCCAGAGCCGCCATGCTGATTTATATTCAGATCATAGACGCTGTTCGGCAATGGATCAGTTTCGCTGTAATAACTCAGCTTATTATTGATCGCACTTTTAGTCATATCAATAATATTTTCCTGAAGAAGTATATCACCAAGAGTGTATGTGAAATCTGAGTCGCCCTGTGCTTCGCTATATTCGATATTGTTTATATCAGCAAGTCCTGCTCTTTTCATGCTTGTAAGCTCTGAAAGCAGGGCTGGAAGTGCAACTATAAGTGCCGCTGAAAGAATTATGCTTTTAAGAAAATCGTTTACCCTTATTTTTTCGGGCATAAACATTACTCCAGCCGCTCCGATCAGCAGGAATATGGTGAATATTACGGAAACGAGCTTGTTTGTATCTGACATTCCTGTTATCTGATTAAAGAGGTGCATAACATTAAAGTGCAGCACCTGATTGAATGCCTGTTCGCACCAATCTATAAGCTTTGCTATACAACTAAGTATGGCAAACCCCAGACTTCTAAAAATATCTTTCCAGTAGGTCGCCTTGCTTATATGCTTGACTACATCAAGGGGCAGATTTTCGTAGTCCACATCTACCGCACAGACGGCTATAGGTATGAAAACCGAAAACAAAAATACTGTAAATGCTGAAAACAAAAGCTTGTGCTTTTTTGAGGTTTTTATCTCCATGATTATCTCCTTTCGTTTCGGTATTCTGCAATGACATATTCATCATATAGCATTGCAGAACACCGAATTGGTGTCCTGTTCGTGTTATGCAAACATTCCTGCAACTATACCTGCGCCATAGCAGCCGATAGCGATACCGACAAGTATTCCACCACCTGTTGACTTGAGCTTGTCCACCCAGTTACGTCCGCCTGAGATGACCATGATAGCGAGTACGATCACCGCAATAGTTGCAACTGTTTTCAAACCTTTCTGCAGGTTTGTTGCAAAGTTATCACCAAATGTGAAAAAGTTTGTCCAGCCGTCATTGTCGGCTGCAAAGGCATTTACAGAGCAAAATGCCGCAAGGATCGCAGTTGTTATAGCTGCCGAGATGTTTTTAGTGATCTTTTTTACTTTCATAAGATAACTCCTTTTCTTTTCAGCGTGTTTTACGCTGCTTATTATATGAAGCCGACATCTGACGGCTTACATTCTTCCTGTGTTCTGTGACTTTGCACAGATATTCGTTGTAGTCCTTTCCGCAGTTTTCAGGCACTGCATAGATATTGACCTTGTACCCTTGTACGGAATATTTCTCAAGATATTTTGCAGAAGCTGTTCGCCCTGCCTCGTCTCGATCCAGACAAAAAGATATTTCTTTTATTTTCGGATGAGTCGTCAGATATGTACTTAGGGCAACATCAGATGTTCCGCCAAGAGCAAGCCTTGTGTGCCGTTTCCAACTGCTTTTCCAATCAGCTATGCCCATATCCTTTGAACGCTGCATATTGAGCGTTGCATGGCTGAGAGCGTCTATAGGAGCTTCAAATACAAAGAGATGTGTTTCGCAGGTGCCGTCCATGCGAAAGCCGTACATTTTGTTTGATCCGCTTGCTTCGCCCTTGTATGGCTGTCCATTTTCGGGAGTATATGTTCCTCTGAGCATTGCATATTTAGGCTGACCATTGTCATTTTTTCCGACAAACACACAATTTCCACGCTTATCTTCATAGAGCAACTCGTTTTTCACGCAGTAGTTTATCACTTCAAGGTCTATGCAGCGCTTTTTCATTAGGTAGGCATATACACGGGAGTATTTGCCTTCTGTCCTTTCAGGCAGCTTTATTTCCTTTGGCTTTTGAGGCTGTTCGTCATTCCGAAAAGCATAGTCGCTCTGCGTATACTTTCCTTGTGTTAGCGACGTTATTGCCTGCTGCCATGAGTAGCCTTCGCTTTTCATGAGAAAGTCAATGCAGTTAGCTCCGCTTATGTTTTGACTATACCACGTCCAACCTTTTCCGTCTTTAAAAACTCTCAGTGAGTCGTGTTCTTTACATTTCCACTCACTGCCGCACTTTTCAAAGCTGAAGCCTGTAACAGAGGAGATGACTTCGCAGGATGACATATTCCGTGCGTCACGTATCTGTTCGTCAGAAAAGCGTGTCCCTGGTACAAAGACGTTCATATGTGATTACCCCCTCGCTGTTCATAGTGTCTGAGTATCATTTGCTGTTCTTCTTCTGACAGCAGAGCTATAGGCTTCGGCTCTGCGTCAGGAAGATGTTCGCCTAAAATATAAATGCTGCTGTCTGAGTCCTGGTAAAAAAGCTTACCTGGGTGATCTGACAACAGCATTATTATCTTTCCACAGCAAAAATCAACGACCTTGTTGTTTACTGGCGGTGATGACGCCTTTTCATTTTTATACACGGTTTATCCCTCCTATCTGTTCATTTCTTTATCTTTGTTTATGCCATTATTGCGGTAGAGCTTCACCTGCGGCACTGGCTGCTGAAGCGTCTGCATTGCCGTCAATTCTGGTATAAGCTTTTTATTTGTGTAGTCAAGATCTGTGCAGCGATCAAGAAACGGTCCGAAGGTAGATACTATCGTAACATTATCTGGAGTCAGAATGCTTATATTCTGTTGTGTGACATTTGCTTTGTAAATAGCAGCCGCAACATTCTTCGGACTGTTTTGTATAGCATATTCATTGCCACCCATAACGGCTTTTACATACGGAGCGTTCTCAATTCTCATTATCATCACCTGCTTTTAGAAGGTCGTTTACATCTTGTCTGAAACTGCCTGGCTTTTTGTATTGAGTCTGCATATGCGTTATCAAGATAACCTGTATCGATTCCATGCTGTTTACAGCCTCGTTTTATCCCATCGAGATATGCTTGCGTTGGTGGAGATATAGCGAAATCAGGCTTATTCATTATGTAGACCAATGAGGCTCGCTCTACGCCGCCGACCTTTACATTAACAAGCTCTTTTCGGTAGTATGACGGATATCCCTCATATCTGTCGAGGTTTCTCCAATCCTGAGGAGCGATCTCCCACAAAACAACGGGGACCTTTGTGCCTTTGTCCTTAACTATAGTTGCGTGCTGATTAAATTGGAGCCTGTAGTCCTCAATGTAGCTTGTTGATATTACCTTTGAATTAGGACATCTGTATCTCATCTGTTCGAGATCCATGTTACTTCCATAGGCACAATAAAGGTTGCCGATCTGTTCTCTTAACTCAATTTCTTTCAGTGCCTGCTCAAAGCGGTCAGCCGTTTTGTATTCCTTGACCATATCCATTATTTCAAACGCTTCAAGGTCATTATCGTTGAAATATTGCTGATACATAGCGCCCATTCTGAAAGCATTTACTGCTATATCATCATTGTTGCTTATGCTGTCAAGGTATTCACGATTAAACAGTGAGATACTGCTGTTGTCACGTTCTATACGCTCACAGACCATTTCCTCTGCTTTTTCATATGCCTGTTCGAGATATTCCAATGGTAAGCCATTTTCTATATATCCGTTTTCTATTCGCTGATAATATTCCTCTGTTGGCGTATTGTAGTCCTTTGAATTGACCATGACATATGCCATGCCAGAAACGATTTTGTCCTGGCATTTCACATCAACAGCTATTTTCTTGTATTTGTGAGGATAGCCCTCAAACTTATCAAGTGATCTTTCGTCCGAAGAAGAAAGCTTCCAGAGCAGGGCAGGGGCTTCTTCACCTTTCTTTTTTTGGAGCGTTGCCACCTTATTGAATGACAGCTCATAGTCCTGCACCATGCCTGTTGCATATATCTCAGCGTCGGGACAGCGAAACATCATCTGTTCAGTATTGATATTGCTTCCGTATGCTACATATATCTTATACTCCTCGTTCTTTTTCGGCTGTTCTTTTGGTGTATTATCAGGGGAAAAGAAAAGCTTCATCAGCTCGTCATATTCTTCATCAGTAATCATATTATCCCTCCTTGACCCTACCACGTGTGGTAGGACATTTTATCTGCTTCTGTTTGGAGTGTTTCTTCGTCTTGCAAGCTGTGAAACAGTGTTTTCTGCTTCTCTTGCTTGTTGTGTCTGCCGTGTGGAAAGCAGATCTTCAATAGAGTTTTCCTGTCCATTGTGACTGATACCAAGGACAGAGAATATGTTATTTCGCTCGTCTGGAGTAACACTTTCATCATCACGGACGTTTTCAAGCAGCATAACTATCCTTTCTCTTAGGGTAAAAGAATTATCATTTCTGACCTCACGATCTGGAGAATGGATGATACTGCTTATTGTTATTGTCTCAGGTTCAGGCGAGGCGGCTCTCATATCGTTTAGACGTTGGGCGATTTGCTGTGCCTGCTGTTCTCTTATCCGCCGTCGCTCCATAGCTGCCGCCTTATCTTTCCAATCTTTTGCGCCCTCAAGGTTTTCAAGAAGATATTTTCTCGGCACTTTAAACTCGTCCCCATTAAGCCCTATGCGTATGAGCCATGTGCGGAAAGTGTAGCATTCGTTACTTGATTGTGTTTTATGTACAGCGGCACTGCGTTGATTAAGAGCCTGGGCGGTGACAGCCTGCGCAAACCTCACATATGTGCGGACTTTTCCTGCATTGGTAGTTGAGTTGAAACAGCGAAACTCAACTGTTCCTTTTGTGAAATATGCGTGAAGATTGAGCGCTCTGTAACGAGAGCGGTTATAGTGGGCATTACGGCGTTCATATCCGTCGGTGTTTCGGTACCAGATATCTGCTAGTGCTTCTTTTGTTTTCGGTTTGGCGGCATTAAGCCGACGTATATAGTCCTCATCAGATTTGCGGCACCATTGCATTGCACGGCTTGCTGGGACCTTTAGAGCGTGGTAAAGGATATCTTCTTTCTGATACATGATGTTAGACAGACGAGTGAGTGACTTGGCGTCCTGCCTTTCTGCCCCTATATGCACGTGCAAGCCACAGCTTTCGTTTACTCTCATTCCCGCTTTTCTTAGGTCACGAACTATCTGCTGAAGATCGTCCATATCCTTATCAGACTTCAGTATAGGTGTAACAAGCTCACAACGGTATTCATCCATGTTATATGTTTCAGATCTGTTCTTCCTAACTGGGTCTATTGAGGCGTCACGCATTACTTTCCATTCACGACCTGTGTCATCAGATATCTTTCGTGTGTAATAGCAAGAGTAATCTGGGGCGGACGAGTAGGTGTCAAAATGTTCAGCGACAACCTGTGCAGCTCTTTCTCGTGTTATACCTGTAAACTCGATCTCTACACCAAAGGTTTGATCCTTTAAATCAATAGCCATGCTCTCACTCCTTTATTATTTCTGAGATATGAAAACTATAATGAAAATCAAAATACTCTGTTGTTCCAGTATCGGTATTTGTCCAAGTGCCTGTGAAAGTCACGGTGCTGTTCGGCGTTGCGTTACCATATCCTATGGACACTGCACCGCTTACATCTGTTCCGCTTGTGGCTTCAAAACTGTCTTTATTGCATACCGAAGTAACATCCATATCATCGATCGTAACGGATAATATATCGTATTGGGCATTACAATTACAGTTTTCTACTGTATATGACATTGATAAGCCGTTGCCGTCATTGCTTTCTAGTTTGAAATAAATAGGAATAGGCGGCAGGGTAGTATTGGCTGAGGGAATGTGGTATACCTTTGGCTTTTTAGTAGTTTCATTTGTTTCCGTTTGCGGTGCTGTGATCTGAGGCGGTTCTGTAGTTGTCGCTGGTGCAGCAGTTGTGACATCTTCAATACTGTTTGTATCTTCTGGTGACGATCCACTATCATCTGAAGCAACCGAAGAAGAAATGTCATTTGCAAATTTGCCGACATAACTATCTTTCGGACTTTCTGAAGAAGATGAGTCTGAGCTGCCACAGCTTGACAATAGCAGGGCAGTTACCGCTGCAAGTATCACTGTTCTTTTCATGATCTTTCCTCCCTGAGCTGATCCAAAAGCTTATAGTAATCTCTTATAGGCTTTGGCACATACTTAACAAAGGCTTTGTCGGCTGCCTTTTCAGCCCCCTGCTGGATAAGCTGTTCGAGGCTTTCTTCTGTTTCGGCTTTCGTCATATACAGTTTTATCGCCTTTGCCATTTCATCATTGATCTCAACTGTTACTCTCATGATTTTCCTCCTTTGTATTTTCAAGAATATTTAAGAGCCGTTCCAAAAGCTCCTTATTCTTTCCTGCGTTTGTCATATCCATGATGTTGAGTGCATATCTTACGCCTTCAACAAAGCCCAGATCGTGAGCGTCATCAATTACATTCGCTTGCAGTTCATATTCTTCCTCTTGAAGCTGAATCAATCTCTCTCTCCGTTCTTTGTAGTTTTTCACCCAATGTGTCTGAGCATTGTCTGTTTCATAATCATTTTGAAAATTTATCATTATCTCTTCCAAAATATCGAATTTGCTTTTCTTTGGAGTTTCAGTATTCATGGTGTTTCTCCTTTCGGGTATAAAAAAAAGACACTCAACATTACTGATGAGTGTCCGATATGCTTTGTTATGTTATAATTTAAGTGACGATTGTTTATACTCAGGTGAGTTTTTGATCTTTTCTACTATATAATATGGTATATTAGGTATCTCTGAATAAGTCGTTTTATCTGATATATCAAAGTAAATAAGCTCTGATTTGCGTTTAGGAGCTTGTTCCTTTGCTGGAAAACGGTAAACATTTTCTACTTGTTTGTAATTTTTATTGTTCTTGGCTATTTCCAATTTGCATGGCACGCCTAATATATTGCGAAGTTTGAATTTGGATAATTCAGTCGCTGTAAAAGGTCTGCCTCGCCAAGACTCTAGGTGCAGACGTAGTTCTGCCTTCTCGTAATAAGAATAGGTATAATCTCTTGAAAAAGTTTTTATTTTTTCGTTTTCAGTTATCTCCCACAATATAGTTACTTTTGGTAGTGGTCTATTAAAAGATTGATGTTTGCCAGTAAAAATAACACCTATACATACAGCGTTATGTATTCCTTGTGATAAACTGCTCATAGTAAGTATTCCCCTTATATTTAGTATATTGACTAAATTATACAATACTTACTGCATTGTTGTCAAGCTCTTTAAAAAGCGGTATCACCCTCATATAGATCATTCTCAGAGCTGTCATCAACGATAACATTTCCGTCAATGTCAAACTCAACGCATTCGTCATGATTGTTGTCCCAAATTAAAACAATGGCGTCTTTAAATTCGGAAAGCGTTACTTCACTAATATATATATCATGAATTATATTTTTAAGTGCTTGCTCCTGCGTCATACCAAAACGTTTTGCAATGCACTCAAGCTTCTCTTTGTATGATAAGCCGTCATTTATAATTTCTTTTTGCATTTTAAAACCTCCACGTCAACTAAAATGGCACATCTTGACTAGGATCGCACTCGCTAAATCTGCAATCACAATTATGTATTAAATCTAAGGCGTCTTTTAAGCTAAAGCCCAAAGAACTTGCCTCACTGTTGTATACTTCTTCAACTATCGTTTTAAGTGCTTGCTCCTGCGTCATACCAAAACGTTTTGCAATGCACTCAAGCTCCTCATTGTATGACAAACCGTCTTTAATTATTTCAATTTCTTTTTGCATTTTCTCACTCCTGTTCTTTTAACCGTATCTCCACATATTTTCTAATATAAACCGAATTTCTGTTCGGATAGGTTTCACTTTTTTGAAGAAATTCATATTTTTCGTCTTTTTCAAGCTGTTCTGTGAACTTTTCAACTTCTGCAGGTAAACCCTGTATTCGGATCTTTAACATTCTTATCAGCTCCTATCAAACTTTTATAATAAGGAATGCCACAAAAGTACATATGCAGCTCATCAAATGAGTGTTGCGTATCACTGCAATAGAACTTGTCGGGTATTCTTTATTGTGTGTCATATTGTATATGTTCTTTTTAATGTAGCTTACATTCAGCAGAATAATAACCGCTTTTATCAAAAGCCATATGACAACGATCTTTGTCTTAAGAAGTGTATTGCTTTTAAAATACACTTTAATAAATCCAAGCATTAATGAGTTGATAAACAGTAGGAATATCAGTAGCCTTGCATTTATGGGTGTATAATAATTTCTGTCCATTTTGACTTAGCCCTCATAGTTGCATTTATTTACAGCGCTTGCGCTTTGTAAATAAATATGCTATACTATTTAAAAGTCTGAATTTTTAGCGAGTTAAATTTTTGCCAATAGCCTTTGTAGTTTTTTTTATCATGATTTTTAAAAATTTCTCAAAACGTGCCGTATCTGCGGCTGTGGCTTTGTAGCATTTAGGAACATCACGATATAGTTTAAATGTTCGTCCTTTTCCTTTTTGACCTAGTTCCATAATTATTTCCTTTCTGTATGGAGGTTATATAGATGTTATTTGATTATGTTTCATCTTCAGAATATGATATTGATATAAATGCAATACTGGAATTTTATAACAGTTTTAATTTAATAAAGCCAATTGATGAATTAGTAGCCAATTGGATTGAAGTTATGCGATACGCATATAAAAATAACAGATGTTATTTTTCGTATGACAAAAACAAACCATGTGAATATTATCAACAAATAATAAAAATACCTAGCATTGCACAATTTTATATTCATTTTAATGTTGACAAGGCTGTTGACGTTGCTCAAAATTATGATTTTCAAAGATTAAATGCACGAAGGCTTGTATATAACAATGTTGAATATGAAGTGCAAAATGATATTAAAAAGTATCATTTCTCTTGCGAAACTCCTATTATTGTTATTGATTTTCCATGCAGATTACAATCAGAGAAAATGGTCATTGATGGTAATCATAGGATGACTTCAAAAGTAATAAAAAAACCAGGATGTAAATTATGTTAAACTTAGTATTCCTGATACTGTGCCACTGATAACACAAACTTTTGAAAAAGCATGGTATCTTTTTGCAGTAGAATTAAATGCGGCTATACAACTAAAAACATATAATCAAAGAAAAAACTTTCTTGAACATCAATCTATATGCAAAGACTTCTTAATGTATATGAAAAACAGTGATTAATCCTCCCCAGCGCCTGCCCCGTTGCAGGCGCTTCTTTCTGTATAGATAAATTGATCCCCTTTTTACTGCCTTTTTCAGACAGTATCAATTACCTTTCTTTTCTCTTGCGTGAAAACAGAATAACAGCCGCTCCTGCGAGTATGACAACTACACCGCCAAGAACTGTTCTGCCGTCAATATTATCGGAAACACCAGTGTTAGGCGTGTCAGGAACTTTTTCGTTGAACATATCAGTATCAATAGTCTGAGCATATGCTACAGTCACTTGTTTTGAGTCGGCAACAAGATAGCCGTATGGCACTGTTGAGCCGTCCTCTGTTATTGTGTATGTACCTATCGGTACGTTTTCAAACTTCGCTATGCCGTCCTTGTCGGTGACGGCTTCAATGCGTATCTCTCTGCCAGTATCGGAAACTCCCGAAAGAATAAAACGAATGCCCTCGATGTTCGTCATGCCGTCAGTTTTCTTGTGAACCTTAACTGTTCCTGTCTGTTCAGCGTTCAAAATTGTTTCATCAATTGTCTGAGCATACTCAACCTTGACTTCCTTTTCGTCAGCTACAAGATATCCGTAAGGAACTGTTTCCTTATCCTCGATAACTTTGTATGTACCTATCGGTACGTTCTCGAACTTTGCTATGCCGTTCTCATCAGTTACCGCAGGGATATCAATTTCACGTCCTGTGTCAGATGTACCTCTGATATAGAACTTGATACCCTCGATATTCTTCTGTCCCTCAGTGGTCTTATGGACTACGATAGAGCCTGATTTTTCCTTGTTCTCAATAGAAACTTCCTTTGTTTCGGCATATGTTACTGTCACGTTCTGTGGGTCAGCGACAAGATATGCAGTTGGTACTGTCTTTTCGTCCTCATAGATAGTATAAGTTCCAATTGGTATCTCACTGAAAATCGCAACGCCGTTATCATCAGTTGTCGCAGGAATGTCGATATCTCTGCCGCTGTCTGATGTACCTCTCAGATTGAATGTGATACCCTTGATATTGAGATTGCCAACTGTAGACTTTGTGACCTTTATCTCGCCTGTTTTCTCGATATTCTCGAACGCAACCTCTGCTGTTTCATTATACTCAACAGTGACTTCCTGCTCGTCAGCCACAAGGTAAGCCGCAGGAACTGTTGAGCCGTCCTCTGTGATGACATACTTGCCGATAACAATCTTATCGAACATTGCTACGCCATTTTCATTTGTTGTCGCTTCAAACTTCAAGTCCTTGTTTGTATCAG
Organism: Ruminococcus sp. MSJ-25; assembly: GCF_018917825.1. Classification (NCBI taxonomy): domain Bacteria; kingdom Bacillati; phylum Bacillota; class Clostridia; order Eubacteriales; family Oscillospiraceae; genus Ruminococcus; species Ruminococcus sp. MSJ-25. The sequence continues at coordinate 26,382 of NZ_JAHLPI010000002.1, forward strand.
AAATGCCTGTTGCAAGGAACTTAATGCCCTCAATATTGAGATTACCTGTTGTTATCTTTGTGACCTTGATAGAGCCACTTTTCTTCTTGTTTGTCATTTCAGCCTTGACGATATCATCGTTTTCTGTTATTTCGAACGGATAAGGAGTATCGTCAATTTCATAGATATCAGGTGCTGAAATCTCACGATAGAAATACTTGCCTATAGCAAGCTGAAAATGTGCAATGCCGTTCTCGTCTGTAGTTCCTGTGATGACCTGTTCGTTATTTTCATTAAGAATTTCAAAGGTGCAATCAGGGATAAGTTCGCCTGTTGAAATGTCAGTCTTTGTTATCTCAAAAGGAATAGTGTTTTGCTCGTTGTCAAAATCCACAACGAACTCAGCCTGCTGTTCAACAAGCTTGATAGTCTGTGTTGGTTCATCAGAAATCGAATAGCCCTTTGGTGCTTCAATCTCTGTCACAGTGTAGCTGTAGCCCTTGTAGATAGCCTTTGTTGTTTCAGCTATGCCGTCTGCGCCTGTGGTTATGGTGTCGATAACTGTTCCCTTTGGATATATACAATAGCCATTGCCAACGTAGATATCCTCGGCTGCTGCCACTTCAAACTTTGCACCCTCGAGGTCAGCTCTTGTTTCAGCGTCACGCTTGTGAATTGTTATCTTGCCCTTGTCAGGAGCAGAAGCCTTGTTGATGAACTCCGTTTTAGCCGTCTTGTCAGCGGTAACAGTGATAGCTTTCTTTGATGATATCATGTAGCCGTCTGCCGTGGATATTTCTCTCCATTCATAATTACCTTCTGGCAGACCTGTTACATCAATATCACCCTTGGTGTTTGGCGTAAGGTCTGTAGCCTGTGAAACGAGGTCAGTGAAGCTGTAGATTCCGTCCTTTCCAGTTGCCTTTACAAACTTGTAGCTGTCACCGACCTTGCAAGCAAGCTGAAACTTAACGGCTTTGTACATATCCGCTGTGCCTGTTTGCTTGTTGTCAAAGTAATCTGTGAAGCTCTTGTCAAGGTGAGCTGAGCCTGTGCTTATTTTAAGCTTGATATATGCCTGAACAGGGTCTTTGCCTGATATATATCCAACTTTCGCCTGAGAGCCTGAATCATTTTTGCCCTTGTAAAACAGAGGAACACATTCCTCTATCTTGCCACTGTTCTTTGCTCTTGCCTTTGTCAGAGTGACAGCTTTTGTTCCTGCCTTGATGTTTTCATTGGCGGAAACCTTGATGTTGCTTCCGTCCTTTTTGAATGTAACTCCGTCAACTTTTGAAAAATCGAACTGTGAGATACTGCTGTCAGCCTTGATCGTACCCTCATATTTCTTTGTTGAAGTGTTATACTTCAATTCGTATGTAGGGGCGGTTCTTACGGCAGTTGTTGCACCAGCAGGAGTTTTATAGTGGCTAAGTATATCACCTTTCATTTTCTTGTAGCAATCCACAAGGTTTTTATGGTCTGCTGATGAAGGAGCATATATGCGGTTCAAAATCGTATTTTCGTCCGAAGAAAGATTTTCTGATGAACTGTCAAAGAAACCGCCTGATACTGTCCATATCATAGCTTGAGAAGCTACTCTTTCGGTATCTGCATTGTAGCCATACTTAGTTTTACCTTTGTAAGCGTATATTGTAGCAGATTTTAAATAGTTTCGCTGATTTCCGTCCTTGTAATATTGTTTCATCTTATCATCATTAAATGATACAGAACTCATTTCAATGCTGTTATCATGCTCAGTACCAAGCTGAACACAATAGCAATTGTTTCCGCTTTCGTCATTCCAGAAATAGAACTCCTGCGCCCACTTGTAGCGGAATGCGTCATTGGTGTTTCCACCTGTCAATGGGTCATAGGCGTTTTTTAGCCCTGAACCCTCAAAGTTATAGCTCCAATCAAGAACCTTGCTCTGCGTATGCTTTGTGTCAGCCGCAAAGGCAACCAGTCCATTTGAAAAGATTGAGGCTGTAAGGAGAAGCACTGTGAGTAAAGAGCCTATCCTTTTTACGATACTTTTCTTCATTTTTATCTCGCCCTTTCAATTTATTTCTCTATGTCAAATCCTTGCGGATATTATTTTTTTGCATAAAAAAAGACGATTGAAATTTTTATCAATCGTCTTAAACGCTTTATTCAGTTTTTATGCTCTCAGCAAATATGTGTTCCAACAGGAGTGACCATAATAATCTGTTCCTGCTTGAATGATTATTACACTTTGGTGAAGATATTCTTCACTATAAAAATTGTATTCATCTTGAATCTCCTCTTTCAGACTTTGGAGAACATCATTGTATTTTTCGTGAGCGTATATGTTATCTCCAGAAGTCCATGAAGCAGTATTAAGGTTTACATCTGCAAGGTCTGCCATATACTCATCAGCCGAGGAATAACCTCCATTTGTGTATATCTTCTCGACTCTTGGTCTTGCCAATTCATTGCTGTATGCCTGCAATTCTTTCTGAAGTCTGTCTATATCACTCTGAGTAAGGTTTACCTTTGGCTTAGCCGTTGTAGTTGTAGTCGGCTTTGGCTTCGGAGCTTGCGTTTTCTTTGCCGTTGTGGTGGTCTGCTTTTGTGTCTGACGCTCTGTCTGTCTCTTTGTCTGACGTTCGGTCTGAGGAGCTTGTGTTTCCGCAGGCTGATAGTTGTAGTTGCCGTTTCCGTTGTTGGTGGTGTTTCCGCTGTAGCTCTGATTATTATTCACTGTTCCGCCGTTGCTTGCCTTAGAGCTGTTCGCCTTTGCAGTGTTCTTTGGAGTAGTCGATGATTTAGAACTGCTTGTGCTTTTTGTGCTTGCAGACGTTCCCGTTGTGGTAGCCGAAAGGGAAGTTGTTTCCTCGCTCTGAGAGGTCAGTGTGGCTTCCGTTGTGGTAGTTGCCGAAGCTTTTGTGCTTGAAGCCGTTGTGGTTGCCTTTGGAGGGGCTGATGATGTGGTGTCTGTGTTGCCACAGGCGGTTATGCTTATCATTGTCGCACTGATGAGCAGAGCGGCTATGGCTTTTATCGTGTTCTTCATATGGTTTTCCTCCTATACTTTTCTTAATGTAATTATACTATATTTCCCTATCATTGTAAATGACAAGTGTGGCTAAACTTTTTTGTTGATGTTCACTAAATTCGACAAAAAAATATGAATATATGAAACTGCAATAAAAAAGAGACATCACAGCGTCTCTAAATTACATATGCAGGCTGTTTCCACGGGTTATCTCTCTGTTCTTTTCGATCTCTGTCCTAAGCTGTTTGTTTTCAGCCTCAAGCTTTCTGTTTGTATCTCTAAGCACAATGTTCTCATTAAAAAGCTTTCCGTTTTCGTTGATTATCTTTGCATAATCTCTGGAGAAATTATCGAGAGTTTCTTTGAGATCTTTCTGTTGCATTGTAAAGCTGCGATAGCTTTCATCTTCCTTTTCATAGCGCCCGTTTATTACCTGAAAATCCTTTTGCAATATATTGAGCATATCTTGGTGCTGTCCTGTAAGTGCTTTATCATTCGGTGTCTTGCCGATATTGTCCATTATTTTATTGTACTGTTCTGAAAATTCGGCGTGAAAAGTCTTTTCATCATTAACACCGAGCTGACGAGCAAGCTTCTTGATCTCTTCTGTGTTTTTTACTATCTGCGATTTTCTTGACTGTCTTGCCGAAAATAGATAAGTTACAATGCCTGTTAAGATAACAGAAATCAGTATTGGTAGGATTTTTTCCATAAAATACTCCATAAATGTTGTACACTCCTTGTCATCATTTATTATATACACCGCATTTGCTACATTAGTGATAAAAGCGATTGCGTATATTGGATAATTCTTCATTTTACCTCTCCATTCTACCATAATTTTTGTGATCCGTCAAGGTATATTATCGCCCTCTTGACTGGTGTCCTCTGTTCTTCTTGATCGTGTTATCATTACTTTCTGATCGCACAAGCGTTTCAAGTGCCTGTTCTTTTGAGGTGCATTGACTCTTGTGTGCCCAGTCTATGCGGTGCCCACTGAGCTTACAGCCGTAAGCAATGTAATTGCCGCCAAATGTGTTTTCAAGGACCGCTGTTGTGTGTCCGTCAGGCTCATTTCGTACAGCAGATATTCTGTAGATCATATTTTCTTTTTCGGCTTGATAATAGCTTTCCGAATAAGGCTTAAATTGCATTTTCATCTTTTAGGACTTCCTTTAGGCTTAGGCTTGGAGGCAGCTCTTTCAGGCGCCTGAGTCGGTGTCAGCTCCTCGAATGAGATGAAATGTACCTCACATCTGAATGCCTCACCGATCTCACGCTCTGTAAATCTGTCTGGCTTTTTAAACATCTCAAGATACTTTTTGACTTGGCTTTCTGTCAAAGATAAGCTATCTTCACCATTATCGCCAGTTATAAAGAATGTTCCGCATATCGCTTGCTTGCCGTCAAACTTTCTGTTCGGCTGCATTTCACATATACGGGCTTCTTCATTTCCCCATGCAAGCGCTTTGCTGTCATCAAGATAATCGTATAACGGCTCTATATAGCCGTCAACCACCTTTTGCATTGCTCTAAGCTTACTCTCAGAGCAATCAAGAAGCTTTTCGTATGCAGGCTTGTTCGGCTCAACGACGACGACTCTCAATATATCGTCACGCTGTTTATTGAGTGCGTCAAGCTTTTTATCTGTTCTTTTGATAAGCTCAGTAAACTCATACGGTTTATTCTCATAAGCAACGTTACATTCCTCAACGGTCTGTTTGGCAACTTCAATTACTTTACTGAGATCCAGCTTGTAGTCCTTGGCAAAACTTCCGTATCTGTTTACGTTTTCAGAATATCTGTAGATATTCTTATCGAGATCCAATGTGACATACGTACTGATCTCATTGCTTTGGTCAAAAACTCTTTTGTAAAGTGGTAATTCATCAGCATTTATTTTCTCAAATACATTCTCGCTTTTTTTTGCTGTCATAAACTCATTTGAATAGGTTATCGCTTCAAACGCCTTATCAAGAGCGATATCATTATGCTGTGCATATTCGATCGCCTGATCAAGTCTTAGTGGACCTGTTACGCAATTGCCGCCGTGGTGAGTATAGTAATAACTGTTCTCACCGTTGTTTATGACTTCATATATTGCATTATTCAACTTTGGACCTCCTTACACCCTACCACGTGTGGTAGGGTAGTGTGATATGAAACGTTTGTTTTATTTTCTCCCTGCTTGATTTTTGCCTAAACTCACATTTTTCTTCGGCTTTTCAATTCCTTTTGCAAAGCAAGGATCTTCAATAGCAGCATTGATTATATCAAGCATTTCCATCTTCTGTTCTTTGGTCATAGTGTAGTGAAAAACAGGACCCTTGTCCATACTCTCGTCATTACTGAGCGTTGAGTAGTTTTGCTCAGAGAGCATATAGAAAGTGTGCAGTCCTGCCGATGAGCCGTGATGACCTTCCTGCTTAGTCACATATCCTACAGGTATGCCAAGTTTGACAGCCTGTACGGCTTGCTCTTCCGAAAGAAAAATATCATTTTGTGACTGCTTGTCGCACAGCTCACAGGCGTTGCGGCAATTATCCGCTATGTCTGAGATACGCTGTTTGGTTTCGTCAGCTCTTGCAAATGATTTAAGACTCTGTTCTTTTTCGTTTTCAACTTTTTCTTGCGGCAGCATTGCTTTTTCATAGTCTGAAATGTTTTTTTCGGAAAGCCATTCAGGCTTAACAACAAGCTTTGAATACAACTCTTTCATTTTTTCTATTTGTTCTTTAGGTGTTCCTGCCCAAAGATGTTTGGAATTTCTGTTGCCAGCACCAAGATAGTAGTTACAATCCATTTGCAAGCGACCTAAAAGCATATATTCACTCTTTTGATTTTTTATCACTTCGTTGATTTCTTTGTAAACGTGGAGCGTAGCATAGCAGTCACCCAAGCTGTTATGTGCTTCTTTATGCTCGGACCAATCATAGCCGTAATAGTCTGCGGCTATAGTGAGTTTCTGCCATTTGTAGCTTCCTCTTTGGTCATTCCATTCTCCATAAATTGGCGCAAACATTTTCATTGCGTCAGCATATTCTGTGTTTAAAAACTCTGCTCCGTTATTTTCAAGAAAAGCTTTATCAAACTTGAGGTTGTATCCAACGATCTTATCATATCTGTTTAAGATATCATTTATCTCTGGCATGACCTCCGCTATAGTCGGTGCGTCAGCTACCATTTCAGGCGTGATATGATGAATACGCTCCGCTTCTGCCCACTCAGTATGCTGTGTGGGCTTTATGTAGCTATCAAAAAGAACTGCGCCCTCATTATCAATGATAGACACCTGAAGAAGCTCGTCCTCTGCTGCGTTCAAACCTGTTGTTTCAGTGTCCAAAACTATATATTTGTTTTCCATGATTATTTATCCTCCTCCACCCGATACAATTTCTCTTTGTAGAGCTTCAAAATAGCTTGACATTTTTCAAGGCTATTCTTTGGAAGTTCAAAGTTATCACTTTCAGTTATCATTTCATTTACATTTACTTCTCTTCGATATTTTGGTTGAATTAAAATGTTGCTCCATGAAAATAGCCAATAATAACTATAATTTTTACTGTACAAAATAAGATCTGCATTATTAAATATTTCGGTAATCTGTTTAGCCATATCAGATATTTGCGGCGCATTAGCAACCATTTCTGGTGTTATTCCGTTTTCCTTTTCAGTTTCTGTCCACTCTTTGTGTTTTTTGGGTTTAAAATAGCTATTAAAAAGAATATCTCCTCTGAAGTTGATAACTGATAATTGCAATAATTCATTTTTATATTCATATCCTGTTGCTTCAAAGTTTATAGCAATAGCTGTTGACGGATCGTTGTCAAGAGCATTTATAACCATGCTCAATTCGTCAATTTTTTTCTTGTAAGGCTCAACAGCACACCACTTAGCCTCTTCAAGTTCTCTTTCACGTTCTTCCTGCTCACGTTCTAGCCTAGCCTTACGATATGCCCTTGCCTGTTCTCTGCGTCTTTCTTTTTCGGGCTGAAAAAAAGCCTGCAACTCACTCTCTGTTGCAGGTCTGACTTCATCAGGTTTGTAATACTTGCATGGTTGTTTGCTTTGTTTGCTTGGCAAAAGCTCTATGCCCTCTACATTTTCTGCTACAAGAAAGCCCTCAAGCGCCCACTGACGTTCGGTCTTGTAGCTGTCATATTCTCTGTGATAGTGCTTTACTTTCATACCATTACCTCCATTTCATTATTCACATAAAAATTTCGAACCTGATTTTGATTGCTTGGAAGTAATACGGCGCATATGTGCAGTTGAAAATATTGTCAGGAGCATAGTATTTGCTCGGCACATATTTTTTCTGTCCGTTCTTGTCGATATAGGCTTCAGGGGGATCTGAGTCATACACTGAACCGCTCCAAAGGTTGAATGCCAAACGTGTTGTTTTACTGCTTGTGCTTGTCTGAAACGGCTTATTCAAACCCTCGAAAATAATAACATCTTTTTTTTCATCATATAGTGCGCCAATATGATGACGCAAAACACTGTCCATTGTCAAAAGATAAGCAAGCGACAAGTGATAGCCGTCTAAATAGGGCATTTTGCCACACAGCTTATTAAACAGTTCCTCGTGTTCGTCATCATAAAAAATCATTTTTCTTTCCTGCCTTTCTTGAAAAGTCTGTATTTCTCAGGAATAAATGCGCTTATAATAGTCCAAATTCCTGTTATACAAAGAGCTATTCCCAGTGAACCATAAAATATTCTTTCCATTGTCCAATCACTCCTTTTTGTAAAAAAAGGACACCTGAAACTTCAAGTGTCCTAGTTTTCTTCTGCCGCAAAATGTTCTGCAAGCAGCTTGACTATAAGATCATCCATATCGTCCTGTGAAGAACTTTCAAGGGACGGAAACATGGATGATATCTTCGTGTATATACTTGTTGATACCTGCTCAGTTTTTTTAGCTTTAGGCTGATGACAGATATCGTATACCTTATCAACGGTCAGTTCTTCGTTTCCGTTTTCGTCACAGTACGCACAGACTGCATTGATGTATTTGCCTGGGAAAGTTCTGAGGTCATACATCTCAATGTAGTCTGCTATGATATTCTGTTGTTCTTCGGAAAGATGAGCTAAAAGCATTTCATATCTTCCGAAAGGAATAACCTTGTTATCTACCATTGGAATGAGCCTTGCGGATAGTTTCAGCAGATGTACATATCTGTATACCGTTGTATTGGAAACGCCGAATTTCTCGGATATCTCATTCAGGGTAGCGGTTTCATTGTCCATACCACGTTTATCCATGTACGTTTTGAAGATCTCAGCATTTTCTGAGGGAAGAACGTCATCTGTTCTTGTATTGGACTCTGCAACGATCATGTATGCCGTGAAGTCGTCTATGTTGTCCTTGATCTGGCATGGAATAGTCGTCAGACCGCACAGCCTAGCCGCATAGTATCTATGATGACCTGCAAGTATTTCATATTCACTTTCTTTTCTCCGAACTATAACTGGCTGCAGGACGCCCAGATCCCTTATAGAGATAGCCAGACGCTCAACCTTGGATTGTCTTATCTTATATGGCTGTTCCTTTCCCTCAGGCGTTCTGTATGGTTTGATACTGTTTATATCCAACTCAACGATCCTCTGAGCTGTACCTTGCCACTGATTGAGATACTCAGCGGCAAGCTCATGGTTGATGTTCTCAGCCTCAGATTGCATATTCTCCTGATGTTGGCTGCGTCTTTCAAGCAAGCTGCACATTATCTATTCACCCTTTCCATTACTTCTTCTGCAAGCTCTGTGTACTTCTCAGCAAGCGTATTGCCTGTCAAATTAACACATCCTGCATAGCTTTTCACTGTTTTGTTGACCTGCTCAGGACGAGCTGGGATAACAGTATTAAAGACTGTATCTCCATATATCTTTCGGCAGGCAATGTCTATCTCTTTAGACGTTGTGGTTATATTGCTTCTATTCTCAAGAATGCCAAGTATATTAAGACCTGGATTCGTTGTTGCCCTTATAGCATTGACCTTTTCTGTAATGAGGTCAATGGCGTCAAAGGCGAATATACCAGCGTCTATTGGTATAATAACGAAGTCTGAAGCGTTAAGAGCATTCTGCGCAAGAAGATCAAGGTCAGGACGATTGTCTATGAGTATGTAGTCATAGGTATTCGTCAAAGCCTTATCACGGAGCATGAGCTTGAGTATATAGTTACAGTTGGCGGATGAGGCGATCACGCTGTTAGCCGAACCGAGCATACGTCCTGCGGATATATAGTCAACGTTTGGATTTTTCTCAGACTTCTTGATATACTCTGCATAGTCTATAGAAGTATCACCAGACGCTGAACTGTAGATAAGATCTGCTATGGTCTTTCTTATTGCGGATTCTGAGCAATACGAAGTGAGGTTGCCCTGCTTGTCAAGGTCGATAAGTAGCACTTTTTTGCCGAGCTTTCCTAATGCGCAACCTAGGTTGAATGTTGTAGTTGTTTTTCCTGTGCCGCCTTTTTCTGTAATGATCGAAATAATTTTTGTGTTCTCCATTATGAACATCCTTTCTTGATATCATTTTGTGTTCCCCAATGATGACATAGAAAAAGCAGCAGGGGAGAACACCGTCCTGCCGCTCAGGGAGCTACCCTGTCTATGCCTGATAGTCAAGCTATCAAAAAAGCTGCCGATATTCTCAGCAGCAATTTTCATAGCTTAGCTTTTCGAAAAAGAAAAAGCCAATGAGTATTGTCTCATCAGCTTTTTGTTTTCTATCTGTACCAGAGATTTTCCATTGTAAAAGGATTAGGAGGATTGTTACCCTTTCTCTTTTCGATCTCATAGTCTATGAACATCTTGTATCTTTTAAGCTCATCAAGGTCAGCTTCAGCAGCTACTCTCATGATAGCTTCTGTTCGTTCCTCAATCTGTGCTTCATGAAGCTCTGTGTCCATTTCTCTGTTCTTTCGGATGAATGTTTCTTCAAGGTCCTCAAGATCGTCAAACTCGGCAGTAGCTTTTCCCTCATCGATCTTGTAGATCTTGCTGCCGTTGAAGCCAAACCTTGTAGTGGTATACTCAAAGAAATCATGGCAATACTTGATAGCCTCATCATGTTTGAGCATTTTAGTCAGTTTTTCGGGCTTGATCAGTTCGTTGCAGCCACCTGCAAGTGTAGTTGCTTCCTTTTTGTTTTCAATAAGTCTCATAATTCTTCCTCCTTGTATTTTTTACTATATCATAACATATTTTGACGATTTGTCAAGTACGATTAAAATGCAGAATTGGTAAATATCTCCAAAACCGCGTGCCGAGGGTTCGAATCCTTCTGCCCCTGCCATACTTGTGCAATGAAATAGATATTGTGCCCGAAAAGCTCGCATTTACGCGCTTTTTTCATGCTCTGACGCTGAAAAAATTAAGGTGAAAACCGTAGATGTATTTTCATGATTTTTAAGTACCGGAAGGGATTGAACCCTCCACAATTGAATATTATCAAACATTCCGGCAAGTTATGAGCATATTTTGCTCTAAGCCTGCCGATTTGTATATAAAAAAACTTTCACAAAGTTTTCAATACAAATTTATTGGATCTGCTGATTTTGTTGGTATCTCTTAAAACAGAGAAACCAATAGGATCGGCTTTTTTCATTTCTAAGGAAAGAGATGATACCCATGTAACAGCTATACTATTAAAAAGAAAACCTAAAACAAACGGAGGTATGTCAATGAATGAAAAACTCATAATCAACACAAATCTGCTTCGCAAAGAACCTGAATTCAAAACGTACACTTGCGTGGTGGAAAAAGCTGTGCCTGTTCCGACCGAAGAATTTGAGAGGCTGAAGCACGCTCCAATGTGCAATAACCATCTCATAAGCGAAAACCTTAACAGTATGTGGTACGGCAACGGCGTACATCATTGTCTGCTGATCTACGACAAGCAACAGGGCGACGGCTTGTTAATAGAGTCTGAGGGTGCTCCCTATGCAAGATATGCCCAGTTTATTCCAAACGCAAAACTGCTGTATGAAAATCATATGCAGACGCATTTGCAGGAATTAAAGTTCTGCTGTCCCCTTGAAATCAACAGAGAGCCGGAATGTTGGAATGATGAGTATGAGGAAATCTCGTC
>NZ_JAHLPI010000018.1:0-36766 GCF_018917825.1 Ruminococcus sp. MSJ-25
AACAATGTGCTTAACGGAAAAATAGAAGAGATATTCGCTGACATCAATGCTTACATATTTGAACAAGAAAACGTAGATATGGATCATGTGTACATAGACGGAACAAAGATCACAGCCAACGCCAACAAATACAGCTGGGTATGGAAAAAGAGCTGTGAGAAAAATCGCGTGAAAGTATTTGCAAAGATAACAGAACTGTTAAGTGAGATAAATAAAAGAATAGCCGCATTTGGTGTGAAATTTGGAGTTCGCGAAGAATATGCCATCGAATATCTCGAACAGATATTGAAGCAATATATACAGCTTTGCGGTTTTGATCCTGCTTCTGCTGTCAGGGGACGTGGACATCATAAAACTCCAGAACAGCGATATTATGATAAGCTTACAAGTTACATTGCGAGACTAAAAAAGTATGCAGAGCACATAAAAATATGCGGCAATGAACGAAACAGTTATTCCAAAACAGACCATGATGCAACATTTATGCGTATGAAAAAAGACTATATGGGAAACGATCAACTGCTCCCAGGTTACAACATACAATTTGGCGTTTGCGATGAGTATATCGCCGTATATGACGTAAAGCAGTATGCCTCGGATATGGATTGCTTCAAGCCGCTTATGGAAAAATTCCACAGAATATATGGAAAGTATCCTGAATATCCAGTTACCGACGCAGGCTATGGAAGCTTCAACAACTATCTGTACTGTGAAGAACACGGAATGGGAAAATACATGAAATTTACCATGTATGAAAAAGAAAGCAAGAATATTAAATACCATAATGATCCATACAGAGCAGTGAATTTCCGCATAGATGAAAATGGTGATCTGGTGTGTCCTAACAACAAAAAATTCCATTACGTTTACAGTCGACCCATAAAGGAAAACAAATATGGGAGAACAGAAGAATTCTATCAGTGTGAAGAATGTGCAAACTGTTCTCATAAAGAAAAGTGCTGCAAATGCAAGGGAAATCGCATAGTTCGCATAAATGAAGAATTGACAGCATTTCACAAAGAAGTTTTGGACAATCTTAATTGTATTCATGGAGCGCTTCTCAGAATGAACAGAAGCATTCAATCTGAAGGTGCAAATGGTATCATCAAGTGGAATCGGTCATACACAAGAGCCAGAAGACGTGGCTTAAATGCCATGAATTTAGAAATTGCGATGATTTGCTGTGGTTTTAATCTGCATAAATTTCACTTGAAGAAGATCACAATCAGAAAAGCAGCCTGAAAAAGATATTTTTCAACATTTTAATAATCGGCAAAAAGCGCTGTATTTCTGCCGGTGTGTTTGCTGTACCCTTTTTTCAAGATTAGATAGTTCTTTTTTGCTGTGTGATATATTAAAGCCCGTGGGCTTCCATATCGAGGGAATCCACGGGCTTTGTTGCGCTTTTTTTACAGCGCCTTTTTTTGCATTTTTAACTCTGACTTATCTTTTTCAGCAGCGTAAGAGCGTCGATAACATCGACCTTTCCATCACCGTTCATATCCGCACGCTTTAGCTGAGCGGGATCAAGCTGCGTCTTGCCTGCATTGTAACGCAGCATGAGCAAAGCGTCCACAACTGTCAGATACTTGTCACCATTCACATCTCCCTGCTGCAGGGTCTGTGAAGCAGCTTTTCTTGTTATTTTTATGGTGTACGTCCGTTTCACTCCGCTTGCCGCTGTGCAGGTGACCTTGACAGTGTTTTCGCCGGTTTTAAGGCTTACCTTGCCGTTTCCAGACACCTTTGCACTTTTGCCCAGCGGATTTGCATTAACAGTAACAGAAGAAACCTCCGCATTGACTTTGGCAGTATAGCTTGCGGTGAACTTATCGAATTTTGGTGAAATGCTCGTGCCTGAAACGCTGAGAGATTTAAGATAATTGTTGTTATCTCCACTGCTTGTAGGCTTTGGGCAAAGTTTATCAGGCATATTGTTGTAAACAGGTATCTTGAACTCCATTGCGCTGTTCAAAATATCCTGAGAATAGGCGTTTTTTAGGCTTATGGCTTCATTCGCCTGACCGAAAACGCAGGTCATATACTGGTGATAATAAAGTCCGTTTCCGCCGTCTACCATATCAAATTTTTGCAGATAAAGGGTATCCTGACCCTTTGTTATGTAGCCTGTGCCTAAGAATATCGAGCCGCCCACTATGGACTTGTACTGATTTGTCCAAGGAAGAAGATAGGTCGGATTAGTAGTTTTTGCATACTTACAGCCCATTTCTGCGGCTGTCATGGTAGAGGTCGCATAAGCCTGAATGTCAAAGAAGTTGAAATAATTCTCATAGCCTTTCACAGTACCAAGGGATTGCGGCGCACCATTTACGCCCTGCTCGTTTCTGCACCTTGAAGCAAGATGATAAGGTGAAACGCCCGATCTCTTTGCAGCGTCCATAAAGGTCTGCGAATATGTATACTTTTTCTTTGTGTCAGGACAAGTGTAGCTTCCGCTCATAAAAGTGTCTGCAAGAATAGTTTTTACACCGCTTTCCGTCTGATACGAGGGATCATATGACTGATTTTCAAACATAAAAATGTATGTATCGTTGAGAAAATTTCTCGGATCCATATAATACATTATTATCTCTTTTGAAGCCGCCACCCACGAGCCGTCAAGCCCATACCAATAACCGCCGTTAAAATCATATGCGCCCTTTTCCATCGACTTCCATGAAGCCAGTGCCGACGAGTGGACAAGGTTTCTGCCCACAACACATTCTTCCTTTAACGCAGTGTTCCAATCCACGCCAAGCTTCTGAGCGGTAAATATCCACTTTGGGTGCTGTTCATGGAGCTTTCGCAGATATGGCTTATAGCTTTCAGGAAAGCCCTGCTTTGTCATATAGCTCTCAAAATCAGCGTCAGAACTTCCCTGCGAGCCGCTTGATGTTAGCTGAACATATGCCGCCGAAACATAGCCCGTCACATTGCCGCATGATATCTTATACCATTTCGCACCGCTTGAGTCGGTGGTTTCGGAAAGTATAGTCAGGCTGTCGCCATAGCTTACTGTGCCTGTTTTAGAATAGCCTGTGCCTGCACCGCTGCGAACGTTCAGAACGTCTGCCGTACAGCTTCCCGTCATACTTGCCGCTGAAGCCGTCAAACATGAAGCCGCCATTGACACTGCAACAGCAAATGACAGGATATATGAAATTATCTTTTTTATCAACTCGTTCACCTCAGAAGATATAGGCAATACCGCAACAAGGCACGCCTATGTATAAGTCCTTATTTTTACACACATTGGTTTGTACATTTTTCTGTATCAAGTACAAAACTTCACCCTCATTATAGTACATTTCTCAGGGCTTTGTCAACAGTCTTTTTGATTCATAAAAAATTTACATTTAGCAAAATGCAGCTTTCACTTAAAAGTTACAGATTTATTACAGCCTATTTAGTGGCTTTGCTGTTGATCGGTACATACATATTGTGACGCAAATGCTCTCATTATAAATATATCCAAAAAAATATGCTTATTTTCGCTGTTTTGACTATTGACGTGTTACTTTATATTGTGATATAATCCTATTACGACAAAGGTAACAGAACTTGTAATATTTTATAATGAAATATTACAAATTAAAGACAAAACAATAGTAAACAAAATTAATCAAGAGCAAAATACTGACAGAAAAACACGATTTTGCAACGGAGGTATCAAATGAAAAAACTGAAAATAAACAAGATGGCGCTGTCGGTGGCAACAGCGTTTCTTATGCTCACGAGCATTGTTTCCACGGTGGCTAGCGCATCAGGCGGAAACGAGATAAAGCTCACAAGCGACAAGAATTTTGCACAGGCAGGCGACAGCATAAACGTAAAAGCGAGCCTTGAGCCTGATAAAACAGGCGTTGCAGGCTTCACTATAGACCTGCATTATGACCCGTCAAAGGTAACAGTATATGTGCCGACCGATGAGGAGAGCGAGAGTACATACAATGTGGGAAGCAAATTCTCTGTTATAACCAACTATGTTGCTTCATCAGGCACTATAAAAATAGTCGGTGCAAACCTCACAGGCTCTAACATAAAGGACAAAACAGACCTTGCCCTTGCGACTTTCAAGGTAAAGGACGGCGTAACAGGCAAGATAAACTATTGGGTAGAGGTTGAAACAATGGTGGCGGAAGCTGACGGTGGATACAAGTCAGTTTCATACTCAGCACCTACAGAGGGTTCACCGCTCACTGTCAGTGCAGGGGAGGAGATCACAACAACTCCTGCAACGACCACTACGACTGCTTCATCTAAGGCTGAAGCTACTACAACTACATCAAAGTCGACCACAACTACAACGACGACTACAGCAAAGACTACGACCAAGTCCGAAGCGACTACCACAACTACGGCTAAGTCTGAGAAAGTTACAACAACTACGACAAAGCCTGTTGAAACCACCACAACGACTACAACAGCAAAGAGCGAAACTCAGACCACTACAACCTCAACATCTGCACAGCCTGAGTCCGAACCGCTTTTTACACACAAGCAGGGTGACGCTGACTTCAACAGCGAAACTTCCCTTCAGTTCGGTTTCAAGCTTTCTGACTACATAACAGACTATTCTCAGCATTACAATGTAAAGGTCAACGTAAAGTCATCAGGCAACGCAAGCGGTGCAGTCGGTGCGTTGGTTGACGGAAGCTGGTCTGCACAGAGCACGAAGCTCACAGGTGGCGAGGAAGCACAGTGGATATACTCAGATCTTGACCCTTCAAGAACAAGTGACGAGGTTTTCGTACAGCTTTATTACTTAAAGGCAAATGCAGATTTTCAGATAGCTTCCGTGGAAGTAACGCCTGTCAAGGAAGCAGTTGACACATCAGCGGTTACAAAGGTCACAGCGGCAGAACCAAAGCCTGCTGACGATACAACGACCACAACTACTACAACAGCAAGCACAGAGCCAAAGGCTGACGAAAACGCACAGCCTGAAAGCACCACCACAACAGCAGCCAGACAGCCTGCAAATGTCGGTGCGGCCGTTACTACAGTAAGCGAGGGCGACAATTCGCAGGAGCTTACAGAATCACAGGCAACAGAAAAGATACAGCAGATAGTTGACGAGGCCTCATCGCAGGCTGACAGCTCAAAAGTAAATCCGTCAACAGGCGTTGAAATGACAAAGAACATTCTTACTGTCATTGCCGCAGGATATGTTATTTTTGCGATATTTGCAGTTATCTTCAACAGATTTGCCGCAAAGGACGAAGAATAATAACTGAATATATTTCTTTTGGCTATAAAAACGGACGTTTCCATCGGAAGCGTCCGTTTTTTCGTCAGGAACACCAAGGGGATAGTGTGATCCTGCATTTTATTGATCTTCTATAACAGGCGGAATAAAATTCTCTATGGCGCTGAGAAGCTTCGGGTGTCGTATAACAAAATGTATAGCAGGCGCGTTTCCCTTTGATATCATCGCCCACTGACCTTCATGGATCAGTATTTGCAAATTGCAGAAGGTCTGCCGCTTAGCATATTTAAGACTATAGTTTTCATGTGTCTGTGCATAGCGTTCTGTGCTTTTTAAATGTGCAGAATAATCATCATAGCTGTAAAGAACATCACTGGCACAGAATACACCCGACAGGTCAAGGGCATGGGGACGTGTTTCAAATTCCTCTCGGGAAAGACAGCATATCTCGTCCTCTATGGTCATGGTTTCCAGTATGCTCTCAACTCGCTTTTTACGATCACTGACATAAGCTTTTATATCTCTGCCCCGGCGGTCGTCAATGCCGTTTCTGTCAAGTATACTATTGAGCAGGTCATTATCCATAGTATAAACAGGCAGAGCAGATAAAATACTCCTGCGCCTGCCACGTTTGTGAGAGTCGGCAGTGAGAAAATCGCTGAAATCTTTTTCCCTGTCACTTCGGTATATCTCCATAAGCGGGCAGGCGTTTGAAAGCAGATCATTGGCACGTTTACGATAATATCCAAGCTCCTTCTTGGACTTGGTCAGATAATATCTGCCCTCGCTGTGAAAGCCTGCCACGGCTTCCCCTGAAAGAGCCGCCGCACCTGATACCTTCAGCAAATGCAAAAAAGCATTATTCTGTACGTTTTTCAAATAGTAAGGCGCTATCTGCCCCGTCATATACATCGGTATCCAGCTTTCAAGACCAAGCATCATATCATCTAAGGAGCGGTCAAGATTATGTATCTGACAAAGGTGCAGACCCTTTTTAAGCATCAGAGCCATACCGAACATCCACTTCTTCGGAAATTCGGGATCATCAGCCATTTCCTTCATAGGCATATCACTGTACATTATCACAGGCTCATTAGAACGTGACAAGACTGTGGCTTTCAGAAAATCAAGCTCACTTTCCATCATTTCCTTGATGCCAAAATAACTTTTTGACACAGGAAGCTGAAAAGGCAATGCAGGTACTTTCATTTCATCAAAACGTATCACCTTTATGTATTCGTTCAGGTCAAACTCATCAAGCTTATCAAGAAACTTTTCAATTCCACCGCTTTTTATCTCTCTGCTCTGTCTGGCATGATCGCTGAACAGCCATTTGCATATCACTTCATAACGCTGTGACACATCCTCTATATCACTTTCATTACGGCCCACAAGCTGTGCGACCGCTGATATCTCTGTGGGAGTTCTAAGCTCCCTTGCAGTAAAGCCTGCTATTGCGGCGACAAAGCGTTCAGGGTCGGCAGGCTTTCTAGTACCGTTCCGTATACGGAAAACTGTGGAAACATCATAATTTATCTCTTTGCACATACGCTTGATGTTTATATCAAGGGCTGATATAAGGGTATTGAAATTTTGCCGCATAGACTCTCTGTCGGCAGGTATGACATCTTCACAGTCAAGAAAGGCTCTTTTTATGTTCTCCCTTGTCATATCGCCATAGCCTTTTTCCCTTGCCACAGCCTCAAGAGCGTTGCAAAGCCCGTCAAACGCCACAGTGTCTATCTCAGGTATTCTCTCTCCGCTTCTGTATCTGCTAAATGTTGAGGGAGATATCCCTGACAACTCACAAAGCTCCTTTGCTGTGCAGGAAAGCTGTTCTATATAATTACCAAGCTGTTCGCAAAACTTCATTTTAACGATTCCTCCCGCTGTCATATGGTATTACGTTAATTATATATCATATTTATCAAAAAAGGAAGTCCCCCACGATATATAATTTCAGAATTGGCATATGACTATTATGAAATAAACCACAAATTTATTCATAGATTTGTTATAATGTGATAAAGAATATCACATTAGGGAAAATACAAAGTAATGGAGGTGTGCTTATAGTATAGTAGCGAATATGAAAAAAATTATAATATCAAAAGGAGATGTATATTATGAAAAAAATAACCACAAAACTGCTGACAGTTATGCTTTCACTTGGCATGGCATGTTCCATTGCACCGACCACAGCATCAGCGGAGTCCTCGCAGGAAAGCAATCAGAACACAAGCGTCATTACCGAAGCCACTATTGAAGATGTGAGATTTAATTATGGGGCTGGCGATACACCTGAGACATCGGCTTTTGTAACACCGGTAGACTATGAAAAATACGATGTGGCTTATGAATGCTGGCAGCAATTTGAAAACAACGAACCAGTTGCCGCATGGTATTCTGACAACGGCTCACACGGCTCTTTGCCAACTTTCACGGAATTTGAAGGCGGCAAAAAATATGTGTATTCACTTATGCTGAAACCGAAAGACGGATATTCTTTCAGCAGTGATACTGTCATTACAGTAAATGGTCAGAAAGTGTCAGCACCTTTCGTAGGCGGCTCTATGTATATCCCTGCCATTAAAACGATCACTACATCTACGGTGACATTCATTGACGTGGTGGAGATCAACGATGCTACTATCAGCTTTAAGGACGGCGATAAGCCAGTGTTCACTGGCAATGTGCCAGATGGCGCAAACTATGCGCTCCGAGCTGCGTGGTGGGAACTGGACAGCAAGACTGGTGCAATTTCCGCAGATTTCTTCAGCGGCGCTTATGAAAATAAGATCACAACTTTTGAAGCTGGAAAGACCTATCATTACGGTGTGTATGTGGTATCTGAAGGATTTGTTGAGAGTGAAAATACCTCTTATGTATTCGGACCAGACACGAAGCTGAAGATCAACGGCGAATTTGTGAATTACAAACGCTATGAAAACGATACGAGCGACGGCTCTGACGGCACTATGTGGGTCATCACTGACCTGACTATGACACCAAAGGCAAATGATACAAGTTCTGACAGCAACGATACAAACTCAGATATCAAAGACACAAGTTCAAACAGCAGTGGCACAGACAGCAAGAATACTGACAGCAAAGCGACAGACAGCAAGACCCCTGCCAAGAACAATGCAGGAAGCACAAACCCTAACACGGGCAATAATGTTGGCGGTATCCTCTTTACTATCCTTATCACAGGAAGCGGACTTGTAGTTGCAGGCAGAAGATCACGCAAAAACAAATAACAACAGCATGAGCTGACAAAAGGAGATGTATATTATGAAAAAACGATCACTGCAAGGGAGAATAACCGCTTTTATCCTTACCCTATGTTTGGCAGCACCACAAATGTCTATGTTGACATTTGCTGAAAATTCTACAGTCAGTAATGAAACGGAACTGAAGTCGGCATTGGAAAATACGGAATTTGCAGAGATCAAGTTGGGCGGAAACATTGAGACCACCTGGGAACTAGATGTGGAGCGCACTGTTACTCTTGATCTCAACGGATATACCCTGAGCTGCAGCTCGACAGATGAGGATATAATTCGGGTGCGCGGCAGCGGAAACCTAACAGTAAAGGACAGCGGCACAAATGGCAAGATCGATGGGCAGAACAAGAACTGCGGATTTGAAGTCAAGGGCGGAACGCTTACTCTAGAGAGCGGCAGTATCGTGAATTGCACGGATGCCGACGGAGACGGCGGCGCAGTGGATGTATCCAACACTGGTGTAACGGAAACTCCGGTCAAGTACGGCAAGTTAGTTATGAACGGCGGTACTATTAAGGATTGCAAAGCAGGTGATGACGGCGCTGCTGTGGATATAGGAATGGGCTGCACATTTACAATGAACGATGGTACGATCAGCAACTGCAGAGCGGAGGACGACGGCGGTGCTGTATTTGTCAAGCAGGGCGGCTTCTTCGTGATGAACAGCGGAACGATTGAAAACTGTTCTGCATGCAATAATGGCGGTGCAGTGAACATATACGAAAATGGCAGCTTCACCATGACCGGCGGCACAATTAAGGACTGCAAGGTAGACTTGGGAGGTCTCGGCAATGCAGTATATGGCAAAAACAATACGGCGATCGTTGTCATTTCTGGAGGTACGATCGAGAACTGTGGTGTATTTCCATGGTCTTTTGATGAGTTCACAGTGACATTTGATTCAGACGGCGGAAGTGCAGTGTCAGAGCAAAAGGTATTGAATACTTCTGCGATCGAGCCAAATGAACCGAAGAGGAACGGCTATGATTTTGCTGGGTGGTATCTAAATGATGCAAAGTATACCTTTGATACCAAGATCACTGGGAATATTACTCTAAAAGCACATTGGACGCCTGCGGCAACTTTAAGCAGTATTAACATGATCGATATCGAAAACGTGAAGCTCGATTATCAGCCGGGCAATGCCCCGCAGGCATCGGCCAAGCGAACAGGCACTAATCAGGATAAATATGATATTCTCTTTGAGTGCTGGAAAAATCAGAAAAAGGATGCCGACGACACCATGCACACGGTTGGCTACTGGTATTCTGATGAAAGCGTTTATTCGGACGACGATGTTCGATTCAATACCTTTGAAAAGGGCGGAAGGTATATATATTCCGTGAAACTTCAGGCAAAGGACGGCTATACCTTCGATCGCAATTTGAAAAATGAAAATGTTACACTGAATGGAGCAAGCCTGCCGTCTAGCGCGTGGGTCATGGTGATGGATGACGGCAAGACCTGTCTTATTAGATATGGAACAGAGCTGCGCCCCGGTCAGGCTGTTGAAGAGATCCGACTTGATGCCATTATCAACTTTAATGCCGGAGATAAACCGCTTTTCAGCACCGGTGTCATTGACCCTATCGTTGACACCGATCATCAGCGGTGGGACGCCAATGACGGCAGCGGTTATGGCATTACCTCCAGCGACTACTGGAACGAACGCTATAACGGTAAGCTCATTACGGAATTTGAAGCCGACAAAAGCTATACCTATGGCGTATATTTCAAGATTTCCGATTTGGGCATGGAAGAGGGCTACCGCTTCGATCAGAACACGAAGCTCTATATCAACGGCGACGAAATCACCCTGACACCCGATCAGATCGATGTGGATGATAGCGGTGAAACCATTTGGTTCAGCAATGTATTGACCATGACGCCGTCCACCGTGAAAGTTATTGATGTGGTGGAGATCAACGACGCCACCATCAACTTCAAGGACGGCGACAAGCCCGTGTTTACAGGCAAGAGTCCTGAAGGCGTGAAGTATGCGCTCCGAGCTGCGTGGTGGGAGCTTGACAGCAAGACCGGTCTGATCTCTACAGAGCCAGAGTGGGGAAGCGAAATTTATGAAAACAAGATCACCGCTTTTGAAGCCGGAAAGACTTACTATTATGGTGTGTATGTGACGGCTGTTGGTTTTGTTGAGAGTGAAAATACCTCTTACATATTCGGACCAGACACTAAGCTTAAGATAAACGGCGAATTTGTGAATTACAAACGCTATGAAAATGATACGAGCGACGGCTCTGACGGCACCTTGTGGGTCATCACTGACCTTACTATGACGCCAAAGGCAAACGATACAAGCTCTGACAGCAGCGATACAAACTCAGACAGCAAAGACACAAGTTCAAATAACAGTGGCACAAGCACAAACAGCAACTCAAATACAGACAGCAAGACCCCTGCCAAGAACAACGCAGGAAGCACAAATCCTAACACAGGCAATAATGTTGGCGGTATACTGCTTACATTCGTTATAGCTGGAAGCGGACTTGTAGTTGCAGGCAGAAGATCACGCAAAAACAAATAACAACATGAGCTGACAAAAAACGGGCGTTTCAAAGCGAAACGTCCGTTTTTTTATATCCATATCAAATTTACTTGTTCTGTGCCTTAAAGATAACGCCCGTTACCTTAGGACCTGCGTTTATTGCAATAGCCGCTCCTATTTGGAAACACTCCACAGGTGGATAGCCCACCTTCTTGGTCATAGCCTGTGCCATTTCGTCCCTGACACTCTCGTCATTGCCGTAAACTATGCAGTAAGGTGTCTGCGGTATCATTTCCTTTACAGTCAGGTCAAGTATCTTTGGCACAATAGCCTTGTCGCCTCTTACCTTTGTTTCTGTAACGATAGCATGGTCATGTATCCTCATGATAGGTCTAAGACCCATTACCTCGCCCACAAAAGCAGCCGCAGACGGAATCCTTCCTGACTTCTTTGCATATTTTAGGGTATATGGCGCAAAGAAAATAACGCAGTTCTTTATCCAATCCTCCATAAAAGCCACGATATCAGCCGCAGGAACGTCCTTTGTGGCTTTCATTGCGCCCTGAACTACTGCATAGCCATACGCTCCTGAGTAGCTCTCGCCGTCTATATTGTATATAGTGAACTTGCCCTTTGCTTCAGGGTGAGCGGAATAAAACTCCTCTGCCGCCATAACAGCGTTGTTGTATGTTGCCGAGCCTTTTGAGTTTATGGTAGTGTTTATAACATCAGTATAGCCCTCGCTGTAGAGCTTCTCAAAAGTTTCCTGATATTCAAAGGCTGTTATCTGCGATGTAACAGGTATGCCGTCAAAATCGTCAAGCATTTTGTAGAATTTCTCGTTGTCGAAATCTATCCTTGATGTGTAGCTGTCATCACCCATTGCCACCTTGAAATTCATTATCTGGATATCCAGCTTCTTTTCAAGCTCCTCAGTGATATCGCTCGCTGAGTCGGTAAGAAATTTTATTTTTGCCATAAATTCACCCTCCGTTTTTTATTTATTTTATTCGTCCCATGTATATTGCGTCAGCTTGCCCTCTCTGCCAAGGTCGGGATAATCCCACTGTCTTAACACCTCATAGCAGGCTATCGCCACTGAGTTTGAAAGATTAAGACTTCTGAGCGTTTTTCGCATCGGTATCCGCACACAGCTTTGTGGATTTTCATAAAGCAGTTTCTCAGGCAGCCCCTTGTCCTCTCTGCCGAAAATTATATACACTTCCCTATCCTGCGGATAATCCACATCTGAGTGTACCATTCTGCCCTTTGTGGTAAAGAAATAGAACTCGCCGCTGTTCTTAGAAAAAAAGTCATCAATATTATCATACTCGTATATTTCAAGCTTATCCCAGTAATCAAGCCCTGCACGCTTTAGCTTTTTGTCGCTTATCTCAAAGCCGTAAGGCTTCACAAGATGCAGTGCCGCACCTGTCACTGCACAAGTCCTTGAAATATTGCCTGTGTTCTGCGGTATCTGCGGCTCTACAAGCACGATATTAAGTCTGTTCATCTTCGGTAACACTTCCAGATATCACAAATTCGTATAGTCCCTAAGCTCCTGATAGCTTGTGAGCCAAGGAAGCTGCCCCTCCAGCATAAGACCGTCTGTCCATGGGGTCTGGTAGCTGTATGTAGTCTTGACAGTAAGCTCTGTGAACGCTGTGGATCTGTTCATTGCGATAGGCAGGCTGTCACCCTTGAGAAGTCCTCCAATAAGAACACTTGTGAACATATCTCCCGTTCCTGAATAGTGTGCAGGAACATAATCATTCTTTATTTTCCAAAAGCTGTTATTTTCTTTATCATAGCCCACAGTTGACATTCCGCCGTCTGCAAGATTTACGCTTGTGATAACAACGATCTTTGCGCCCTGCTTTGAAAGCCTTACAAGCCATGATTTTATCTCAGAGCTGCGCATTGAAGCCGTAGGATATTCCTCACCAAGAAGTATAGCCGCCTCTGTGAGGTTAGGCGTGATTATATCCGCCACCTTTACAAGCTCGACCATACGGCTGCAAAGCTCCTTTGTGTAGGTCTTATATGTCTTTCCACCGTCACCCATAACAGGGTCTACGACCTTCAGGGCGTCAGGAAAAGCCTCGAAAAACTCAAGGCAGTGATCTATCTGCTCGCTTGAAGCTAAAAACCCGCTGTACACACAGTCAAATTTCATATCCATTTTTTTATAGTGTTCCAATGCAGGCTTCATAAAGTCTGTAAGATCTCTCATAACAAACTCGCTGTAGCCCGTGTGTGCCGAAAGCACAGCCGTAGGCACAGGACACACCTGAATGCCCATAGCGGAAAGCACAGGTATCACCACTGTTAGCGAACACCGGCCAAGACCTGATATATCCTGAATGGAAACAACCTTTTTACAACCCTGCATAATAAAACCCTCTTAAAAAATACTCATAAACATTATTATAACATATCCATCAGGATTTTTCAATAGTCCATGGCTTGTCGGCAATATTTTTTTCACTATATTTTTTCATATTGTTCATATCAATATAATATGATTTACGCGCGCTATGAAAAGCAACAAAAAATCGCCATTTTTCGCACTTTTTAGGCTAGCACCTACAAAATTCATCATGATAATTTGTACAAATTTAGTCTTGCAAAAACGTTTAAAATAGTATATAATATGTTTATTAAAGCAAAGTGATTTTGTTTATAACACCAAACCAAATATCAAAGAAAGAAACAAATGTATGAAAATAAAAAAAGAAATAAACCTCTTTGCGGGAATGTTCACCGCAGAGGAAATATATCGCTATGGTGATATCATACTGCTGTTAGGTCATATAATATATCTTGTGCTGTTTTATCGGTTTGGAGTATACCAAATGGTATATTATAACTATTTCAGCGTAGCATTCTATGCAGTGATGTATTTCCTGCTTCATTTTAAGAAGATAGGCAAAATGTCATTTACTTACCTTGTGCTTGGCGAGATAATAGTACACGCCTGCATGGGTGCTTATTACATAGGCTGGTCAGCAGGATTTACGCAGATAATGCTGTGTATAATACCTATTCCATTTTTCATTGCACAAAACAGGAAAGCGATACCATATATACTTTCGTCCTTTGATGTTGTTGTGTTCATAGTCATGCGTATCATAGTCACAAACAGGGTCGCACCTTACAGCTTTGATACCAGCAGAGAGAATATCTTATACATTTACAATACTCTATGCAGCTTTATTATAATTATCTATGTATCTTCCATATACATTTTCACAAATGAGCATAACAAGCGTGAAGCAAAAGCACAGAACGAAAAGCTTCAAAAGCTTGCCACTATCGACCCACTCACTCAGCTTTTCAACCGCCGTGCCATGATGGATTTTATCAAAAAGATAGAAAGCAACAGCCGCAGGACAAACAGCGTATATTCTATGTGTTTGGGTGATATTGATGATTTCAAGCACGTTAATGACACATATGGTCACGAAGTCGGTGACAAGGTACTTAGAGCGGTATCAGATGTTATAGCTGGAAACGTGCCTAGCGAGGGCTATGTGTGCCGTTGGGGCGGTGAGGAAATACTATTCGTTGTTCCAAATACAGACACAGAAAGCTGTGAGAAAATAGCAAAGAGCATTTGCCAGAAAATACATGAGTATACATTTAAGGAAAATTCTCGAAGTTTCAATATATCCATGACTTTTGGAGTTTACTCAGTGACTCCGAACGAAAACTATGACGAGGGTATCTCAAAAGTGGATAAGCTGCTATACAAGGGCAAAAACCAGGGCAAAAACTGCGTTGTATCTAAATAAAATCAAGGCAGCCGTGTAGGAAAAACTCCACGGCTGCCATTTTCATGCCTATTTTGCAGAGAGATATCCTCTCATGTCTACAGAAAGGCGTTCCTCAAGACATATAAGCTCCTTGGCAATGTTCTTGGACTTCTCGTCTGCCGCCTTATAATCGTTGAGATATCCAGACAGGGACTTCACGCCCATATTACAGCCGTCTGTTATAAAATCTGCCACAGCGTCGTCACTGCTCTCTGCCGCAAGCTTGAAGTTGGTTTTAAGCCATGCCATGCCCTTTGCCATAGCAGGCGGCTCTTTTCCGCTGTCATGATATGAATTTAAAAGTCCCTGAAGCTTCTCTTGTATCTCCACATGCCCTGCAAGATTTTTCTCTAACGTTCGCTTTAGCTCTCCGTTTGAAGTGTATTTCAGCGAATCCTCAATAGACTGCACGCCCATTTTTATTCCTGCATCGCACTCCCTGAGAAGCTTTATTGTATCCTTTTCTATCATCTAAATTCGCTCCTTTCATAATTGCAAATAGTTTTCCACAAAAATTTCTCTTTATGCCTGCATAAATTCAGCAAAACTATTGAAAAATCTTTAAATTTGTGATATAATTTCTTCATGGCTTATGCCTGAAGTATATAAGGGGGTATTTTAAATGGGAGAACACAAACATTACAAAGAGTCGGGCAAATTCAGCCCAGTTGGAGCAGTGCTCATGGTGCTTGCAACAGCAGTATGCGGTGGATTGCTTTTCTGGCTCTATCTGCTTTTTGAGGGCTGGTGCACTATCATCTATCTCAATGTTATCGCTGCGATAGCAGTGTCATGCGCACTTGGCTTTGTAGGAGGAAAGATAGTCAGAGCATTCAAAATGCGAAACACAGTTGTGGCAGTTGCCTGTGCTGTAGTGGGCTTTTTATTTGCCTCATATTTTAAATGGGCGCTGTATGATTACAACGATCTGAAAAAATATGGCTATGAGCTTATGGGTGAATACACAGCCTATGATTATTATGACGAGCTGAATATGCTTTTCGATGAAAACACAGACGGCTTCGGTGATTATTATGACTTTTATCACCAGACCAAGGCATATGATCTTTTCAGCAACGATTCAACAGGCGATTTTTCAGACAAGGACATTGCCACAATGCAGAAAAAGTCTGTATGGCAGTTTTTCGAGCTTGACAAGCTTCTTGGCAAGGATAAAAAATCCGCACAGAAAAGCCTTGAAAAGTCATACACCATGAACGCATATGACTACACCTACGATTTCAGGAAGTATGACAAGACAGGTCTTTTTGACATAATCGCACACCCGTCTGACCTTTGGAATGATATAAAGTCTATCAACAAGGAGGGTCGCTGGTCTTACAAGTCATCACATTCATCAAGAGATAACGGCTCGCTTGTAAACGGCACGATCCTGTGGATAGTATGGGGCAGTGAATTTATCCTTCTGCTGGCTTTCCTTGTGGGCGGCGTGAGAATCAAGTCAAAAGAGCCTTTTATAGAGTCTGAGGACGATTGGGCAGAATACAAAAACCTCAAGGGTGCATACAAATTCATGGTGCCCGAGGACATAAAGTCATTTAAGGTTTCAATGGAGCAAAGCCCTTACACGCTTTTTGATTATCAGACGGCTGTTACTCAATTCCTGCCTACATATATGGTGATAGATTGCTATGTGAGCAAGTCAGGCAATGAGAATTATCTAACAGTTTATCAGCAGACGATCAACCCTAAGAACAAGAACCCTGACACAAAAGTTCTCGTGAACAAACTCTTGGTTGACGGTGATTTCATGAACAGGCTCTATTCCCTTGCAAATTTTGCTCCGCAAATGCAGGACGTTCAGCAGACACCACAGTAAGGAAAGAATAAAGACATACAAAAAACACGGCTGAAAAAATATCAGCCGTGTTTTATTATGCCAATTTTTATATTTTACAGCCAAGCGCCGTAAATAGTTTCCCCTGTAAGCTCACGATATGAGCGCACTCTAAGATCCAGCATATCTGCTCTCGCCTTTGCAATGACCTGTGAAGGTGAATTGTAATTCACCACTATGGCAGGCTCACTGTGAGAGGTGTGGTCAAGCTTATCCTTGACCGCTTCTGCTACCTCATAGCCCTGGGCTTTCATTGTAGGATTGCCCGAAACGATAGACCTGCTGTTAAGCTCCTGCGGCTTTATGACCATTACATTATCAGACTTTAGTGTTATGTCAAACTGAAAATCAGCCGAGTCGCAATACTGACCCATGCCTATAACCGTCACCTTTGCAGTTCCAACGTTCACGTTGTCAGAGTAAACTGTTCTGTAATCAACATTAGGAATAAGTGTTTCGCCGCCAACAAAAACGTCAAATATCTGTGTTCTCTCCTTGCCTGTGTATGACATAGAGCCACGCATATTTGTGGTACAGCCCACAATAGTAAGCTTTGTTTTTATGCTCATATCCGCACTGTCGCTTCCCTCTTGGACACTGTCAACAGTATCAAGAAAAGCTTTCACTTTATAAACATATCTTGTTTTTGGAACAAGTCCATAGTCTGTAAATGAAGTGCCGTCTGTTACAGTAGCTATCTGCTCAAACTCTGCATCCTCAGCGTCGGTCTTTCTGTAAACATAATAGCCGTCAGCCTGCGACACCTCGTCCCATGTTAAAGTTAGCTTATCAGAGCAGATATCCTGCGACTTTACGTTATCAGGTGCGTTCAGAAGCACTGCCGCACTGCCTGTGACGTAAATATCGCCCTTGCTGTTGTCAGCAAAGCTGTTTCCGCTTATTTTAACCTGAGATTTCTTATTAGCTTTTATTCCGTAGCCTTTATTTTTGTTGCAGGTGTTGTTGAAAAACTCCACAGAAGCGCTGTTGTCAGCCATAAGACCGCTAAGACCGTTTTCTTCAAGGATATTGTCAGAAGCCTTACCGCTTCCGCCAGTGAATATAAGTCCGTGATTTTTAGACTTCTTAACAGTGTTCTTTCTCACGTCAGCCTTAGCTTCTTTGGTTATCTTTATGCCGTTGGAGCCTGCGGAGGTTATAGTATTGCCTGATATGGTGTTTTTATCAGAACCGCCTGAAACATAAACTCCCGACACGCCTGGCTTTTTAATGGTATTTGAGCTTACCTCATTGCCTGAACCACCGCTTATATAAACGCTGTTCTGCTTTGTGCCTGTAAGCTTATTTTTGGTCACAGTCACCTGTGAGGATTCACTGAGCCATATAAGATCCATGGAATAATTATATCTGTCATAGTCATAGCTTATATCGTTAGAACCTATGAAAATTCCCGAAACGTCCGTGAGCCTTACTGCCGAACCAGCTGTTTTTATAGTGTTGTCTACTATCTTCACGCCCTTTACGGTATAGTTGTAATCAGGGTGTGAGTATGACTTTTCAAGCTTCTTGCCGAATATCTGTATCGCATACGGCTCTGGATAATAATATGTACCCACAACAGTTATGTCGTTGTTTCTTATTATGGTGTTGGCATTATCGTCAAGACGATCCTTTATGCCTGCATAGCCTGAATTAGGCACATGGAAATTTGCATTTTCATAATCGGTCATGTACTTGAAATCTATGGCACAGCCAACGTTTTTCATAGTGTTGTTTTCGATTATACATTTTTTATGATTAATAAGTACGATAGCCGTTCCGCTCATATTATAAAATGAGTTGCCTGATATAAGTGTATTAGTATAATATACACCAAGACAAGCTGAATGCGAGCCAAGACCTCTTATAAGGTCATGGAATTTGTTGTTCTTTATTACAGCATTGTCGCAAGGGGTATCATCAAAAGGCTCATACGCCGGGAAAACATCACTGTTACTTATGGTATCCAGCTGTATAGCCTCTTTCTGAAATGTTCCCGTATAGCCATGAAAATCGCAATCCTCGATAGTGATGCCCTTTACACCGCCTATCTCAACATGATGACCATTGTAATTGTTTTTTATCTCAACGTTCTTTATCCAAAGGTTTTTCATGTGACCAAATCTCATATTAGAAAATGGTCTTGAAGTAGACGAAGGGTTGCCGTCCCAACAGCCGCCCTCGATAACGATATTTCTCTCGCTGCCATATCCGCCTGCACCATTTGCCTGAGCGTTCTTTATCATACAGCCCTTGTCAAAATTTCTGACGATAGTCGCTCCGTCCTCAAGATACAGCCAAGTGTTTGAATATATCTCCAAAAGCTTGTCTATCCTGTATTTTCCTTTTGGCACAACGACCTTTATCTGCACAGAGTTGGAGCCGTTGTCAATGGCATAGTCAAGGGCTTTCTGTATCGCCTTTGAGGAGTCTTTCTTTCCCTTTTTGTCTGCGCCGAAGTCAACAACATTCACTTCAAGCGCTCCCGAATATCCGCTTATTTCCGCTCCACTGGCTTTTGTGCCGGTGATAGTGGAATAATCATAAGCAAAGCACCTTACTGTCATAAGCATAATGGCGAGTAAACACGCCGCTGCAAAGGCAATAAAGGTGCGAGTTATCTTTGTCAATTCTCATCTGTCCTTTCGTTGTCTTGGGGTTATCGCTGCTCTCTTTTTTGTTCTTTTTATCTTTTTAGCAGAACATATTTTACACATATTCAATTATACCAAATCATGCCCCATTTGTCAACCGAAAAACGTCAAAAAGACGAAAGCAATAACTCACAAAGTCAACGCATGATACTTGTGCGTTATCACAACAAAAAAACTGCGGTGAAAAATTTCACTGCAGTTTTTTAACAAATATGCTTCTTTATCCTAGTGCCACATCAAGTATCATCATAAGCAAGAAGCCCAGCATTACGCCAACTGTTCCCATGTGACCTTCCCCCAGATGTGCTTCGGGAATAAGCTCCTCCACCACCACATAGAGCATTGCTCCTGCGGCAAAGGCAAGAAGCCACGGAAGAAGCGGTTGGACAGCACCTGCGGCAAGAACGGTGAGAAGTCCGAAAACAGGCTCAACAATTCCTGAAAGAGTGCCAAGGCCGAATGCTTTCGCCCTGCCCATGCCCGATTGCCTCAGAGGCAGTGCGATAGCCGCACCCTCCGGAAAGTTCTGTATTCCCATGCCTATGGCAAGTGCAATAGCAGAAGCCAGCAGTACCGAGCTGTCATTATGTGCCGCCAACGCAAAGGCAAGACCTACTGCCATGCCCTCCGGGATATTGTGCAGTGTGATAGCAAAAATAAGCATTCCCGAACGCTTTAGACCCCTGCGGACGCCCTCTTCCCTTTCAGGCTCAGGTAAAAAATAAGGCATTGCCTTGTCAAGCACCATAAGAAACAGCACGCCTAGCGCAAAGCCGCCTGCGGCAGGTATCCAGCCTATCCTGCCGAGAGCTTCCGCCTCGTTTATGGCAGGGATAAGCAAGCTCCACACGCTTGCGGCTATCATAACGCCTGCGGCAAAGCCTAAAAAGGCTTTCTGCACCTTTTCGCTCTGCCCCTCTTTTCTCATGAAAAAGACCACAGCCGCACCTAACATCGTCATAGAGAATGTAAAGCCCGTGCCTGCCGCAGCCCAAAGTAGACCATTCATACTATTATGTTTCCTTTCAGACAGTATTATGTCAGATACAATGACATATCTTAGTCTATGAAAAGCCTTTACGCTGTGTGAAAAAGCCTCTGCCGACAAAATACATTAAATTTGTCTGAGATTTTCAGAATATGACCCGTCCCAAGTGAATATAATGTTCTCAGCAGGGCATTACAAGCCCTTTACGATCGTATGATCAGTTTATTTTTAGGAGGAAACAGACAAGATGAACACTATGGATCTTAAGCTTAACAGAGAGATGCTGTCAATGACACGGACTATCCTTGACGCCTCCTGCGAGCAGGCTGTGGAAAAGGATTTTCTGCTGCCCGACTATTATCCCGATATTTTCAGGGTACTAAAATGCGTTATCACACCAACAGTACAGAGCCATTCCATAAACGGCGGAAAGCTCAGCTTTGACATGGCGGCACTTATCAGGGTGCTTTATATCAGCCAGAACGACAAGCGGATAAACTGCATCGAGCAGAAAATGAACTACACAAAGTCTTTCGACCTGCAAGGGGATTGCGGCGACCCTATGATATGGCTCACGCCAAAATGCGATTATGTCAACTGCCGTGTGGTAAATCAGCGCAGACTTGATATCAGGGGTGCTGTGACTATCCACGCAAATGTGACGGGCGAAGTAACTGTGCCTATAGTCACAGACGCATTTGGCTGCGGCATTCAGCTTAAAAAAGTTGCTGTTACATACCCTGCAAAACGTCTTACCGCTGCAAAGCGTATCACACTAATAGAGGAATTGCAGCTTTCTGCGGCAAAAGCCCCTGTTGGCACTATCCTGCGGACAGATTGCCGCATTATCCCACAGGAACACAAGATGATAGCAGGCAAGCTTGTGACAAAGGGCGACGCTGAGATAATGATGCTTTACTCCTGCGTAACTACCGATGGAGAAGAAACCGCTGAAACAATGCGGTTTACTCTGCCGTTCTCACAGATAATCGACATAGACGGCATTGACGATACTTTCACCGCAGACGTGAGGATAACCCCTGCGGGGTGTGATATCATACCAAAGTCTGACGATTCCGGCACACTTGAATGTGAGCTTGTGCTTCTTGTGAACTGCGTTGCCAAAAAGCTTTCCACCTGCGAGATAGTCACAGACGCATACTCCACCTGCTTTGAGTGCGAGGCTGAAAGGTGTGAAAGCAAGCTTGACAGCGAAAGCATAAAGTTATCTGACAGCCACAGTGTTACTGCAAAGCTTTCCTGTCAGGAGGGCGAGATACGCTGTGTTCACGACAGTTGGGCGACCCTTTCCAATGTGACATCAAGGCTTGACGAGGAAAAGAAAGCCTTTATCATTTCAGGAAGCGTGACGTTCTGTATTATCGGCAGGAACGAGGACGGCACTCCCCTTTATCTTGAAAACGATTCGCCTTTTGAGCATGAGATACCCCTTCCGGAGAATGTCAATGGTGAGATATCCATATCCCCTGACCTGTGCATAGAAAACTGCACATACTATCTTACAGACGAAACAACAGCGGAGCTTAAAGCCGATATCAAGATAGGCGGCGAAATGACTATTCAACAGACAGGGACTATGATATCAGAGCTTAGGGTACTCACAGATAAGCCGAAAGAGAAAAATGACAAATACGCTCTGAAAATATGCTACTGCAATGAGAGCGACGATATCTGGGAGATAGCGAAAAAGTATTCAACTTCCATAACAGCCATACTTGAAGAAAACGAGCTTACCGACGATAAAATATCAAAACAGGGAATGTTGCTTATCCCATTAATGAACTAGGAGGACAGACACATGAAAAACGATATTTACACCGACATTGCCACACGGACGGGGGGCGATATCTATATAGGCGTGGTAGGTCCTGTCCGCACGGGAAAATCCACCTTTATAAAGCAGTTCATGGAGCAGTTCGTTATACCGAACATTGAAAGCGACTACCGCAAGGAGCGTGCCATTGACGAACTGCCCCAGTCCTCCGCAGGCAAGACTATCATGACCACTGAGCCTAAGTTCATTCCTGAGGAAGCTGTGAACATCACCCTAGAGGGCGGAGCAAGCTTCAACGTGCGAATGATAGACTGTGTGGGCTACATAATCCCAAGCGCCATAGGCTACATAGAGAATGAAGCCCCGAGAATGGTGGTCACACCGTGGTTTGACACGGAAGTACCATTCAACATGGCGGCTGAGGTGGGAACGCAAAAGGTCATAACAGAACATTCCACCATAGGTCTTGTGGTGACAACAGACGGCAGTATCACCGACCTTCCACGTGAAGAATACGAGGAATGTGAGGAGCGTATAATCGACGAGCTGAAGCAGATAGGCAAGCCGTTTGTGGTGCTTATGAACACCACTGAGCCTTACTCTCAGCAGACAAAAGACCTTTGCGAACAGCTTTCCGACAAATACGGCACTACAGTTATGCCTATAAACTGTTTGGAGCTTTCGGAAAAAGAGATAAAAGAGATACTTACGCTTCTTCTTTACTCTTTCCCTGTGAAAGAGATAAACATCTCAATGCCCTCATGGATAAACTCTCTTGACAAGGGTCACTGGCTGAAAGAAGCGGTTTTCGGACATATCAAGGAAGCGGCTTCGGCTGTGACAAATCTTCGTGACATTTCAGACTGTGCCGAAAAGATATGCTGCTGTGAGCAGGTATCATCTGGCTCGGTGGCTGAGATAGACCTTGGAAAAGGCTCGGCAGTCATAAAGGTGGAGCTTGACCCTGCGCTGTTTTTCAGGATAATAGGCGAAGCCACAGGGCTTGAGATAAAGGACGAAAACGACCTTATGCCGAGAATTTTGGAGCTTGTTAAGATAAAAGAGCGTTTCTCGAAATTCAGCTCTGCCCTTGATGAAATGGAGAAAACAGGCTACGGAATAGTTATGCCTGAAATGAACGAGCTGACCCTTGATGAGCCTGAGATAATAAAGCAGGGTGGAAAATACGGCGTAAGGCTCAAAGCCGCCGCACCAGCCATTCACCTGCTGAAAACCACTATCAACACCGAGGTCGCACCTATCGTCGGCTCAGAAAAGCAATCTGAGGAGCTTGTGCTTTATATGCTCAACGATTTTGAGGAATCACCTGAAAAGATATGGGAGTCAAACATTTTTGGCAAGTCACTCCACGAACTTGTGAGCGAGGGTCTGCACACAAAGCTTTCAAAGCTTCCGGAGGACGCACGCATGAAGATAAAGGAAACTATTGAGCGCATGATAAACGAGGGCTGTTCGGGACTTATCTGTTTTATTCTCTAAGAGTTTCATAAATGAAAATAAACTGATCCACCAAAAAAAGCGTTACACTGTGAAAAGTGCAACGCTTTTTATCTTGTATAAAGTGTTAATTTACGCCCTCGGCAAAGCTTATAGGTACGCCGAAAAGCACGCCTGCGTTAGGCTGTGAAAGGTCGCCTGTAACATCAGTTATCGCCTTTCTTGCAACATCTACCTGATCGTCTGCAACGGCAACGAAAATGGTCTTGCCCTTCTGTGCAGCGTCCTCGCCGCTGAGAATAGATCTCAGAACGCCGATCATAGGCAGATTATCCATTGTAGAAATAGATTTCGCCATTCCCACGCTGTCAATGACCGTTCCGCCTCTTATGCCTGCCTGTGCCAGCGAACGCATGATTTCGTCTACTAACTCGATTCTCTTGATAACCAAAAACAATAACTGCATTTTGATCCGTCCTTTCATCTCTTATTTCCTGAATGACGCAGCCACCCAGTCTTCTTTTTCTCTTATCTCAATAAGCTCAAAGCCCTCTGCTTTAAGCCTGTCAAGCACCTCGTCTTTTCTCTGGTCGATTATACCTGAAACTATGAGCGTTCCGCCGTCTTTGATAAATCCGCCGAAAATTCCGCTCATGCCTATAAGAACATCTGCCACGATATTTGCACAAAGCAGGTCATAGCCTGTGCCTATCTGCTCAACCAGAGCCTTATCGTCTATGATATTTCCGCAGTAAGCTGTATACTTTTCTGCGCTTATATGGTTTTTCTCTGCATTTTCCTTTGCTATCTTAACAGAATTTTCGTCAACGTCCACCGCTGTTGCACTTTCAGCACCAAGGAGCAATGCGCCGATAGAAAGTATTCCGCTTCCGCACCCAAGGTCAAGTATACTGTCGCCCTCATGGAGATTTTTCTCCACAAGCTCCAGACAAAGCTGGGTTGTGTTATGCTGACCTGTGCCGAAAGATGAAGCAGGGTCTATTTCCAGTATCTTTCTCTTTTCGCCCTCAGCGACCTTTTCCCAAGACGGCTTTATAAGAAGCTTTTCGCCAACGCAAAGGGGCTTGAAATACTGTTTCCAGTTATTCGCCCAGTCCTCTTCCTTGACGTTTTTAAGCTCATATTCAAGTCTGCCGAACTCATTGTTCACGTCACGCTTTTTGAGCGCTTTAAGCTCCAGCTTCATAGCTTCAAGATTTTCAAGACCCTGAGCGTTCTCAGGGAGATAAACTGTCACTGTAGTTTCACAGTTTTTTAGACCCATAAGGTCATCATCTATATAATCCCAGTTGCCGTCCTTATCATCAAGGAAGTCCTGAAAATCTTTTGCGTCCTTGATAACAAAGCCGTTTATACCCATTCCAAGCAGACTTCCCGTTACTGCTTCGATGCCTTCTGTTGTGGTATATATATCCATTTCAACCCAATTCATAATATCAATTCCTTTCGATAATATCTCATTATAACACATTTTTGCGATTTTGTAAAGCTTTTTGACTATGATTTATTATACAAAATTAAATATTGATAATTGTATATACTTATCAAATATCAACCATAACAAGTGTAAACAAAAAGCTTCCCGTCAAAAACGAAAAGCTTTCATAATCATTTTTTCTTATCGTAAGCGTCAAAGGCTTCCTCAACAGTGCCGTCCACCTGCACCTTGCCGTCTTTTAGGAATATCGCCCTTGTGCAAGTTTCCTCGATAGCCTTGCGTGAGTGGGAAACGAACAGTACCGTTACACCAGTGGAGATAACATCATTTATCTTGTCACGGCACTTCTTCTGAAAGTCTGCGTCGCCAACGCTCAGTGCCTCGTCAACAACGAGGATATCAGGCTTTATATTTATATTGATAGCAAAGCCAAGACGCATTTTCATTCCGCTTGAATATGTTCTTACAGGTTGGTCGATATACTCTCCAAGATCTGCAAAATCAATTATATCCTGCTCTATCTCCTTTATCTGATCGTCATTAAGACCAAGCAGATAGCCCTTTAGATAGATATTTTCCATACCCGTCATATCCAGTGAAAAGCCTGCTGTAAGCTCAAGCAATGCGGCAACCTTTCCTCTTACAGTGATAGTGCCGCTGTTTGGAAAGCTTACGCCTGTTATCATTTTCAGAATGGTCGATTTTCCTGCGCCGTTCTTTCCGATAATTCCCACGGACTCGCCTGGGTATATCTTGAAGCTCACGCCTTTAAGGGCAGGGTGCTTCTTTACTCCCCTGTTTTTTGTGAAAATAGCCTTAAAGCGTGCCTTTTCGTTTTTATATAAAAAGTATTCTTTTTTTACGTCCAAAAATTCAATAATTGGCTCAGTCGCTTGATTTTCCATTTAAAAGTCAGTTCCTTTCAGCCTTTGTTACAGAACGTCAGGAAGTATCTTCCTGAACTTCTTATAGGTGTGCGCTCCGAGGAATATCATAAAGATAAACTCCGCATAGAACACTATAGTTTCGGTGGTATAGTTAGAATCAAAAATAAACGTGTCTGTAAGAAAGCTCTTTCTATAGCCGTTTACAAAATAGTTTATAGGGTTGAAATACATGAGCTTTCTCAGCCACAAAGGTGAGATATCATATGTGTTCCAGAATATACCTGAAAGCCAGAAAAGTCCTGTTATAACAGAATTTATAAGATTTTCAAAATCTTTGCTGAACGCACTGAGAGGAGCAGTCATCCACGAAAGCACAAGGAAGAAAAAATACATCATCAGCGCATAATAGATAAACTGAAGATTGTAAATGCTCGGTCCAAAGCCCAGACACAGCAACACCACATACATTATAGCACACAGCAAAATGTGGATATAAAGTCCCGAAAGTGAAGTAAAGGTCATGATGTTTGAAACAGGGAAGGACAGCTTTGTTACAAACTGCTTGTTGCTTCTTATTGACCTCGATCCTCCAACGATACATTCTGAAATATAAAACCACGGCACATAACCAGTGAGCATGAAAACGAACTGAGTATACTTTCCGTTAATGAAATGCACTCCACCGTTTCTTTTTAAACCTATCTCAAAGGCAAACCACAGTATAAACAGGGTAAAGGTCGGCTTGATAAGCGCCCAAATCGGACCTAACGCCGCGCCCTTATACTTCTTTTTCAGCTCGTTCACCGACAACATTCTTATCTGTCTGAGCTTTCCCTTATGCTCCTTCAATATCTGGGTAAGCCCGAACCAATCAAACTTTTTTCCTTCTATTTTTATCATCTCCGTCAAAAACGCTCTTTTTCCAAAGCGCTGTCGATTATTCTTTCCGTTGATCTGCCGTCGCAGGCGGACATATATTTTTCCGTGAAACGCTCCACTCCCTCACGGTCAAAGCTATTTTCACTGTCGATCACAGCCTGTGCAAGCTTCTCTCCCTCCGTCACCAAAGGCGCAGGCATATCTGCTTTATAATCAAGATAAAAACTCCTGCCCTTGCTGTAGCTCTCAATATCAGGGGCAAATATCACCCACGGCTTTTTATACAGTGCATACTCGAACACAAGCGACGAATAGTCCGTCACAAGCACGTCTGCCACAGGCATGAGCCTGTTTGTAGCAATATCGCAGTTAGTCAGCCCGCTGTGAAGTCTGGGGTGCATTTTTATAATGACTTTCCAAGCCTCACCAAGCTTTTTTTCAAGCTCTGCGGCATACTCCTCGCCCACGCAATGACAATCCAAAGCATTCCCCCTGAACGTCGGCGCATAAAGCACTATCTTCTTGCCCTTATAGTCGGGATATATCTCAAAGAACTCACGTCTGCACTGCTCGTTGTAGCTTTCATCAAAGAACACGTCCGTACGGCTGACGCCAAGGGGCTTTACGATATCTTCTTTCAGCCTGAACGCAGACACAAAAGCCTTTACGCACTCTTTACTGCTCACAGTGATAAGGTCAAAATTTCTTGTAACAGAGCCTTTGAAATGGGAAGATATATCCTCCTCGCTGTCATAGCCGAACTTTTTCAATGCTCCGCAGGAATGCCAAAGCTGAACCACTGTCGTTTCCTCACGCTTTTTGCAGGAAGTCACAGGCACAAAATAGTTGCATATGAACACAGCCCTTGCATTTGCGTAAGTTTTCATAAAGCTCATCATATATTTAAGCCCCGAGACCATTCCACAGCTTGAAAGGTCGCAGTACATCTCCCTGACCTTATAGCCACGGCTTTGAAGCTCCGCTTTTATAAGCTCCATGCTCTCAGGAGTAGAAACGCTGTTAAGGTCTGCAAGGATAACGAGCTTTTTGTCTATATCCTTTTTCTTTGACAGCTTGTAGCACAGTGGCAAAAGCGTTTTTTGCAGTGCTGATTTTATGTGCTGTCTTATTATACGTTTGCGGCTCTCCATTATCCCCTAAGAAACCTCTTATATATCTTGCCTGTCAGCGATTTCGGCATTATGAAAATGAAAAACTGAAAAGTGCATGGAACAATAAAGTCCCACAGGTTTGAATATCCCATACGGAATATCTTCCACCTGACATTCACAAAGGACTTTGTGTTCGCCCAGTTTCTTCTTCTCTCATAATTGTTCGCCGTAACTCTGTACATCACAAGCGTTTTGTCAAGATTTATTCCCCTTGCGCCGTCCGCAAGCATTTTCACCACGAACTCATAGTCCTCACAGCGTTTTATATTGCTGTAACCTCCCACGCTCAAAGCACGGGATTTCTTATAAACAAGGGTCTGATTATTGAACGGATTTCTCCGCCTTGCATATTTGTGTATCTCTTTATTGGTCAGCGGCGTTTTCTTTGTGGCTATGACTTCGCCCGTCTGACTGTCGAACTCGTCTATATAAGCCCCAAGCATATCTATCTCAGGGTGCTTCGCCAAAGCATAAAGCGACCTTTCACAGCGGTCAGGCTTAGCTATATCGTCAGAGTCCATTTTGACTATATACTCATTTTTGCAGGCGTCTATACCTCTGTTAGCGCATCTTCCTGTACCAACATTCTCCTTGAGCCTTATGGGGTGAAAGCACTCGTAATTCTCCTCATAGTAGTCTACGACCTCGTCAAGCTCTTTTGTGAGCTTTCCATCGCACACAAGCACAAAATCGTTCGTCACATAGGTCTGTGACAGCATACTCTCGATACTTGCCCTGAGATGTTCAGGCTTCTCTCCTGCATAAACAGACATAAGCACGCTGTATTCAGGCAACTCCACATTTTTCACTACCATAGCGCACCGTCCTTTTTTCATTCTGTCAAAATTATCCCCACAAATCTGTAAGCTATTCCATTATACCATTAAAACCGCTGTTTGTCAACGCAAGAGGGAAGCAAGTTTTATGAAAAGAATCCCCTAGTGTATCGCCATAACACACTAGGGGAAACCTTTTAATTTACGTTGAGCTTATCTTTAAGTGCTGGCTGAAGAACTTGTGAGAAATTTACTCCGTTCGCAACAGCCAGACCATTTAGCCAAGAGGGAATAGTAAGCGTTTTCTTTACAGACTTTTCAAAATGCTTTTTCGCATATTCATCAACATCAACAGTGACCATATTTACAAAAGCGCCTGACGTACTTTATAATATCATACATCATTTTCTGTAATCTTATATCCACAACTAGTACATTCCCAATACCCCTCACCATATTCAAAATCTCCTAAATCATTGTGACCATAAAAATTCATTGAACATCCACACCGTGGGCAATCAGGATGATCCGAGTCAATATCGCTCTCCCAAGGATAATCTATTGCATTTCTTAACGCCTTTTTCCAAACGCTTAATTTTGACATAACTGTTACCTCCTTACTTACTATAATTGCAACATGATGTTATTCTTGACTATTGTTAACAACCTTACCAACTATATCAAAGAAAATTTTCAACGATGCTTTCCTATCAGATAATGCATCCTCCAGCGACATACTTCCATACACACGCTCAACTTGTTCTGGAGTCCATTTATCGTTAATAGCTTCCATTTCCTCGATAAAAATGTCTATATCTGCTTTTGTCATTTTAATTCACCTTCCTGTAATCTTTCTGTATTAACCAAGCTAAGTATAACATACTTTTTAAATACAGTCAATAGAAAACTCTTTTCTGAGTCATACATAAGTGTTTAACAAAACAAAAAGGGCGGCATTTTACTGCCGTCCTTTGTATCAAGACCTTATCCGTCACTTTATGACCTTAGCGCATATCTTTTCGTAATTGTCTATCTTATAGTTGAGTCTGTCGATAGTCGCAGCTATCTCAGTCTGCTTTTCAAGGAGATCTTTTCTCTGCTCGATAAGCAGATTTTTTCTTGCCTCGATAGTGCTGTCGCCCTGCTGATACAAAGCAACATACTCGATAAGGGCTTCTATTTGCAGACCTGCGCCTCTCATGCACTTTATGAACTCTATCCAATTGCATGAACTTTCATCATAGTCCCTAAGACCGCTTTTCGTTCTCGGCACAGGCGGAATAAGTCCTATACGCTCATAGTATCTCAGTGTATCGGGTGTAAGCCCGTATTTCTCACTAACTTCAGAAATAGTCATAGCTTTCTCCTTTTAACAACACCTCATGGGGTTTATGTGATATTGCCTATTGATCTTTCAATTATATTTTACCACCTGGAGTTAGCTCCAAGTCAAGACCTTTTCTATAAAATCGTCGATATGCACAAATCGTCATGCAAAATTTGTTATCACCGACAATAGCTTAACGCTAGTCCAACACATTAAGAAAATCTTATGAAACAGTTAAGCTAATACTCGTGCGAAAGCTTCTTTAGTATGGTATCATTTATACAGCAAAAGCAAAGGAGCGGTCATTATGACAAAGAAAAACAAAAAACATATCGTAATCGCCACTGCAATCATTATTTTGGTCGTGGCATTGCTTATATACAGATATTACATTCCTGATATGAAGCCCAAGAAGCAAACCACACCTGCATCAGTGGAATACACCTATGACGACAGCGTGACCTCATCTCAGCTTGCAGAGTATAATGCCCGGCAGGACTGGCAGCTCACATTGGTGAACAATGACACGCCTATATGCGAGAATTGCTCAGTGATACTCACCGCCCTTGACAATGGTCAGGCAGTGGACTGCCGCATTTACCCACAGCTTCAGAAAATGTTTGATGACGCACGCTCGCAGGGGATATATCCCACTATCACATCATCGTTCCGCACCGCAGAGGATCAGCAGGACATACTTGAGAGCAAATATGAACACTATCAGAAAATAGGCTACAGCGACAAAAAGGCGAAAGCCTATGCGGAAGAATGGGTGGCGATGCCCGGCACAAGCGAACACGAGCTTGGTCTGTGCGTCGATATCGCAAGCGGTGACAGCAGAGTTACAAATCAGGAAGTATGGGATTGGCTCGCCAAAAACAGCTACAAATATGGCTTTATAGAGCGTTACACAGCCGAAAAGCAGGATATTACCGGCATTATCCCGGAAGAATGGCACTACAGATATGTTGGCGAAAAGGCGGCAAAGGAAATGTATGAAAATGGCCTCTGCCTTGAAGAATACTTGCAGAAAGCGTCATAAAAATGAAATTATGTACCCATTGTTTGATATGTAATACTGCGGGCGAACGCTGTTCGCCCCTACCACTTATTGATATGCGATTTTGTGTAGGGGCGACCTGAGGTCGCCCACTAATTATTTTCTTTGCAACACTCACAGCACTGTATCTCCACGATGCAGTGCTTTTATTTTGCATATATTTTCTTCAATATCCTTATCATATCCTTTGCCTGCTTTTCAAGCTGTGACTTGAGATAATACACCCCGAAGGACACTTCCCTCACGCCATTTATAGGGATACATTTAAGCGGACCTCTGTAGGTTTCCCCTATCATAGGGTAGACAAAAAAGCCTATCCCTGCCTCCGCCATTGTGATAGCACTTTCATAATCGCCGCAGAATGTTATCTTTTCCACATTTCCCTGTGCAAGAAGTTTGTGCTGAAATGAGAAAACCTCTTCAGGACAGGTGTGCCGCTCTATGAAAAGCGGTCTTCCTGAAAAGTCCTCTATGTCAAGGCTTTCAGCCGCCGCAAGTGGGTGATCCTTTGTGCAAAGGCACATGAGCGGACAGCGGCAAAGCTCAGTGTAATCAAAAGGCTGTTTCTGCGTGCTTTTAAAAGACAACAAAAGCTGTATTTTCTGATCTTTAAGCTGATTGTCTATAGACTTGAAGGGCAGAATATGTATTGACGGCAAAAGGTCATCATAAAGCCTAGACATTTCTCTTAGGGCAGGAGTCAAAACGTTCAGCTCCGCCTGATTGTGACAGCCTATGCTTATCCTTACAGGTTCGTCCTCAGGCTTTTCTGACAGCCTGAATTTTGCTGAGCCTGCTATTTTAAGTATCTGCTCTGCGTCTGAAATAAACATTATACCCTCTCTTGTGAGCGAAACGCTCTTGCTCGTTCGTACGAAAAGCTTTACCCCTAGCTCGTCCTCCAAAGAACCTATCTGGTGGCTCACCGCAGGCTGAGTGATGCTCACAGATTCCGCCGCCTTGGAAAAGTTAAGATACTGCGCCACAGCCAAAAAGCACTCCAATTGTACAGTATTCACAAAAACCGCCCCTTTATGTTTGCTCATTTCCACAAATTGTTTCGTTTAGTAAACAATTCTTAATAAAAATTAAATTTGATAGTAATCTATAAAATTCTTTTATTCATTATAACATATTTGTATTTCACTTTCAAGTAAAAGTGTGATATTATTAATTAAAGCAAAATGTTAGGTACAAAAATGTAAGGAGGCGAACAATTTGGCGGATAACAGAAAAAAGAACATTCTGCGGTATTCCAAATACATTCATCTGAAAATAGAATGCGAGATAAACACCATGCTCGCAGGCAAGGGTATAACCGCCGCTCAGAGCCATGTGCTTATGTACATAATGGAACATAATGGCGAGCCTGTTTTCTCAACGGCGATACACCACGATCTGAATATTTCCCGTGCGACGGTATCAGGACTTATAAAAAAGCTCCGTGCAGGAGGATATCTCTCCTATGAGGGCAGTGATGATGACGAGCGTCACAAGAAGATAATAGCAACCGAGAAAGCCTATACCCTCCAGCAGGACATTTGCGACTGTCTTAAAAAGATAGAAACAATGGCTTTCCGTAATTTTACAGATCAGGAGCTTGACGAAATGGAACGGCTCCAGAAAAAAATGATAGACAATACAATATAAAAATAAGTGAGAGGAGGGATCTGGCTTGAAAGAAATACTAGCACAGATCAAACAGTACAAGAAGGACTCCATTCTGACCCCTGTCTTTACCGCACTTGAGGTCTTTATGGAAATGCTTCTGCCTTTTATAATGGCGAAGATAATCGACGACGGCATTGAAAAGGGCAACATGACAAACGTTTATATT
Source organism: Ruminococcus sp. MSJ-25 (assembly GCF_018917825.1). Taxonomy (NCBI): domain Bacteria; kingdom Bacillati; phylum Bacillota; class Clostridia; order Eubacteriales; family Oscillospiraceae; genus Ruminococcus; species Ruminococcus sp. MSJ-25. Next base: position 32,968 of record NZ_JAHLPI010000018.1, read on the forward strand.
TTCGGTGGCGTAATGGTAGTGGCGGCAATGGTCAGCCTGCTTTCGGGCTTTCTTGCAGGAAAATATGCGGCTTCGGCTTCATCAGGCTTTGCCTGCAATCTTCGTGAAGCTATCTACCGCAAGGTGCAGACCTATTCGTTCTCAAACATCGACAAGTTCAGCACCGCAGGTCTTGTAACAAGAATGACAACTGACGTTACAAACGTTCAGAACGCATACCAAATGATAATCCGTATCGCAGTTAGAGCGCCGCTGATGCTCATCTGCTCAATGGCAATGTGCTTTGCAGTAAGCGGCTCAATGAGCACTATATTCCTTGCAGCTATCATTCTTCTTGGCATAGTTCTCGGGATCATCGTTAAAAAGACGATGAAAGTTTTCACAGAAGCTTTCAAAAAGTATGACGACCTTAACGCAAGCATACAGGAAAACGTATCGGCTATCAGAGTTGTAAAGGCATATGTAAGAGAGGACTTCGAGCAGAAGAAATTCAAGAAAGCCTCAGGCAATCTCTATAAGATGTTCGTAAAGGCCGAGAGCCTTATCGCACTGAATAACCCTGTTATGATGTTCGTTATCTACTCCTGCGTAATGCTCATAAGCTGGCTTGGCGCAAAGAATGTTGTTGCAGGCACTATGAAAACAGGCGAGCTTTCATCAGTTTTTACATATGTTATCTCCGCCATGATGTCACTTATGATGCTCTCTATGATATTCGTTATGATATCAATGAGTACAGCAAGTATCAGACGTATCTCAGAGATACTCAAGGAAACACCTGATCTTCACAACGGTGAGAACCCAGCAAAGGATATGAAAGACGGCTCTGTTGACTTCAACAATGTAAGCTTCTCATACAAGCATGGAAGCGGAAAAATGGTGCTTAACAATATCGACCTGCACATCAAGTCTGGCGAAACTATCGGCATCATAGGCTCAACAGGCTGCGGAAAGACCAGCCTTGTAAATCTTATCAGCCGTCTTTATGACGTTGACGAAGGTTCTGTATGCGTTGGCGGCAAGGACGTAAGAGATTACGATATGGAATATCTGAGAGATCAGGTTTCTGTAGTATTGCAGAAAAATGTGCTTTTCTCAGGCACTATCCTTGACAATCTACGCTGGGGCAACGAAAACGCCACAGACGCCGAGTGTATCGAAGCCTGTGAAGCTGCCTGCGCTGACGAATTCATTGAACGCTTCCCTGACAAGTATGAAACTTATATCGAGCAGGGCGGTACAAACGTATCAGGCGGACAGAAGCAGCGACTTTGTATCGCAAGAGCGCTTCTGAAAAAGCCAAAGGTTCTTATCCTTGACGACTCCACAAGCGCAGTAGACACTGCAACAGACGCAAAGATAAGAGCGGCATTCGCAAAGTCTATCCCAGGCACAACAAAATTCATTATCGCACAGAGGATTTCAAGCGTTCAGGACGCCGACAGGATAATAGTTCTTGACGGTGGAAAAGTGAACGGCTTTGACACACACGAAAAGCTTGTTGAAACAAACGAGATATACCGTGAGATATATGAATCTCAGGTAAAGGGCGGCGGAGATTTCGACGTTCAGTCAGCAGGAAAGGAGGAAGCTTAAATGCCTAAGCCAATGAATAAAGAAATGGGCGGCAAGCCTAAAATGTCAGGCGACCAGATGAAAGTCCTCGGCAGAGTAATGAAATATATGCTCAAAAACTATAAATTCTCATTTATAATAGTTGTGGCGTGCATACTTATTCAGGCTGTCACCACACTTGCGGGAATGATGTTCATGCAGTCACTTGTTGATGACTACATCACACAGATGCTAAAGACCTCCAGCCATGATTTTTCACCTCTTGCAAAGGCTCTCGGCGGTCTTGCAGTAGTATACGTTGTGGGCATTGCGGCTTCATACGCATACAACAGGATAATGGTAAACATCGGTCAGGGTACGCTGAGAAACATAAGAGATGATCTGTTTCTCAACATGGAAACACTTCCTATCAAGTATTTTGACACACACCCGCATGGCGACATCATGTCAGTATACACAAATGACGTTGATACCCTCAGACAGTTTATCAGCCAGAGCATACCTCAGCTTATAAACTCTCTTGCAACACTTATATCTACCCTCGTTTCCATGATAATCCTCAACATTCCTCTTACCATACTCTCTATCGCAATGGCATTTGTAATGGTAAAGGTGACCAACGATCTCGCTTCAAAGTCAGGAGCGCACTTTGCGGCTCAGCAGCATGACCTTGGCGCAGTTGACGGCTTTATCGAAGAAATGCTTGACGGACAGAAAGTAGTAAAAGTGTTCTGTCACGAGGATAAGGCAATAGAAGACTTTGTAAAGATAAATGACAAGCTGAGAGTCAGTGCAAACGAAGCTAACAAATATGCTAACATCATGATGCCGATAAACGCAAATATCGGAAACCTCAGCTATGTGCTTTGTGCCATTGTGGGAGCTATCCTTGCCATAAACGGCTATGCAGGTCTTACCCTCGGCACTATCGTAACATTTGTATCCCTTAACAAGAACTTCACACAGCCTATCACACAGATAAGCCAGCAAATGGCATTCGTTGTTCAGGCTACCGCAGGCGCAGGCAGAGTGTTTGACCTCCTCGACCAGAAGCCTGAAACAGACGAGGGCTATGTTGAGTTCGTTAATGCAAAATATAACCTGAACGGTGAGCTTGAAGAATGCAAAGAACGCACAGGCATATGGGCTTGGAAGCATCGTCATCAGGCTGACGGCACTGTTGACTACAAGAAAATGGAGGGCGAGGTCGTATTTGACGGTGTTGACTTCGGATATGACGACAGCAAGATAGTTCTTCATGACGTAAAGCTTTTTGCAAAGCCGGGTCAGAAGATAGCTTTCGTAGGCTCAACAGGCGCAGGAAAGACAACTATCACAAACCTTATAAACCGCTTTTATGACATTCAGGACGGCAAGATACGCTATGACGGAATAAACATCACAAAGATAAAGAAGCCTGCTCTGAGAAAAACTCTCGGCATAGTTTTGCAGGACACACACCTTTTCACAGGCACAGTAATGGAAAACATCCGCTACGGCAACCTTGACGCCACCGACGAGGAATGTATGGCAGCCGCAAGGCTTGCAAACGCAAACGGCTTTATAGAAAGACTTCCTGACGGCTACAACACTGTTCTCACAGGCGACGGCTCGAACCTTTCACAGGGTCAGCGTCAGCTCATAGCCATTGCAAGAGCGGCAGTCGGCGATCCTCCTGTTCTTATCCTTGACGAGGCTACCTCCTCTATCGACACAAGAACAGAGAGCCTTGTTCAGGCTGGTATGGACGCTCTCATGCAGGGCAGAACAACATTCGTTATCGCCCACAGACTTTCAACTGTCAGAAACTCAGACTGCATAATGGTACTTGAGCAGGGCAGGATAATAGAGCGTGGCACACATGACGAGCTTATTGCCAAAAAGGGCAAGTATTATCAGCTCTACACAGGAAACTTCGCAGAAGAAACAGCATAAAAGGGGCTATTCCGCCCAAAGAAAAACGGGGCTGTAAAAAAAGTCCCCAAGAAAAAAAGGCTGCAATCTTGCCAAAAAGCAAGACAGCAGTCTTTTTTTGTGGTATAATTAAAGTATCATGAATAACCAACCACAAGAATATTATACACCATATCAATTAAAATTTCCAGTAGAAATTGAAAAAATAATTGAAACAACTGACCCGGTATATACATTTTGTGAAGTGATGAATCATATTGACCTGAGTAAATACCTGACGACTGAGGACCGCAGGACAGGCCGTCCAAGA
>NZ_JAHLPI010000008.1:0-34219 GCF_018917825.1 Ruminococcus sp. MSJ-25
TTATGGCTGAGATGATCGTAAAATGCTTGTCTTGTGACCTCCAAAGCCTTGCAGTAAAAACTGATCCTTCCTGTGATCCTACCGTCATCAGTCTTTTTGGAAATGAACTTTAACCGTTCTTCTTTCCTGACTTCCGACGGTTCGCGGCGAAAAAAGCAGATGCTTCCTCCAGAAATTCATTAAGCTCTTCAAGCTCACGGTTTTTCTTTTCAAGCTCTTTGATCCGTTTGTTTGCTGCCTGAAGCTGCTGTGCTATAGTAAGTGACTCTCCCGGTGTACGTGAGCCTGCACCTGTGTCTATTTCTCCGATCCGTGCCTTTTGCACCCACGTCCCAAGCGTCCCTTTGGGGATGCACAGCTCATCTGCTGCTGCCTTGGTGCCAACCTCCTTTGCGAGCTTTATTGCCTGCTTTTTAAACTCTTCATCATATTGTTTTCCTGTTCCCATTGATGACACACTCCTTTGTTTTTATTATACTTTGATTGTTTTGTATGTGTCAAGTTTTATTATACAGGATTATATCATGCGTACCTCACATTGTCATCCCCATATCGGGTTCTTCGGTCATATCCTCAGATTGACCTTCGTTCATTTCATCCTCCGTCTGCAAGCTCCAGCTTTCATCTGAATTCCAGAAGCTGACATAAATATCGCCGTCGGGAGTTTTTATAGGCCGCTGTTCAAGAGACTCCCCAACGCCGTCTGAAAGTTGTCCCTCGCAGTACAAGCGGAATTCTTCAAGTTCTTCCTCCGTAAGCTGACCGTAAATCTTAGCCGTGATAACTCCGACAAGCTCTCCGTCACGCCCCTCGACCGACATAAATGCCGAGCGTACCTTTTCGTCGACTGAATTGCCCTTGTCATACCAGTTCATGAGCCCCCGTTCTTTCTCCTCGGGCATTGTAAAATCTTCAATAAATCGGTTTATCTCCGATTCATAAACAGAAGCCTCATAGGACGAGATTTCCTCATACTCATCATTCCAACATTCCGGCTCTCTGTTGATTTCAAGGGGACAGCAGAACTTTAATTCCTGCAAATGCGTCTGCATATGATTTTCATACAGCAGTTTTGCATTCGGTACATACTGGGCATACCGAGCGTAAGATGACCCCTCAGATTCGATCAGCAGACCATCGCCCTGTTCCTTATCATAGATCAGCAGACAATGATAATTATCATTGCTGTCGCAGAACATCATTTCCGAATGCTCTGTAATCAGATCGTTGTCACGCAGTGGATGGCTTTTCAGATTATCAAATTCGTCATGAGAAACCGCTACCGCTTTCTCCACCACGCAAGATTTTGTTCTGAACTCCGATTCCTTTCGGAGTAGATTTGTGTTGATTATAAGTTTTTCATTCATGGACATTCCTTCTTTCATTTTGAGTTTTCTTTTTAATAGTATATCTGCCACATGGGTATCACGCCTTTCCTTAGAAATGAAAAAAGCCGATCCTATTGGTTTCTCTGTTTTGAGAGATACCAACAAAATCGGCAGATCCAATAAATTTGTATTGAAAACTTTGTGAAAGTTTTTTTATATACAAATCGGCAGGCTTAGAGCAAAATATGCTCAAGTTTGCCGATTTGTTTGACGATGTTTAATTGTTGAGGGTTCAAACCTCTTTTCAGCTGAAAAGCATCTACGGTTTTACAACTGAAATTTTTGCCCTCAAAACGCAAAAAAAGCTCGTAAATACGAGCTTTTCGAGGTGTGCATCTATTTCATTGCACAAGTATGGTGACCCGTACGGGAATTGAACCCATGATTCCGCCGTGAAAGGGCGGCGTCTTAACCTCTTGACCAACGGGCCGATTTTTCGCTATGAGAAATGTGGTAGCGGTAACTGGATTTGAACCGGTGACACCCTGGGTATGAACCAAGTGCTCTAGCCAACTGAGCTATACCGCCATATGCGTTTCTCATAGCGACTTGATTATTATACACTATTTGTGCCCCGTTGTCAACCTTTTTTGCATAAAAAATATTGATATTTTTGATTTTTGCTTTTTTGTACAGTATTTTTGCCTGCAAATTTACGAAAATCTATCATTTTGCATAATTTGATTGTGCCGATGTGGTCAATACTGCATAAAAGAAGAATATTTTACATGAATTTTGCTTAAAACTCTTTAACAATTTGCCGTTTTGTGATATAATATATTAAATAAGTATAGGTGTTTTGATATCATAATAAAAGGAGTATGGCACAATGAAAAATGTGTTTATGAATAGAGAGCTGTCATGGCTGAAATTTAATGAAAGAGTCCTTGAGGAGGCTGAGCGTGAGTGTGTGCCACTCTGTGAAAGACTTTCTTTTGCTTCTATCTATCAGAGCAATCTGGACGAGTTCTTCATGGTTCGTGTAGGCTCGCTTACTGACCAGATGGAGGTCGATCCAGACAGCAGGGAAAATAAAACAAATATGACCGCTAAGGAACAGCTCAAAGCCGTTATCGCTAGAGTGGGCGAGCTTAACGAGCGTAAAAATAAGATCTACGCTGACCTTATGAAGAAAATAGCCGGGCAGGGCGTTGCTCTTGTTGATTTTTCCAAGCTTACAGCGGAGGAAAATTCTCAGTTGGAACAGTATTTTATTAATCAGATAGCACCGCTGCTTTCACCTATGGTGGTGGGCAAAAGACAGCCTTTCCCGTTTTTGAAAAATAAGGATATCTATGCCGCAGTTGTCCTTGAAAGCAAAAATTCCAAGGAGAAGCTGGGCGTTATCTCCTGCGGAAGCGAGGTCTTCCCACGCCTTATAAAGGTCGGTTCAACAGGCAAGTATATGCTTTCTGAAGAGCTTATCCTCCACTATGTACCTAAAATTTTCAAGGGCTACACCGTCAAGTCAAAGTCACTTATAAGAGTTACAAGGAATGCTGACATCGACGCTGACGCACTTTACGACGAAGATCTTGATTACCGTGAGTTCATGGCTGACCTTATAAAGAAAAGAAAACGTCTTGCACCTGTCAGACTGGAGCTTTCAAGGCAGCTTGATAACAATATCGTTGACCTGCTCTGCAAACAGCTTGAAGTGAATAAAAAATCTGTTTTCAGAAACAGCACTCCTCTTGATCTGTCATTCCTGTTCCAGATACAGGATATACTCAGACAGAAAACCGAGCTTTTCTATAAAAAGAGAGTTCCGCAGAGGTTTACTGCCTTTGACGATAACAAGCCGATCCTGCCGCAGATAAAAAAGAAAGACAGACTGCTTTCTTATCCTTTTGATAGCATAAAGCCTTTTATCAATATGCTCCGTGAGGCGGCTGACGATAAAAATGTTGTGTCTATAAAAATGACATTGTATCGTGTGGCAAAGCACAGTGAGGTGGTCGAAGCCCTTTGTGAAGCCGCAGAGAACGGCAAGGACGTTCTTGTATTGGTGGAGCTTAAGGCGAGATTTGATGAGGAAAATAATATCGAGTGGTCACGCCGACTTGAAAAGGCTGGCTGTACTGTTATCTATGGTCTGGAGGGCTATAAGGTACATTCAAAGCTTTGCCTTATCACAAAGCGTTCAGGCACAAAGACCGAGTATTATACTCAGATAGGCACTGGAAACTACAACGAGAAAACTTCAAGACTTTATACCGACCTGTCTGTTATGACCTGCAATAAGGACATCGCAAAGGACGCTATAGACGTGTTCAATGCTCTTGCTTCTGACGATACTGTAAAGAGCGTTGACAAGCTTCTTGTTGCACCGAATTGTCTGCAAAACAAGGTGCTCGATATGATAGACGAGCAGATAGCCATAGCACAGTCAGGTGGAGAGGGCTATATTGGCGTGAAGATAAATTCTCTCACTGATAAGAAGATAATCGACAGATTTATCGAAGCTTCAAGAGCAGGCGTTAAGATAGACCTTGTGGTAAGAGGCATATGCTGTCTTATCCCAGGCGTTGAGGGCGAAACCGACAACATCAGGATAATAAGCATTGTAGGACGTTTTCTTGAGCATTCCCGTATCTATATGTTTGGCAAGGGCGAGGAAAGAAAGATATATATTGCTTCCGCAGACTTTATGACAAGAAACACCCTCAGACGTGTTGAGGTCGCTGCACCTATTCTTGACGAGGATATCAAGGCTCAGATAAGCATGATGTTCGACAAAATGCTTGCAGATAATTGTCAGGCAAGAGAGCTTGATTCTGACGGGGAATATACCCTTGTTTCAGACGGCAAGGAGCCACTCAATTCTCAGGAACTTTTCTATGACCTTGCCTATGAAAGAGCTTCAAAGGCGGAGGTCGAGGATAAATGACAATATTTGCCCTGAAGGGTTCACTTGAAGAAATAACACCGGTACAGCTAAGCGAACAAACTTGCTCGGCTGTGTTTATTACCGACTCTGCTCACGCAGAGGAAACCCTCAGAACGGCGAACATAACCTACGAGGGCGTGATATCCCTGCGTGACGTTGTGTTCTGTAAGATAGAATCACAGCCTTTCTGTCTGGCAGGCACGCTTTCTATCCCCAAGCTTCTTGACATAAGGGGAAGCCGACACAGGATACAGTTTTTTATCGACAACAAAAATATGGTGATAATAGACGATGAGGAGTTTTCACTCAGGTTAGTCCAACGCATACAGAGAAGCAGGCATAATCAGGGAGAGAGCAGGGAGCATTTTATCTACAATTTTTTCAGTGAATTTATGCTCCGTGACACCGAGCTTCTTGCGGAACATGAGCAAAAGCTTATGGAGCTTGAGGAAAACGTAAACGATGGCAAGACGGACGATTTTCTTGAAACCATAACGCCTATCAGAAAAGAGCTTCTTATTTTGAGAAGCTACTATGATGAAATAATGGATCTGGGCAGAGAGCTTGAAGAGGACGAGAACGGCTTCTTTGAGAAAAAGCAGAAAAAATATTTCGGCACTATCTCAGACCGTGCCGACAGGCTCATGGGCAGAACCGTACATCTTCTTGAATATGCAACGCAGGTGCGAGACGCTTATCAGTCCCATGTCAATGCTCAGCAGAACAAGAATATGGAGTTTCTTACGGTCATATCCACTATATTTTTCCCTCTGACCCTTATCACGGGCTGGTATGGCATGAACTTTCAGAATATGCCCGAACTCAAAGAGGGGTATCCGGGTGTTATAGCCCTTAGTATAATAGTAGTGATAGTGTGTATAATCTTTTTCAAACGAAAGAAAATGCTTTAAGGCGGACTTTGTTCCGCCTTTTTTCGTGCTAAAGGTCAGAAATGGCGGTAAATTCATATTTCACCTCTTGAATTTGGATAATAATTGTGCTATAATGATTTTATATTTGCGAAAAGAGGTGACTTGTCTGAATAAAGAATTACTGCTATTGCTGTTGAAGCTGGCAGCAGGCTGTGTCGTAATAATGACCTTTATCGTCATTGCCTGCCTTATCACTCCAAAAATAGCACGATTTATTGAAAAACGTCACCCTGAGCTTGCCGAAAAGGACGATCCCGAAAGGGTGGACGGTGAGAATACAGGGAATGATCCTGAGAACTATAAGGTACAGGGCATATTTGATAAGTCCCACATTGACGGCTGGGATCCCAACTACAAGATATATAACGAGGATATCTATGCTCTTAATTTTAAAAAGAAAAAGAAGAATGTCAGCAGTGAAGCTGTTAAAAAAGACGACGGCAACAAGAATAATGACAATGCCTGAATGATATAAGAAAGAGGTTTTATAAATGGCTAAGGATAAGAAAATGGTTGACGCGATAACCTCCATGGACGAGGATTTCGCAAAGTGGTATACTGATATATGTATGAAGGCTGAGCTTGTTTCATACACAAGCGTAAAAGGCTGTATGGTAATAAGACCTTACGGCTACGCAATATGGGAGAATATCCAACATATACTTGACACAAAGTTCAAGGAGCTTGGTCATGAAAATGTTTGTATGCCTATGTTTATCCCTGAGAGCCTGCTTCAGAAGGAGAAAGACCACGTTGAGGGCTTTGCACCTGAGGTAGCTTGGGTAACATACGGCGGAAGTGAAAAGCTTGAAGACAGACTTTGCGTAAGACCAACGTCTGAAACGCTTTTCTGCGAGCATTATGCTAATATAGTCCATTCCTACAGAGATCTTCCTAAGCTTTACAATCAGTGGGTATCTGTTGTACGTTGGGAAAAAACAACAAGACCATTTCTTCGTTCAAGAGAGTTCCTGTGGCAGGAGGGTCATACTATCCACGAGACACCTGAGGAGGCTATCGAGGAGACAGAGAGAATGCTCAACGTATACGCTGATTTCTGCGAGCAGCAGCTTGCTATGCCGGTCGTAAAGGGCAGAAAGACAGAGAGCGACAAGTTCGCAGGTGCAGAAGCAACATACGCTATCGAGGCTCTTATGCACGACGGCAAGGCTTTGCAGGCAGGCACTTCGCATTACTTTGGCGATGGCTTTGCAAAGGCTTTCGATATTACTTATACCGGAAGAGATAATAAGCTTGCACACCCATTCCAGACATCATGGGGCGTTACGACAAGGCTTATCGGTGCAGTTATAATGACACACGGCGACGATAACGGACTTGTTCTGCCACCTGCTGTTGCACCTGTTCAGGTAGTTATCGTACCTATAGCACAGCACAAAGAGGGCGTTCTTGACAAGGCTAACGAGCTTTACAACACGCTTAAAAATGCAGGCATAAGAGTTAAGCTCGACGATTCAGAGCAGTCACCTGGCTGGAAGTTTGCACAGTATGAGATGAAGGGCGTTCCTGTAAGACTTGAAATTGGTCCAAAGGATATTGAGAACGATCAGTGTGTGCTTGTTACAAGACACAACAGAGAAAAGGTATTCTGCAAGCTTGGTGAGCTTGTTGAAACTGTAAATGAAAGACTTCAGGCTGTTCATGATGGTCTTTATGCGAAGGCACTTGAAAACAGAGAAAGACGTACCTATGTTTGCAAGACACTTGATGAGATAACGAAGGCTCTTGAGGAAAAGGGCGACGGCTTTGTTAAGGCAATGTGGTGCGGCGATGAAGCTTGCGAGGATAAGGTAAAGGAACTCACAGGAGTAGGTTCAAGATGTATCCCGTTCGAGCAGGAAGAGATAGCAGATACCTGCGTATGCTGTGGAAAGCCTGCGAAGCATATGGTGCTTTGGGGCAAGGCTTATTAATAGGCTTTTTGGATAAAAAAATATCGGGTGGCTGTCAATTTGTTATTGGCAGTCACCCGTTTTTGTTTGTGATTTTTAGCTGTTTGCCTGGACAAGACTCTTTACTATCGGTATGATAAGGCAGAGCATATATACTATAGTGGCAGGGTTTGTAAAGACGTATCTGCGACATTCTTTCGGTGTAAGCACGTTTTCGCTGTCATCAATGATAAGCTTTTTAAGACTTGTGAAAAGCACCATAAAGCCTACCAGACCTATGACTATCTCAGCAACGCTCATGAAAGTTTCATAGTGTTCAAGCCCTATCGCATCAGATATGGACGAGAAGTTTGCAAGCAGATTGTTTAGACAGTGTATTATAACTGTTGGCAGTATCGAGCCGCACTTTGCGGCGATAATAGCGTAAACAAGTCCTGTGCCGAATGCCGAAGCCGCCTGAGGGATATTTCCGTGCATAAGTCCGAATGCAAGCGCCGAGAAAAGCACCGCCGCACCCCTTCCGTATGGGCTTAGAGCCGTGAGGATCGCTCCACGATAGATAAATTCCTCCACGATAGGGGCTATTATCACAACGTATGAGAACTGCACTATTACTGCAATGGCAGAGGGCTGATGAATGGAAAAATCGCTTGTGGGAACTGTCACTCCGTTTTGACCAAGTATACCCGTGAGGATAGATGTGAGCTGTGACAGCAGAATGTTTATCACAAAGCAGGCTGAAAACCATTTTAACCCTTTTACTGCCGTGCCTTTTTTCGGCTTTATGAAGCTTGATTCTCGTTTTCGGAAAAGTATAGCAAAAACTATCCCAAAAACAAGCACACTCATAAGCGTGATAAACAAATTTGCCGTCATGGAAAAAGTAGTTGAGCTTATAAAAGCGGTCTGCTTTTTCAGATAGCTGAGAACTGCCGAGTAGCTAAGAGTGAATTTCCCTGAGTGGTAAGTGTATGCAACGTAAAAGAATAACACTGCGAATATCCTGTTTAGCAGGTTGTATAAAATGAGCAGAAGTGAAATTTTCACGCAATCTATAGTAAGAAGTTTCTTTTCCTGCTGTTTTTCAGGGGTCAGCAGAGAAACAGACTTTTTGGTAGTCAAATATTATTCCTCCCTTGTTCGGTCTTATCTATATATTATAGCACATAACATGGTGCTTTTGCAAATGGTATTTTGTCAGGTATGTGATGAAATGTTATGGATTTGTAAATAAATAAGAGAAATTTTGTGATAACTATTGCATTTTATCAACCTTGTTGTATAATATAATTAGCACTCAAATAGATAGAGTGCTAATTATATGGAACAGTATTCAAAGAAAGTAAAATATTATTAAGGAAAGGTCGAGATTTTATGCAGACAAAAGAATTTAAGGCAGAATCCAAAAGACTGCTCGATATGATGATCAATTCGATCTACACTCATAAGGAGATTTTTCTCAGAGAGATAATCTCAAATGCAAGCGACGCTATTGATAAGCTGTATTTCAAGTCCCTGACAGACACTTCTGTGGGAATGAAAAAGAGCGACTTCGCTATCAATATCGCTATCGACAAGGAAAACAGAACGCTTACAGTTTCTGATAACGGCATCGGTATGACCGAGGAGGATCTTGAAAACAACCTTGGTACTATCGCAAACTCAGGCTCGTTCGCTTTCAAGAAAGACAATGACCTTGGGGACGATGTTGATATCATCGGTCAGTTCGGTGTAGGCTTCTATTCTACTTTTATGGTAGCAAAGGAAGTTACCGTTGTAACAAAGGCTTTTGGCAGCGATCAGGCTTATAAGTGGACATCTGACGGTGTTGAGGGCTACACAATAGAAGAGTGTGACAAGCCTGACGGCGTCGGTACAACTATCACACTGAAACTCAAGGACGATACTGATGACGAGAAGTATTCAACATATCTTGATCAGTATCAGATACAGTCACTTGTAAAGAAATATTCTGACTACATCAGATTCCCTATCAGAATGGAAGTCGAGCATACTCATTATAATGAGGAGGGCAAAGAGCCTGAGGTACACAAGGCTATCGAAACTCTTAACAGCATGACCCCTATCTGGAAGAAGAACAAGAGCGAGCTAAAGGACGAGGATTACAACAACTTCTATATGGAGAAGTTCGGTGACTATGAGCCACCTGTTGCACATATCCATTCAAAGAACGAGGGCGTTGCAACATATGACGCACTGCTTTATATACCTGCCCGTGCGCCTTTTGATTATTACTCAAAGGACTATGAAAAGGGACTCCAGCTTTATTCAAGCGGTGTAATGATAATGGAAAAGTGTGCAGACCTGCTCCCTGATTGGTTCAGCTTTGTAAAGGGCGTTGTTGACTCTGAGGATCTCTCGCTGAACATCTCCCGTGAGCTTTTACAGCAGGACAGACAGCTCAAGATAATCGCAAAGAACCTTGAAAAGTCCATAAAGAACGAGCTTGCAAAGCTTCTGAAGAACGACCGTGAGAAGTACGAGAAGTTCTACAGCGTATTCGGACTTCAGTTCAAGTTCGGTATCTATCAGTCATACGGCGCTGCAAACGAAACTCTGAAAGACCTTCTTATGTTCCCGTCCTCATTTGACGGCAAGAACGTTACACTCAAAGAGTATGTTTCAAGAATGAAAGAAGATCAGAAAGAGATCTACTATGCTTGCGGCGAAACAAAGGAAAGGATCGAAATGCTCCCTCAGCTTGAAAAGATCAAGGATAAGGGCTATGAAGTTCTTTACTTCACACAGGACGTTGACGAGTTCGCTATCAAGGTGATGATAAACTATGACGGCAAGCCGTTCAAGTCTATAAGCGACGCTGATCTCGACCTTGACACAGAGGAAGAAAAGGAAGAGGCTAAAAAGCTTGACGAAGAGAACAAGGATATGTTCACTTTCATGCAGGAGGCTATCGCCGACAAGGTAAAGACAGTTCGTCTTTCAAAGAAACTGAAAACTCACCCTGTTTGCCTTTCATCAGACGGCAGCATAACTATCGAAATGGAGAAGGTCCTCAACGCTATGCCTCAGAATGACGGCAACAAGGTAAAGGCTGAAAAGGCACTGGAGATAAATCCAAACCACCCTATCTTTGAGAAGCTGAAAGACCTCTATGCTAACGATAAGGACAAGCTGAAAGACTATGCAAAGCTTCTTTACGATCAGGCTTTGCTTATTGAGGGTATGTCTATCGACAACCCTGTTGAGTTTGCAAACCTTGTTTGCGAGCTTATGACAAAGTAATAAAGCTATACAGATACTCTCTTAACATACCGAAAGCCGTGGGAACAGCAGTGTTTCCACGGCTTTTTGTGCTTTTCAAGCTGATAATTGTAGGTTTTATACAAAACAAAATGAGTTTATTTGTTAAAAAAACAGATTTGAAAAACAAATTTTATGTATGCTGTTGACAAATAAATATGGGTGTGTTAATATAATTATAGTGAAATTGATACATAACATCTTTTATTGGAGTGTTACCTTTCGTTTATAGACTGGGCATGACCAACTTTGTACGGACATATTGTATGGGTTCGTATTAAGGTTGGTTTTTTTGATTTTATAGGGGGATTTTTAATGAAAATAATCAAGGTGATAAATAATAACACCGTAAGCGTTATAGACGATAAAGGAAAAGAGCAGATAATCTCAGGCAAGGGGATAGGCTTTGGGAAAAAATATGGTGATGAGCCTGACAAGGATAAAATACAGAAAATGTATCTTGTCACAGACTCAGAGCTTAGAAAAAGGCTTATCGAGTGCCTGACCGAGATACCATATGAGCATATAAAGCTTACGGCAGATCTTGTGGACTATATTTCTTCACATATCGACGGACGGCTAAACGAGTCGCTCATAATAACACTTTCAGACCACATCTCATTTGCCATTGAAAGAAAAAAGCAGGGACTTGAATTTGAAAACCCGCTTATGGACGCCATAAGCGACTGCTTCCCGAAGGAACTGGCTCTTGGAAGATATTGCGTGGCGGAGATATATCAGCGTTTGGGCGTTGAGCTGAGGGGTGATGAAGCGGGCTTTATCGCAATGCACATCATAAACGCAAGGCTCGGCACAAAAATGGGACAGATACAGGATATTACTAAAATGGTGAACGGCTGTGCTGAGATAGCGGACGCTTGTCTGTCAGGAAAGATAAATAAAACGTCAGTGGCATATGAAAGATTTCTTGTGCATTTAAAATATCTTGCGAAAAGACTCTTCAAATCTCAGGAGCTTCCTAATGTTCTCAGCAGGGACGAGGAGTTCGCTGATATCATAAAAAAGAAATTCAAAAAGCAGTATAAATGTGCAAAGCATATGCAGGATCATATTTTGAAGAATTATGCTAAAACTATATCGGAAGATGAAATGATAACTCTTTCGATTCATCTGAAGAAAATAAGCGGATAGGCATTATTGCCACAGCTTATATATAATGTATTCGCTGCGGTATTATCATTAACGGTACCATAATGATAATTCAGCTGAGATAAATTGATCATGGAGGATATTATTGTTATGAAGGATAAAATTTTCGGCGTATTGCAGCGTGTGGGACGCTCGTTCATGCTCCCTATCGCACTGCTGCCGGTGGCGGGTCTGCTTCTTGGAATAGGCAGCTCTTTCACCAACGCCACAACTATCGAAACCTATCATCTTGGCAAATTCATCTATGAGGGCGGTGTGCTTTACACTATACTCGACATAATGAGCAAAACGGGAAGCGCCGTTTTCGATAACCTTGCGCTTCTGTTTGCAATGGGCGTTGCTATCGGAATGGCAAAGAAGGAAAAAGAAGTCGCAGCCCTTTCGGGTGCTATCGCCTATATCGTAATGAACACCACTATCAGCGCACTTATCACCGCAAAGGGCGGCGTTGAGGCAATGGCAGAAAACTCCACAACGTCAGTGCTTGGTATCACCACGCTGCAAATGGGCGTTTTCGGCGGTATCCTTGTAGGACTTGGCGTTGCGGCACTGCACAACAAGTTCTATAAAACAGAACTTCCGCAGGTGCTCTCATTCTTCGGCGGAACAAGATTTGTTCCTATCGTTTCAACTGTCACATACCTTATCGTTGGTATCATAATGTTCTATCTGTGGCCTATAGTACAGCTTGGTATATCAAAGCTTGGCGTGCTCGTTCTCAACTCAGGCTATGCAGGCACATGGATATATGGAATACTTGAACGTGCTCTTATCCCATTCGGACTTCATCACGTTTTCTATATGCCTTTCTGGCAGACAGAGCTTGGCGGCTCGATGATGATAGACGGCAACATGGTAGCAGGCGCACAGAACATTTTCTTTGCAGAGCTTGCTTCAAAGTCAACAGAAGTTTTCTCAGTATCGGCAACAAGATTTATGGCAGGAAAGTTCCCGTTCATGATATTTGGTCTTCCTGCTGCAGCATTTGCAATGTACAAAACTGCTCGTCCTGAAAAGAAAAAGAGAGTAGGAAGCTTGCTTCTGTCAGCGGCTCTTACTTCAATGATAACAGGTATCACAGAGCCTTTGGAGTTCACATTCCTGTTCGTTGCTCCTCTTATGTACGCTGTTCACTGTGTATTGGCAGGACTTTCCTATATGCTTATGCACATTCTTAACGTTGGCGTTGGAATGACGTTCTCAGGCGGTCTTATAGATATGACCCTCTTCGGAATTTTGCAGGGCAACGCAAAGACCCACTGGATATGGATAGTTGTTGTGGGGCTTATCTATGCGGTAGTTTACTACTTTGTGTTCTACTTTATGATAACAAAGATGAATCTTAAAACACCTGGCAGAGAACCTGATGACGTTGAACCTAAGCTTTATCGCAGAAGTGACGTGAACGAGGCTAAGGCGGCAAAGGTAAAGAGCACAGACAAGAGGGCTTCAGACGTTGTAAGCGCAATAATACTCAAAGGTCTTGGGGGTAAAGATAACCTTTCAGATGTTGACTGCTGTGCAACAAGACTTAGAGTTACAGTAAATGATGCCTCAAAGGTCATGGACGATATGCTCAAAGCCAGCGGTGCTTCAGGCGTTATCCACAAGGGCAACGGCGTTCAGGTCATTTACGGACCAAAGGTCTCAGTTATAAAATCAGATCTTGAGGATTTTATAGATTCGCCATACAGCGATGACCCTGACAGCATTATCGGCACTGAGGAAGCTTCTGATAAAATAGAAGAAAAACCGCAGACCGAGGGTGCAGAAAACACAGAAACTAACGGCAAGACAATAACGCTTTACTCCCACATGAACGGCACTGCCGTTAAGCTTGAGGACGTTGAGGACGAGGTGTTCTCACAAAAGATATTGGGCGAGGGTGCAGCCGTTGAGCCGTCAGAGGGCAAGCTTTACGCTCCATGCGACGGAAAGATAGACAGCGTTTTTGACACAAAGCATGCCGTAAATATGGTATCGGACGATGGAGTGGAGATACTTCTCCATATCGGTATCGACACTGTAAAGCTTGGCGGACAGTATTTTGAAGCTCATGTCAGCGACGGTCAGGAAGTTAAAAAAGGCGACCTGCTCATAAGCTTTGATATGGATAAGATAAAAGCCGCAGGCTATAAGGTGACAACACCTATCATAATTGGCAACACGGACGATTATGCGTCTGTTGAACCTGTCGCACAAAACAGCGTTTCGGCAGGAGATATGATCTTGAAGATAAAATAATTATTTGGAGGTATTCATCATGAAAACATTTAGCTACACAATCACAGACGAAGTTGGTATCCACGCAAGACCGGCTGGACTTCTTGCAAAGAAAGCAAAGGAGTTCGAGAGCGTTTGCACTATCGAAAAGGGCGGAAAGAGCGTGAACATCACAAAGCTTATGGCTCTTATGGGCCTTGGCGTTAAGCAGGGCGATACTGTTACTGTTACCTGCGAGGGTGCAGACGAGGACAAGGCTTCTGAAGCACTCAAGGCATTTTTTGAGGAAACACTCTAATTATTATCTGTCAGCTGGGCGGTAAAAGCCGTCCAGCCGACGGGACGTTTCTGCGGAGTGTTCGCAGGAGCGTCCCATCGGCTGGAAACAGCGTGAAAAATAATAAGATCTATGAGAAAAGGGGCGGATATTTATGACTAAGTATACAGGAAAAGGCGTTTACGGTGCAGTAGCAATGGGTAAGATCTCAGTATTCAAAAAGCAGGATACCGCTATAAAACGTATTCACACAGAAGACAGCGAGGGAGAAAAGAAGCGAGTTGCCAAAGCTAAGCAGGCAGCCACAGAACAGCTCCAGAGCATTTATGACAAGGCACTCAGGGAGGTGGGCGAAACAAACGCTCAGATCTTTGAGATACACATGATGATGCTTGAAGATGATGATTATAACGAGTCTATAGAGAATATCATCGACAGCCAGAAGGTCAACGCAGAATATGCGGTGGCGGTGACAGCCGATAACTTTGCGGAGATGTTCGCATCAATGGACGATCCTTATATGCAGGCAAGAGCCGCAGATGTAAAGGATATTTCCAACAGGATCATCGCAAATCTCACGGGCAATGTCAGCGACGGCTCATCAGGTGACGACAAGATGATAGTTTGTGCCGATGATCTTGCACCTAGCGAAACTATATCTCTTGATAAAGACAAGGTGCTTGCCTTCGTTACTGCACATGGCTCATCAAATTCACATACAGCTATCCTTGCAAGAAATATGAACATACCTGCGGTAATAGGCGTAGGAAGCAAATTCCTGTCTGAGATAAAGGACGGCGACTTTGCTATCGTTGACGGTTTTACAAGGGAGATATTCGTTGACCCTGATGAAAAGACCACCGCTGAGCTTACCGCAAAGCAAAAAGCAGACGAGGAGAAAAAGCGTCTTTTGCAGACCCTCAAAGGCAAGGAGAATGTCACCAAGGATGGCAAAAAGATAAATATTTATGCAAATATCGGAAGTGTTGATAATATCGGTGCTGTGCTTCTTAATGACGCAGGAGGAATAGGTCTTTTCAGAAGTGAGTTTCTCTATCTTGAAAACTCAGATTTCCCTACAGATGAACAGCAGTTTCAGGCTTATAAGCGTGTTCTTGAGAGCATGGCAGGGAAAAAGGTCATCATAAGAACACTGGATATCGGCGCTGACAAGCAGGTGGATTATTTCGGTCTGAAAAAAGAGGAAAACCCAGCTTTGGGATACAGAGCAATAAGAATTTGTCTTACAAGACCTGAGATATTCAAAACTCAGCTCAGAGCGCTTTTCAGAGCTTCCGTATACGGCAATCTGGGCATAATGTTCCCTATGATAACAAGCGTTTCAGAGGTGGAAAAAGCCCTTGCTATGTGTGGTGAAGTCAAGGCTGAGCTTAAAGAGCAGGGCATAACAATTTCCGACAGCGTTGAGCTTGGCATCATGATAGAGACCCCTGCGGCGGCTATCATAAGCGACAAGCTTGCAAAGCTTGTGGACTTTTTCAGCGTTGGCACTAATGACCTCACTCAGTATACCCTTGCTTGTGACAGGCAGAACCCTGATATAGAGCAGTTCTGCGACACTCACCATGAGGCTATACTTAGACTTATTGAAATGTCTGCAGAGAATGCCCATAAGAACGGCGCATGGATAGGTATATGCGGTGAGCTTGCGGCTGACACAACTCTCACAGAAACCTTCCTGAGAATGGGCATTGACGAGCTTTCAGTTTCTCCGACCTTTGTTCTTAAGGTAAGGGACGCTGTAAGAAATATTGACCTCTCCAAATAATTTCTCATAGATCTTCACACGAAGAACACACCCTCGTTCATATGGACGGGGGTGTGTTCTTTTATTTGACAGATATGCTTTAATGTGCTAAAATATCTTATCGGCACAATTGTGTTTGTACATAAGTTTGTTATCAATGCACAAAAAATAAAAGTAAAATTTGTATACTATTTTGCCATAAAATCTCCCGTGCAGAATCGTATATAAGTTATCGAGGGGTGTGAAAGACTTGACCGACACTGAGTTCGATTTCAGGGTGGAGCTGATCCTGAAAAATGACAAAAACGGGCTTAGGGAGATCTATCAATGCTACGGCAAGGTGATATATAACATCATGCTTGACATTGTGAAAAGTCCTCAGGACGCTGAGGACCTCACATCAGATTTTTTCCTAAAGCTATGGGACACCGCAGGTCAGTACCGAAAGGGAACGGGGCATAAGCGATATCTGACTGTAATGGCGAAAAATCTCGCTCTTGACTTTATCAGAAAAAGGCGGCACGAAACGCCGACCCTTGATGATGAAGAAGCAGGGCATAAAGAACAGCAGGACAGTATGCGGGTAGACGACGATGTGATCGGAAAGCTCACCTTTGAGGAGGCTTTGAAGCTGCTTTCAGAGGGCGAAAGGGATATCCTGAACATGAGGCTTGGAATGGATATGACATTTCGTGAGATAAGTCGGGCAGTGGGGAAGCCGCTGGGTACTGTCACATGGAAATACCGTCAGGCTGTTTTCAAACTAAAAAAGACCATAAAGGAGGACAGTATCTATGGCTAAGAACATAAAATTTCTTTACAAAAAGCATATTTCTGATACTGCCCCTGACATGGAAAAGCTCTGGGACAGGATAGAGGGACAGCTTGAAAACAAAACGGACAAAGATCAGACACGGATAAAAGTAAGCCGCAGAAATTACAGAAAATTTGCAGCGGCAGCAGCCTCGCTCGTGCTTATTATCGGCGGCGTAAGCCTTTACGCCGATATCCGCTCAGAGTCGGACAGTGTTTCAAAGCATAGCGTAGAAACGGCTGACAAGGCTAGGCTTGAAAACAGAGAAGAAAAGACATACGAACAGCTCAGTTTCAGCCACACAGACACAAAGGCTTATGAGGACAGCTACATTCCAAAGGGCGATGATTATTTCACAGAGGACAGCGTTCTGGAAGATACAGACTTCTTTGCAGATGTGACAGTGCTCTCAGCAAGGCTTGACAGCGACAGCGCACATTACACCCTGAGAATAAACAGCCTTGTATCAAAGACAGGAGAAGAAAGCAAAACAAATATCACCATTGAAAGCTCTACCCCTTATATCATGCAGGAAAACAGAGAATATTTCATACCACTGAGGAAAGAAAACGGCACTTATTCTATGGCCTTTGAAAATGCACCTCAGATAGAAATTTCTCTTGACGGGGATATCGTTTTTCAAAACGGCTGGAAAAGTCTTGACGATGATTCGGGTATTCTTAAGGACTCGCAGAAAAGCAAGAACGATTATTTCTATGACCGAATGAGATATTCCTCGAAAAACGATCTGCAAGACCTGCTTGCTAAGTGGAGAACTATGTAGCTAAAAACGCAAGGGCATATCGCCCACGCTATTTTACGGGAGATGACAGCTATGAAAAAGACAACTTCAAACAGCATAAAAAGAAACTTGACCACAGCTCTGTCGCTTATGATGACGGCGACAATGCTTGCTTCATGCGGAAGCGGTTATGACGGCTCGGAGAGCAGAAAGAGCAATATCTATAATAACACCGCAACTGATAGCTACAGATACAATAATGACGCTTCGGCGGAAACCGCTAAAGGCTCGACAAATATCGCAGGGGATTATAACACCGAGGAGTATAATCACCTGACGGAAAACGGCTATAAGCTTGTTTCAGACGAACCGCTTTCCACCTTTTCCACAGACGTTGACACGGCTTCCTACACAAACGTGAGAAGAATGATAAATGATGGCTGGGAGGTCGATCCTGACGCTGTGAGAACAGAGGAGTTTATAAACTATTTCAAGTATGATTATGAAAAGCCGACAGAGGGCGCGGTGTCTATAAATACCGAGCTTTCCGATTGTCCTTGGAACAGTGAAGCAAAGCTTATGCTGGTGGGGCTTCAGGCAAGGGAAGCAAAGGTCAAGGACGTTCCTACAAACCTTGTTTTTCTCATAGACGTGAGCGGCTCAATGGAGGACGAGGATAAGCTTCCGCTTGTTCAGCAGGCTTTCTCAATGCTTGCTGAAAACCTTGGGGCTGATGACAGAGTTTCTATCGTCACTTATGCAGGCAGCGACAGCGTTGTTCTTGAGGGCGAAAGTGGCGACAACAGCGAGGAGATAGTTTCAGCACTTAACAGCCTGTCAGCAGGCGGCTCGACAGCAGGTGCGGCAGGAATTACCACAGCTTACAAGCTTGCAGAGGAGTATTTTATAGAGGGCGGTAACAACAGAGTTATCCTTGCAACTGACGGCGATCTGAACGTTGGTCTGTCAAGTGAAGAAGAGCTTACCGACCTTATATCACAAAAGCGTGACTCAGGGGTATATCTCTCAGTGCTTGGCTTCGGCTCAGGAAACTATAAGGATAACAGGCTTGAAGCCCTTGCTGATAACGGCAACGGAAACTATGCTTATATCGACAGCGTTGACGAAGCAAAAAGAGTGCTTGTAACAGAAATGAGCGGAACTCTTTTCACTGTCGCAAAGGACGCAAAGGTGCAGATAGAGTTTAATCCCGAAAATGTTTCAGCATACAGGCTGGTGGGCTATGAAAACAGACTTCTCAATGACGAGGACTTTGAGGACGATACAAAGGACGCAGGCGATATTGGCTCGGGTCAGCAGGTCACGGTTTTGTATGAGATAGTGCCAAATAACGGCAATGAAAAGTCGCTGAAATATCAGGATAACGAGAGCAAGGCTGAAACCAACGAGCTCAGCGGAGAAATGCTCACAGTTTCAGTGAGGTATAAAGACCCGGAGGCGAGCGAAAGCAAGCTTATAGACAAGTCTGTTATGTGTTCTGACTATACAGAGGCTGTGTCACAGAATTTTGCAAAGGCTTGCTCTGCGGCAGAGTTTGCAATGGTGCTTAGAAACAGCGACTATGCAAGCGGTCTTACCGCTCAGGGCGTTGTGGATTATATGGAACAAAACAATGTTGACAACAGCGAGCTTTTTGAACTTATATACAAATATATGCAAAACGGCACAGGCAGCGAGGCAAGCTACTGGTAAAGAACTAAATCGAGGGGTGCTGCATGGTCATCACCCCTTTGGGTCATAAAATTTACCTCTTGCATAGAAATCTGCACCTGTCAGCCAAAAGGGGTTTACATGAAAAGAAAAATAGATTATAATAAGGCTGTCAGACAAAACAGGGGGTGAAAGCGTGAAGATCAGGATAGAGATAGATGAGAATATGTCTGAAGACGAGATAGTCATAAGGTGCGCCCAGCCCGATGAACGTGTGCTTAAAATGAAAAGGGCGGCGGAGTCCGCTGAGAGCGAGCCTGAGATAGCTTTTTTCAAAGACGCAGTTCAGTTCTATCCTCCCCTTGATTCCATACTGTTTTTTGAAACAGGGGAACATAATCTTAACGCACATACCTCCGACGACGTTTTTCAAGTGAAAATGAAACTTTTTGAGCTTGAAAAGATACTTCCACGAAAGTTCGTGCGGGTGTCAAAATCAGCAATCGTGAATGTAAAGCACATCTATTCCGTTGAGCGAAACATAACCTCTGCAAGCCTTATAAGCTTTGCAGGCACTCACAAACAGCTTTACGCCTCACGGAGCTATTACAAGCTTTTGAAGCTCAGACTTGGAGAAAGGAGATTTCTATGAAAAACAAAAATCTTATATGGGGCTTGTTCTTTATCCTTGCAGGCGTTGCGCTTATCCTTGACCGCATAGGTCTGCTTGGAAGTGTAAGCGTGTGGAGCGTTGTGATCTCACTGCTCCTGGTTCCTGTTATCGTAACGAGCGTCAGACACCTTAACTTCTGGGGAATATTCTTCCCTATGGCTATCATGGCGATACTCTTTGACGAAACTCTCGGTATCGAGAAGTTCACCCCATGGCCGGTTCTCGGTGCGGCACTGCTTCTCAGCGTGGGATTTTCATTTATTTTCCCTTACCGCTACAGGTTTACCCAAAGCAAGTGGACCACCCACACTACCGATAATCCTGCATGGGATAAATCCTCAGACAACGGGGAATATGTGCGTATCGACGCAAAATTTTCAGGTTGCACAAAGTATATAACCTCAAAGGTGCTGAAAAGAGTTGACATAAGCTGCCGTTACAGCGGTATGGAGGTGTACTTTGATTCTGCCGATATGGCAGGAAACGAAGTCGAGCTGAATGTTGATGTGCTTTGCGGCGGAGTGGAGCTTTATATCCCGAAGAACTGGGGCATAAAGGTGGAAGCCGACTGCGTTCTTGGCGGAATAGACCAGCCTAACGGAGCTTATGATGAAAAAGAAAAGATCCTTATCATAAAGGGCAGAGCAAAGATCGCAGGAATAGATATAACATATGTTTAGTCTTATGTGAAAGAACAAAAGTAAAAGCTGCGGAGTTTTCCATCCGCAGCTTTTTGTATGTCTGATTATTCTTGAAGTATCATCTTGTCTGAAAGTTCGTCCTCGGCGGTGTCGGAATAAAGCTTCATAAGCTTTTCCACCGTCATGTTTGCTCTCTGCTCGCCCTCGATTGTAAGAAGCAGTTTGCCTTGGCTCATTACGATAGTCTTGTTGCCGTATTCAATGGCATTTGAAATGTTGTGTGTTATCATAAGAGTAGTCAGTGCGTTTTCTTTTACTATCTTTTCGGTTATCCTCATGACCTTTTCTGCGGTCTTAGGGTCAAGTGCCGCAGTGTGTTCGTCAAGAAGCAGAAGCTTTGGTGTAACGATAGTCGCCATAAGCAATGTGAGAGCCTGTCGCTGTCCGCCTGAGAGCAAGCCCACAGGCATTTTCATTCTGTCCTCAAGACCTAAGTCAAGCTCCTTGAGCCTTTCTCTGAACACTGAAACGTCCTTTTTCCTGATACCGATAGTCAGCGAACGACGCTTTCCACGGCTGTAGGCAAGGCCGAGATTTTCCTCTATGGTCATGTTTGGCGCAGTTCCTCTCAGCGGGTCTTGGAAAAGCCTGCCTATAGTTCTTGCGCGTTGATGCTCCTTTAGGTGAGTGATGTTCTTTCCGTCAAGGAATATCTTGCCGGTGTCAGCCTCGTAGCTGCCACTGATAACGTTCATAAGTGTGGATTTTCCTGCACCGTTTGAGCCTATGACAGTAACGAAATCTCCGTCAGCTACATCAAGGTCTATGTGCTGGAGCGCCTTACGCTCGTTGGCAGTGTTCTTGTTGAAGGTTATGTTTATATTTTCAAGCTTAAGCATTTTAAACCTCCTATTTGTCACTGCATACACGCTTGTATGCCTTTGTGATATACTTCTTGATAGCAGGCAGAGAGATAGCAAGGGCAACTATGCAGGCTGAGAAAAGCTTTGTGTAGTTGCTGTCCATACCGAGATTCATTGCAAAAGCAAGAACAAATCTGTATGCTATCGCACCGAATATCGCCGCAAGTATTCCGCAGAGGATCGAGTGCTTGCTGAAGAATATCTCACCGATAATGATAGAAGCAAGGCCTACCACCAGCATACCTGTACCGCTGTTTGAGTCGCCTGCCGAGGAATACTGAGCGTACATTGCGCCTGAAAGGGATACCAAAGCGTTTGCGATGGCAAAGCCCATTATCTTCATTCTGTCTGAGTTTATTGAAGAAGCCCTTACCATGTATTCATTGTCGCCTGTGGCTCTAAGTGACATTCCTGCCTGAGTTTTAAGAAACCAGAAAAGCAGAACAGCCGCAATAACAAGCACGATACCTGCCGCCGCAAGCTTGTAATAGTCGCCGAAATATTTCTGAGCCATTGTAAATATAGTATCTTTCTTATAGAGTGAAATATTAGGTCTGTCCATGATTTTCAGGTTTATGGAATAAAGAGCCGTCATTGTGATTATTCCCGCAAGTATAGGCTGAACGTTGAGTTTTGTGATAAGTATTCCTGTCACGCTTCCTGCGATAGCTCCTGCAACTATTGACAGCAGTATGCCCTTGATAGGGTCGCCGTTGAAAGCCTGCATAACTGATACTGCAACGCCAAGGGTGAAAGTTCCGTCTACTGACAGGTCAGGGATATCAAGTATCCTGAATGAGATGAATATTCCAAGCGCAAGGATAGCAAAAACAAGACCCTTTTCAAATGTTCCCGTAACAACGCTTTCCGTGAGCTGAGTGTTTATTATCACAAGAAGTAAGATCAAAAGCACAGCTTTCGGTATAAGCGAGATAACTGTTTTCTTATTCAGTTTCATATAATTTTCCTTTCAATAAAAAATAGCAGGGAGCGAAAGTCCCGCTCCCTACTATTATACTATGTTTGCTTTGATTTTGCAATAGTTTAATCAAAGTAAACTGTCTTTTCTCCGTTTGCGATATCGTCAGGAATAGTGATACCGATCGTGTCAGCAGTTGTCTTGTTGATATAAGTGCTGAGGTCCTCGTTGAATACCTTTATTGGTATCTCGGAAGCCTTCTTTTCACCGCTGAGTATCTGAGCTGCCATGTTTGCAGTTTCCTTACCAAGGTCGGAATACTCGATACCAACAGTGCCAAGACCGCCGTCCATTACCATTGAGTCAGCGCCAACGAACATTGGAACCTTTGCCTTGTTCATAACTTCTGTTACAGTGCCCATAGCGCCTGCGATAGTGTTGTCGTTAGGGGAGAATACAGCGTCGCACTTTGCGGCAAGGTTCTGAGCAGCTTCCTGAACCTCAGATGTGTTTGAAGCAGCGCCTTCGATAACAGTGATACCCTTTTCCTCACAGTAAGCCTTTACTTCTTTAAGGGTAGAAACTGAGTTGTCCTCGCCTGTGTTGTAAAGATAACCGAGAGTTTTTATTTCAGGCTTCATTTCAAGCGCAAAGTCAAGTATCTTTGTGATAGCGAGCTTGTCAGATGTGCCTGTGATGTTTGCCCCTGTGCTTTCAAGCGAGTCGCAAAGACCTGCACCGATAGGGTCTGTTACTGCGGAGAATACTACCGGTATCTCCTCAGAGTATGGAGCTGCGAGCTGTGCGCATGGTGTTGTGATAGCGATGATGATATCGTCACCGTCAGCCTTGAACTGGTCGAGTATCTGCTGAACAGTTGTTGACTCGTTGTTAGCCTGCTGAGCGTCGATAGTGCAGTTTTTGCCGTCAACATAGCCAAGCTCTGCAAGTCTGTCGATAACAGCATCTCTGATAGTGTTGAGAGATGTATGCTCCATTATCTGAACAATGCCTATCTTATAGTGCTTTTCTGATGAGCCGCCCGTCTTTGAATCGTTTGAGGAGTCCTCCTTAACGCCGCATGACGCAAGAGCAGCCACAGCCATTACCGCTGCAGCGGCAAGTGCCAGAACTTTTCTTAACTTCATATATGTACCATTCCTTTCGTATTTACGGGGATTTTACCCTACTACTCTATTAAAGCACAGCCGTAAAAGTTTGTCAAGTAAAAGTTAAAAGGATTGTAGAAATAGTAAAAGTCACAGAGAAAATTCCCATGGATTTTGTATGTTTTGCAGTCGGTTGACAGAAATGTGAAAAAAGGCTATAATGATATTTGTAATATTGCAGAGCGGGAGGTTTCATATTGGGACTGAAAAGGGTTTCCGTGATAGGGCTTTGTCTTGCGGCGGTGGCAGCGGTTGTAATGCTTGCTGCGGTGATAATAAGACCGCCGAAAATATATATAAGCGAGATATGCCCCTCAAACAGTGAAACATCTGAGAAAACAGCTATGCAGGACAAAAACGGAGAACCAAGCGATTGGATAGAGATGTATAATCCCACGAATAAAGATATTTCTCTTACGGGATTTTCACTTTCAAAAAATGGCGGTGGAGATCAGCCTTTGGGCGGATATGTCATTAAAGCCCATGACTATATAATAGTATACTGCTCGTCTGCAGGCTTTGAAAATGCTGATTTTCCTCACGCTGATTTCAGCATAGGCAAGGTCAGCAAAGCGGAGATAATATTGAAATATGACTCGCTTCAGTGCGAGAGCATAAAATTGCCTAAGCTTAATAAGGGCGTGAGCTATTCTAAAAATGCCAAGGGTGAAATGTACGTTTCAGAGCCTACACCTCTTGCGGCGAATGCAGAGAAAACTATCGGAGATACACCTGTGTTTTCTCAGGCGGCAGGCAGCTATGAAAAGGCTTTTGACCTTGAGATAACCGCAGGAGAGAGTCAGACGGTGTATTATACCACCGACGGCACCGACCCTGCCACGTCGGACACAAGAAAGGTCTATGAAAATGCCCTGAGAATTGACGACAGGTCAGATGATGAAAATGTCCTTTCGGCTTATGACCCTATGAAAATACAGCTTGACTATCGTGACAGCATAAAACTGCCTGACAAAAGCGCAGTTGATAAGGGCACTGTCATTAGAGCTTGCGCAGAGGGTACAAGCGGAAAGTGCGGAAAAACTGTTACTGCCACTTATTTTGTGGACGTTTCAAGTGCAGATCATAACGATCTGCCTATAGTATCCATTACCACCGATCCTGATGGGCTTTTCAACGAAAAAACGGGCATTTACTGTCTTGGGGACGTATACAAAGAATATGACGAAGAAAACCCCGACCACCCTTGGAACGGCTCTATCCCTGCAAACTATAATCAGCGTGGCAGAGAGTGGGAAAAAGAATGTTATGTTGAGTATTTCGACAGCGAGGGCAACAGCCTTATTTCTCAGGATTGCGGCATAAGAATACAAGGCGGCTGGTCTAGGGCGGATTATCAAAAGTCGTTCAGGCTTTATGCCCGAAGCGATTATGGCAAAAGCTCTTTTGATACAGCTTTCTGGGATAGCTTTACAGATGTAAACGGCGAGGCTATCACCTCATGCAAGACCTTTGTGCTTAGAAACGGCGGAAATGACGCCAATTATTCAAAATTCAAGGACATGATGATACAAAATATGGTTTCAGGCAGAGGCGTTGAAACTCAGCAGGGAACAGCCTGCGTGCTGTTTATAGACGGTGAATACTGGGGTCTTTATACTCTCCAATCCGATTACAGCGACAGATATTTTGCGGATAGGTATAATGTAGCGAAAAGCAACGTTGTCATGTATAAAAATGATGAGCTGAGCGAGGGTGAGGCTGAGGACGAAAAGCTTTTCAATGATATGTATAAGTTTATCACAGAAAACGATATGTCCATTGAGAAGAATTATCGCAAAGCCTGCGCAATGATAGATATGGATACCCTTGTGGAGTATGCCGCCACAGAAATGTATATCTTCAATGACGATTGGCCGCAGAACAACTATGCTTGCTGGCGCACAAGAACCATAGAGCAGGGCAATAGCTATGCAGATGGCAGATGGCGCTTTGTGCTTTTCGACACGGAATCGTCATGCTCGCATTATAACGAGAAGGATCTGGAAACAAATATGTTCTCGTATCTTAGAAGCCAAAGCTATACAAAGTTTGGCGGAATACTTTGCAGCCTTATAGATAACGAAGAATTCGATTTGAAGCTCACCTCGGCAATGTGTCAGCTTGGAAGCGTGGACTTTACTGCGGAGCGGTTCGGGGAGTATCTCGAATATTATAAGAATATCTATTACGGCGAGCTTGATAATTATTTCGACCGTTTTCCAACATGGGCAAACCTTGCGAAAGCTACAGACCCTATGATAATACGTTGGCAGAATTTTATTGAGGGAAGATATGATAAAGTGCTTGGCTATCTTGAAAGAGAGTTTGACTATTATGAGCGCAGAACAGTGAAGATATCAGCGGATAACGAGCAGGGAAGCGTTCTGATAGGGGGCGTTGAAATAGAAAGTGATTATAGCGGCACATATTTTGACGGCTGTGAGATAAAATTGAACGCACAAGCAAAATCAGGCTGGCATTTTGACCATTGGGAGGGCGTAAAGGGCGATAATACCCAATCGGAGATAAAAGCTAAGGTGAATGATGATATGAATATCAAAGCCGTTTTTGAAAAAAATATTGTTTAGCATAAAAAAGGTCTGTCACCAAAATCAAGTGACAGACCTTTTACTATATAACTTAATCTGCAAAATCAATATCTACAGAGCATATCTCAGCGTCAGTTCCTACCCTCATGAAAGTGCCGTATACACCAACACCAGAGGTGACAATGGAGTACATATTATCTTTCTTTATCATGCCACATGGGTTTTCCCAGAAAAGACCTATTGTCAGATTGCCTGGGAAAAGCTGTCCGTCATGTGTGTGTCCTGAAAAATCTATGTCCGCACCTGCGTCAGCGGTCTTTTGAAGCTCATCAGGCTCGTGGGAAAGCACGAATATCGGCTTGGTTTTGTCAAGATCTTTAGTAAGCTCTGATATCTCTGCACGAGTGCCGTCCTCAGTGCCGGGCTTGTCAGTGTCACGCCTGCCCACAAGATAAAATTCATCGTTTATCAAAACTGACTCATCATTGATAAGCTTTATGTTACACTCTTTTATAAAGTTTGTCATTTTTTTGCTATTAAGCTGCTTGCCGCCCCAATCGAATGTGAAGCCCATTAGTATCTTTTCATCAATGTCATGATTGCCGTAGACCGCATATACGCCATATTTGCTTTTTATGGACTTGAGCTGTGCCTTTATCCCTTCCGGATCGTCCATGCCGTCATAGCTGTTGTCAAAAATATCTCCTGCAATTATAACAATGTCAGCGTCCTGCTCATTTATTTTCTCAACCATGTTGGTGATGTGGTCCACACCGATGGCGTAACCCATGTGCAGGTCAGCCACAAGCACAGCTTTTAAATGCTTGTCACTGCCGCATGACTTGTTGACAGTTACGCTGTATTCATTCACCTTGATGTTTCGTGCATTGAAAATGCCGTAAAGACAGGTCGCCACCGCACAAGCCACAACCACCGAACCTATGGAAATAACGCTTCCACGGGAAAAAAGCAGCGTGTTTTTGAGCTTCGTGTGCTTTGCGATAAGTCTTAGCAGGTCAAAAAGCACCACATACAAGAGCGAGTAGAGTATAATGCCTATCCAGTATGTAGAAATTCGCCTTATGACGATAGCAACGGCGGATTTCGGAAGCAGAAAAGCTATAACAGGCGAAAGCGCCATGAAAAGATAAACCACTGCAAAAGGCACTTTGAAACGCAGCCAGTTAAATCTGTGGTTGCAGTGCTTCATCCAGTAGAAAAATCGGAACATCATGTATGATGATACGCCCAGATAAAAGGGCAGAAGAAATAGAAATATCATTATTATGCCACCTTATAGATAAGTGAGGAATGAGGAATTAAGGTATCGCCTGCGGCGATGATTTTTTTGTAGGGTCGACCTTTGGTCGCCTGTTTCGCCGCTTGTGGCTGATGAGTTTTTTATTCCTCTTTGAATCTCTCCAAAAAGCTGTGTCTGCCCTCGTCATCTTTGTATGCAATGACCTGATTGAGCATAACATTCTCCACACTCTTGAAAATGTTGTATTCCACCTGCGGATTAACAAGCTTTAGCTTTGCAATAAGCTGTTTTATCTCCATACGCTTTGATACTGTCCTGCTGTCAGGTGCGCAGGTGGTGCAGGTGTCGGTGAACTTGCAGGCACACTGTATGAAACGCAGCCCGTTATAGTCACGCCACCTTTTTATGTCGTCCTCTCTTACCATATAGAGAGGTCTTATAAGCTGCATACCCTCAAAATTTGTGCTGTTGAGTTTTGGCATCATGGTCTGTATCTGTCCGCCGTAAAGCATTGACATAAGTATAGTTTCGATAACATCATCATAGTGATGTCCAAGTGCGATCTTGTTACAGCCAAGCTCCTGCGCTTTGCTGTATAAATGACCTCTTCTCATTCGTGCGCACAGATAGCATGGATTTTTCTCCACATTGTATACAGAGTCGAAAATATCAGACTCAAACACTGTTATGGGTATTCCAAGCCGCTTTGCGTTGCGCTCGATTATCTCACGGTTTGCAGGACTGTAGCCCGGATCCATAACAAGATATTTTACCTCGAAAGGGAACTTGCTGTGGCGGTGAAGCATTTGTATGAGCTTTGCCATGAGCATTGAATCCTTGCCGCCCGATATGCACACCGCTATCCTGTCATTAGGCTTTATAAGCTCATATTCGTTCACAGATTGTGTGAATCTGTTCCATATCTCCTTGCGGAATTTCTTTTGTATGCTCCGCTCAGCGTCCTGTGAGATATCCTCTACGACCTCTTTGGAAAGCTTTTCTCTCAGCCAGCCATAGTAGCCACCCTCTAGGTTTTCAGCGTCATAGCCAAGCTCTCGAAGCTTTTCGGCCTCAGTGTCGCTTATAAGTCCGCTTTTACAGCAGATAAGAAGCTTTTTGTCCTTTGGCAGGTCGCTTTTATCAAGCTTTTCGACAGGGATGTTCACTGCTCCGTCAATGTGACCATACTCAAAAGAAAGCTCGTCCCTTATATCTATTATCAGCGTGTTGCCGCTTGCATCTATCATTTGTCAGTTGACCTCCGCAAAATTAATCACTATTCTTTATGATAGCATAAAAATCAACTTTTTTCAAGCTTTATGCACAAATACGCAAAAATAAAAAGGCAAAGCCTGATACTTTGCCTTTTGTTTTATGTCTTGTGTCTGTTTCTTATATAGAATATTATGGATATTGCCGCTACGATAAATTCCGTGACAGGATAAGCAAGCCATACGCCAGTTAATCCTGCTGCCTTGGACATAATGAAAGCCATTGGCACGATAAGAGCAAAGCCCCTTAATATGGTGATGGTCTGGGCTGGTATGATCTTTTCAGAAGCCGCAAAAAATGCAGATATTATTATATTGAAGCCTGAGAAAAACAATCCGGTGAAGTATATTTTCATGCCGTCCTCTGCCATGCGCTGAAGAGAGTCAATATGCTCGCTGTTGAATATAGCGGCGATAGGTGTTGTGAAAAATGCGATAGCAAGGTAAACCATGAGTGCTATCACAAGCTGTGATATAATAGAATATCTCAGCACTGCTCTAAGGCGGTCTTTGTCACCAATGCCGTGAGCAGCACTGATAAGCGGCTGACCGCCTTGTGCGATACCGGTGAATATGGATACCGCCACAATGGAAGTATTCGCTATCACTGCATAAGCTGCAACTCCTGTGTTGCCTGCAAGACCAAGTATTATTATATTGAACGCAAGCACTACGATGCCTGATGAAAGCTCAGTTATAAGCGACTGCACGCCTATGGATAATATGCCGCCAAAGGTTCTCCCTTCGTGCCTTGCCCTGACGATATGGAAGCTGTTCTTTTTGCGAAATTTGTATATGCTCAGTATGCAAAGGCTTATGACAGGCGAAAGCCCTGTTGCAAGGATAGCTCCGAAAATGCCCATATCCAGTGGAAAAATGAACACATAGTCAAGTATTATGTTTGAAAAGCTTCCCGTAAGCATTGCCGCCATTGAAAGCTTTGGGTTTCCGTCATTTCTTATAAAGCAGTTGAAAGTGTCGTTAAGCACAAAGAACGGTCCGAACATCATAAGCACTTTTAGGTAGGTATTAGTCATGCCAACAACGCTGCCCTTTGCGCCAAGAAGCTTCGCAAGTGGCATTGAGAAAAACGCTCCGCCCAAAAAGTATATCGCTCCAAGCACCAGAGCCATAAGCAGCGCACAGGTGAAAACTCTGCTTCCTGCTTCGTCACGTTTCTGACTTTTGTATATTGCAAACTTTGTCGCTCCGCCCATGCCGATCATAAGACCTGTTCCGTGGATAAGGCTGTATATCGGAATGGCGATATTCAGTGCAGTTACGCCGTCTGCACCCATGCCCTTTGCGACAAAGAACGTGTCCGCAAGGATATAGCACGATACACCTATCATTCCGAGAACGTTCAGAGAAGCATATCTGGCAAAATCCCTAAGATGTGAATTTCTATTCATTTTTACCCTCCGTTTATCCCACAAAAAAACGCCGAACACCGCTGTCTTTTAAAGCCTAACGACAGCAGGTCCGACGCAAAACTTCTACCCGGCGGCAGAAGTAAGCATTAAACATATAAGATTATAACAGAGTATAACAGCATTGTCAAGAGGTAAATGACTTTGCTTTATGTTAAATAAATGTTAAAAAACGCTCTCTGCGGTTGACAAGTTTTTAACAAAGCTTTATAATGAAATTGACAGAAAGCATATATAATATTATATGACAGCCTTAAAATTTTATATACCGATAACAAAGAAGGGGAAACTATGAATTTAACTCATCTCAGATATATGGTAGAGGTCGAAAGACTTGGGTCTATCACAAAAGCAGCTTCAGCACTTTATATGGGTCAGCCTAACCTTTCAAAAGCCATAAAGGAAATGGAAAGAGAAGTTGGCATACCGATTTTTAAAAGAAGCGCAAAGGGTGTTGTTGCCACAGAAAAGGGCAAACAGTTCCTGCAGTATGCAAAGGCCATACTTGTGCAAATGGATAAAATGGAGAGCCTTTATAAGGATAATGGTGAAAACGCTGTGAACTTCTCTCTGCTTTTGCCAAGGGCAAGCTATATAACCCACGCTTTCACTTGCTTTGTGAACAAGTTAGGCACGAATGTGGAGCTTGACGCAAAAATAAGGGAAACAAACTCCATGGAAGCCATAAACGCAGTGGTGGAATGCGAATATAACATGGGTATAATCCGTTATCCTGTGGCGTATGAGAGCTTTTTCATGTCTATGATAGAAGAGAAAAATCTGAAATATCATAACGTGTGGGAGTTTGATTATGTACTTATCACAAGCGAAAACAGCCAGCTTGCTAAAGAAAAAGAGATAAACGAAACTGTCCTTGATAAATACATAGAGGTATTGCACGGCGATAATATCGTGCCGAACATCTCAGCGACTTATCAGAAGAAAAACGCTGAGCTTAATAATCACAGCAGGCATATTTACGTCTATGAGAGAGGAAGTCAGTTCGATATCCTCTCGGCTTGTCCGGACTCATTCATGTGGGTAAGCCCTCTGCCAAAGGAGATATTGAAGCGTTATGGCCTTGTGCAGAGAGTTTGTCATAGCTTCAAAAAGACCAATAAGGACGTTCTTATCTATCAGAGCAATTACCGCCTTAGCCATGCGGATCAGATGTTCCTTGATGAGCTTGAAAGGGTAAGAAAAGAGATATCAGAATAATTTTTAGCATAAAAATGCGGGCGAACATGAAAGGTGTTCGTCCGCTTTTTGTTTAAGGCAATACCGCACAAGATCTAAGTCCTGAGCATATTATAGGTCAACGTGACTACAGAATATGCCACCGTCCTTTGTAATGTCGATATAGGCATAGCTTGCAGGCTTGCCGTCTCTCGGCTGACCTGCACTGCCGGGGTTTAAAATGTGGATACCCTCCTCATAGGCGTAGTAGCGGCAGTGTGTGTGTCCGAAAAGTGCTATCTGTGCGCCTATTTCCTTGGCTTTGTAAAAAAGTCTGTCGGTAGAGTATTTCACACCCCACTTGTGGCCATGTGTGAAAAATATCTTTATACCGTCATCGGTCATGTATATGTCGTTTTCGGGAGTGAGCGAAGCAAAGTCGCAGTTTCCTGATACGTTTACTATCTTTTTGTCAAGATACTGCACTCTCAGGCTGTCAAGGTCACGTTCGCCGTCACCAAGAAAAATAAACAGGTCGGCGTCGCCGTTTCTCTTGAATATTTTGTGCATTGCAGAATAATTTCCATGAGTATCCGAAAAAACGATTATTCTCATAGTTACACCCCTTTACCAGTTATAACAAGCAATATTATAACATAAATATTTATAAATACTATAGAAAAAAGGAGAATTTTTTATGAGCGCAAAAAACAGCTTCAATTCTATGGATCCAAAAGCCATGCAGGCGCTTCTTGCAGTGGCTTCAAGAAAGCTAGGCACCACCCCTGATGTGCTGAAAGGTCAGCTTGAAAACGGAGTTTATGACAGGGCGCTTCAGGGTATGCCGCAAAACGAGGCAATGATGCTTCAAAAAGCATTGTCTGACCCGAAAACTGCCGAGAAAATATTGTCCTCACCACAGGCAAGGGCGATATTCAAAAAGCTTCAGGGAAAATAGTATTTTGCAGGGCAAAAGCTTGAACAGGCGGTGAAATAATTGGACGATCTGATGAACAAAATACAGAATGTGCTTAATGACGAGGAAAGCATGAAGCAGATAAAGGAGCTTGCGGATATGCTCACGGCGGATAACGGCGGACAGGGAGAGCAGGGCGGTAAAAGTGAAGCACCAACCCAAAGTCCACAGAACATGGACTTTTCTCAGCTTCTTCAAAGCCTGGGGGGCATTTCTCCCCCTGCGGAAAGCAAGCCTGTGCAAGCGACACAGGCAGGGGGTCTTGATATCGCAAAGCTTATGAAGATACAAAGCATTATGCAGTCGGCTTCAAAGCCCGATAAAAATATCCAGCTTCTTCTTGCTCTGCGACCGCTTTTGAAAGAAGAAAATCAGGCGAAAATAGACAGGCTCATAAAAATATTCAAGCTTTTTGCAGTGTATCCTGCACTGAAAGAAAGCGGACTTCTGGGAGGTGATCTGCTTGGCATATTCTGATGACAATAATTTCACCACCATGCAGGAGGATGCCATTCGCCGTGTGAGAGAAATGCAAAGGCGTTCACGAAGCATTGTGGGCGCAAGCCCTAATAGCGAGCCTGCACCACCTAAAGCAGAGGAAACCCCTCGCACTCAGAATGCTCATAGCCCACAAAAAGCCCCTCAGAGCAGTTCGCTTTTGAGCGGTCTGCTTGGGGGGAATTTAGGCGATATAAAGATAGACGAGGAAAAAGCCCTTATCGGTCTGCTTATTTACATATTATACAAGCAGGGCGCAGACATAAAGCTTCTTCTGGCGCTTGGTTACCTTCTTCTCTAAAGCGTCCATTCAAGAAGTGCAAGCATAGAAGTGTCGGAGAAAATATCGGAAAGATAGCTGTCGTCATATATCCTGTCCATGTTGTCACCTGAGTATTCTATCTCCTTGCAAAGCTCCTTGACGGTTTCAAAGCGTGCGTGAGCGTCCTGCTCACGACTGAGGTTTATGACCTCTGCGGCAAAAACGAACACTATCATAGCCTTTATTTTTGACATCAGGTCGAAATCTCTCACAGCTTTAAGAAAATATCTGTATACAAAATACACCGCAAGCTTTTCGTACTCGCCGCTCGTCTGAGCTTTTAAGGGTGCGGAAAGCTTTTTCACAAAGCGGCTTGCGTCCTTTATCTGCTGTGGGAGAATGTCGCCTATAAAGTCAAGACGTTCAAGATACAAAAGCATATTTTCGGCATTTTCCAAAGGCTTTTCAGGCAAAGCCTTTTTCAAGCTCTCCACACGTTCTGCAATTATCTCAGGGTGGGAAAGCTCCTGGGCAATGGCTTTTATCTCCTCTGTATCCTCTTCGTCAAGAGCATATTGTATCTCCGCTGACGCTGAAAGAACGTTCACAAGCCTGTCATGGAGAGAATATTCCCTGTTTTGAAGCAGGTCAATGAAAGCCGTTCGTGCAAAAAGCATGGTTTCAAGAAGCTGGGGATCGAACTCAAGGTCGTCAGGCTCTTCATCTATCTCTTTGGTAAAAAATCTTACAGGTTCATCGTCAGAAAGATACATTCTCACAGCTTCTTCGCAGGCAAGTCCCACGCCTGCCTCCTTGTAATCTCCAAACCACTCGTAAAACCTCGGGTGTTCACGGCATATGTCTGAGATGTTTTCCTCACCGTAAGCAAGCTGAACAGAGCAAAGCCCCTTTTCGTTGAGCATAGGGCATTTGCCGTCGCAGTGGACAAGATATTTCACGCCCTCGTCTTCCGTAACTGAGTTCACAAACTTCCTGCCTATATCATTGTCAAGCTTTTTGTAAAAGCCGTAGGTGTCCTCGTCTATCTCGATATCCCAATCGGTCATACAGCAGTTGTCAGAACACTGCGAGCCTGTGCAGACGAATTTTTCAAATATCTCAGGGTAAAAAAGCTTCATATAAATATCTCCTTATGAGGTGTTGACCTTATTATAATACTAATGCTTTTATCTGTCAACTTTCAGAATAAAAAAAAGGCGCTGTAAAAAAACGCGCAATAAAAAAAGACTGCAACCACCCTTAAAAGGGTAGGAAAGCAGTCTTTTTTGTGGTATAATAAATTTGATGAAAAAATACCAACAAGAATATAATACACCATATCAATTAAAATTTCCTATAGAAATTGAAAAAATTATTGAAACAACAGATCCGGTATATACA
>NZ_JAHLPI010000003.1:0-23195 GCF_018917825.1 Ruminococcus sp. MSJ-25
ATTGCCTGCTTTTTAAACTCTTCATCATATTGTTTTCCTGTTCCCATTGATGACACACTCCTTTGTTTTTATTATACTTTGATTGTTTTGTATGTGTCAAGTTTTATTATACAGGATTAGAATATTTTTTGAAAAAGCTCTTGACAACAAAGCTTCTATAT
This sequence comes from Ruminococcus sp. MSJ-25, assembly GCF_018917825.1. Lineage (NCBI taxonomy): Bacteria > Bacillati > Bacillota > Clostridia > Eubacteriales > Oscillospiraceae > Ruminococcus > Ruminococcus sp. MSJ-25. The sequence goes on from NZ_JAHLPI010000003.1 coordinate 162, forward strand.
AGTATAATCTAATAAACTACTATATAGGAGCTTTTGTATGGAAATGAATGGAGGATTTCTTGTCACCAAAATAAAACAACTTGGGGACCGGATTTTTGAGAAGATTCTCAGTGAAAAGAATATTGATGCATTTAATGGAGCCCAGGGGCGTATTCTTTATGTGCTGTGGCAGGAGGATGGTATCTCAATCAGGTCACTCTCGACTAAATGCGGATTAGCGATAACATCTCTTACTACGATGCTGGAAAGAATGGAAAATCAAGGGCTGATAAGCCGTGTTCAGTCTGAAACGGACAAAAGGAAAACACTTCTGTTTCTGACTGAGAAAGCACATGCCTTAAAGGGCGAGTACGATTCTGTATCTGATGAGATGGGCAGTGTTTACTACAAAGGTTTTTCAGAGGAAGAAATAACTCGGTTTGAGGAATGCCTCGACCGCATCAGAAAGAATCTTGAGGAGTGGCAGAAGTCATGAGTATTTGTATCAAAGATCAGATTCAGAACATGAATATCGTCATTGGCTGCACAGTGGGGTGTACATATTGCTATGCCCGCAACAACGTGAAACGCTGGCATATGATTGATGACTTCACTGACCCTGAATTCTTTCCGGGTAAGCTCAAGATGATGGAAAAGAAACGTCCGCAGAACTTTCTTCTTACCGGCATGAGCGATCTCTCTGGATGGAAGCCGGAATGGAGAGACGAGGTATTTGCAAAGATCCGTGAAAATCCACAGCATCAGTTCCTGTTTTTGACCAAGCGCCCCGATCTGCTGGATTTTGATACCGATCTGGAAAACGCATGGTTTGGCGTTACGGTGACGAGGAAAGCAGAACTGTGGCGTATCGACGCCCTTCGAGAAAACGTCAGAGCAAAACATTACCATGTTACCTTTGAGCCGTTATTCGACGATCCCGGCACAGTTGACCTTTCCGGAATCAACTGGATCGTTGTCGGCACCATGACCGGGGCTCAGAGCAGGAAGATTCATACGGAGACGGAATGGGCATGGTCTCTGACAGACCAGGCACATACGCTCGGAATTCCGGTGTTTATGAAGGAAGACCTTGTCCCTATCATAGGGGATGAAAATATGATTCAGGAAATGCCAGAAGAATTCAATAAAGTGTTAGAGGTACAGAGATCATGGCAGAAGTAATCGATGGAATCCTCATTCGTGAGGTGGAAACAAAGAACATCATGACCAAGTCCAGTCTGCCGGTAGGCGGTTACTCGGTCAATCCCTACGTGGGCTGTACACATGCCTGCAAGTATTGTTATGCTTCTTTTATGAAGCGCTTTACCGGACACACGGAGGAATGGGGCACATTCCTTGATGTGAAGCATTGGCCGGAAATTAAAAATCCGAAGAAATATGCCGGACAGCGTGTGGTCATCGGTTCTGTGACGGATGGCTACAACCCACAGGAGGAGCAATTCGGGAATACCAGAAAACTTCTGGAGCAGTTGATTGGCAGTGACGCAGATATTCTGATCTGCACAAAGTCTGATCTTGTGGTAAGGGATATTGATCTGCTGAAGAAGCTTGGACGAGTGATCGTTTCATGGTCGATCAACACACTAGATGAAAATTTCAAGAACGATATGGACTCTGCTTCGAGCATTGAACGGCGTATCGCTGCTATGAAGCAAGTATATGATGCAGGTATCCGTACAGTCTGTTTCGTATCCCCGGTATTTCCCGGTATCACGGACTTTGAAGCCATTTTTGAGCGGGTAAAGGATCAGTGCGATCTGTTCTGGCTCGAAAATCTCAATCTTCGGGGCGGTTTCAAGAAGACGATTATGGATTATATCGCCGGAAAACATCCTGATCTTGTACCGCTTTACGATGAGATCTATAACAAGCATAACCGCAGCTATTTTGAAGCACTTGAAGTAAAAGCTGAGAGAATGGCTAAGAAGTATGATTGTGCCTTTGTGGATAATGAAATGCCTTATGGCAGAGTCCCACAGGGACATCCGGTGATCGTAGATTATTTCTATCATGAGGAAATCCGTGGGACAGAAAATACAGGAAAAAGAAATCGTTAAACAGAAATTTTACAGGAACATCGCTATATAATGAATGGGAGTATAAAAAAAATAAATACGGATATATTGATTTACTACCAGTAGGAGATTTTTGGTATGGAATTAGATGAAAAATTTAATTTACTTAGAACATTAACTCAAAAAATACGTAGTTATGACAAGCATTTAATAGATACAGTTTCTTTTTATGACAATAAAATGTCTTCAATCGTTTATGATTATTATCCATTTGAGGTTGAAATTAGAGATAACAACTTATATTTTTTTATCATAACAAATCGCAGTGAAAAGAAAATAATGTTTTCGTCATCGCTTAATACCGGCTTTGATAAACTTTGTGACAGTTTGATAAAATGTATAATGACAGATGTAAAAAAGCAGATTCCCAAGAAATTTTTAAAAGCAAAGGGGTTTTTATAATGAATGAAAATCGAGCAGAAATAAAAGCCAAAATAGTGGAAACTGAAATGAAAAAATATTTTGGTAGTTTAGTTTCGAATTTTAATTTGATAGACGCTTTTTACGGCAATGGACATGAAGAATTTAGTCTGGGATTCAAGTATTGTGACTATTTTGATATGCGCTTTAATTATGGTCAAGGTGCTAGCGGATGCTGCATATGTTATGATTGGGGTGATAATAATGAGGCTATACTTATTAAAACCTCAATTGATGGTTGGTGGGAAAAAATTTCAATTCAATGGAAAAAATATTTTCATGAACTTAAAAAAGAACTGGATTTGCGTATTCCCGATGATTATTTAAAAGAATTTTATATAAATCCTAATACCGAAACAAATGTAGTGTGAACTAATGCGAATGCTACGGAACATATGGGGAAGTATGTTGGTCGATTTTAAAGTGTTGAAGGGAGAGATAGTTTTTGAATGATATAATCAGTACATTTAATGACTTGTATTATAAAATTCAAATATCTCATAATATTTGTTTGGCTGATGTAAGAAATATATGTTTGAAATCTTATAATAATTCTGTTGTCTGCGATGTTGATGGTGGCGCCCCGGAAATATATTACGAAATATTAGAGAGGAATTGTGGGCATTTTGCTGTTTTGAAAATAGAGCGAAACAGTCACGAGATTATATATGAGAGTGTTAATGCTGATTTCGCAGCAATTGCTCTTTTCCTGTTTCTTTCACGTCATCAAATAAAAAAAACTGATAATGATATTGAGATAGAAGAATTTATAAAAAAAGAAATTGCACATGGGAATATAGATTTGGCTAGACAGGTGATTGCAGAAAATTTTGGAGAAAAAACAATTTCGTTTGAAAAAAACGTATTCGATAAAATTTCTGTTATTACTTTGTCTACAAATAAAATTGACATTTTTTATCATGGCAATACAATTTTATTTTGTTCAGAATTTAATAAACCAGATCTTGAACGTGGATATTTAATTGCATTTAATAAATGCCGTATGATTAATATTTATCATAAAATAATGGTGAATATTACAAATATTATTCCCGATGTTAATGAAAACGAAAATAGAAGACTTAAATATCTTTTTTTAGTTGGGACTATGGAAAAATAAGTATAACAAGTATAATAACGCATACAATTTTTCTTGCTGGCGGAGCATTTTTAGAGCCGATAGTTAACGGATTTATGCGAATGTATCATAGTTATTTTATTTCTTGATTTTTTTAGCTTAATGGTATTGTGAGGGCATTGAATTTATCTCAGTGTCCTGCTCGCTTTTCAATGTAAAAAAAATCCCCTCCAAAGCATTTGCCTTGAAGGGGATTAACTATATGCGTTTTACTGTGGCTTCTTAACGTCTGTCATGACTTCTTTAAGTCCTGTTGCAAGACCTGCAATACCCTGTATCTCACTTGGTATAATGATCTTTGTAGCCTTGCCGTCTGCTGCCTTAGCAAATGCTTCAAGGCTCTTGAGCTGGATTACCTGCTCGTTAGGGTTAGCAGCATTCAGCTTGACGATACTCTCAGCAATCGCCTTCTGTACCATGTCGATAGCTTGCGCTTCACCTTCTGCCTCAAGTATCTTCTGCTCCTTTACAGCGTCTGCACGAAGTATCATAGACTGCTTCTCAGCTTCGGCTGCAAGTATCTGTGACTCCTTGTCTGCCTGTGCTCTGAGTATCTTAGATTCTTTCTCACCCTCTGCAACAAGTACCTGAGATTTCTTCTCAGCCTCTGCCTGAATGACCTTTTCACGTCTTTCACGGTCAGCTTTCATCTGCTTTTCCATTGCGTCCTGAATTTCTCTTGGCGGAAGAATATTCTTAAGCTCAACTCTCTGCACCTTGATGCCCCACCTATCTGTGGCTTCATCAAGAATTGCTGTGATCCTTGTGTTGATAATGTCACGGGAAGTGAGCGTAGCCTCAAGATCAAGGTCACCAACAATGTTTCTGAGTGTTGTTGCCGTCAGATTTTCAATAGCTGAGATAGGTCTCTCAACGCCGTATGTGAACTGCATTGCGTTTGTTATCTGAAAGAACACAACAGTGTCTATCTGCATTGTTACGTTATCCTTTGTGATAACTGACTGTGGCTTGAAGTCAACTACCTGCTCTTTGATAGATACTCTTTTTGCAACTCGGTCGATAAAAGGTACTTTTACGTGAAGTCCCGTTCCCCATGCCGCATGAAAAGCTCCAAGTCTTTCAACTACAAATACATATGCCTGCGGTACTATCTTGATGTTGCTGATAACAATGATTATAAGCAATACGATGATAGCAAGTACGATATAAATTCCAGGTTCCATTATATGCCTCCTAAAAATAAGTTTATGTAAGCTGTTACTTTTCTTCTGAAACTATCAGCTTTGCACCGTCAATACGCACGACCTTAACTGGTGTGCCTTCTGAGATCTTTGAGCCGTCCTCAGTTCTTGCTGCCCAATCTGTGCCCTCAAGAGTGACCCTGCCTTTGTTCACAGAGTTATCTATAGGCTCAATAACTATTGCAGTTTTTCCCACATCAAGCTCGTAATTTGTTGCAACTGTCTTGTTCTGGAGCTTCTTGACCACAGGTCTTGTAAGCAAAAGAAGTATGATCGAGCTTACGACGAATACGATGCACTGTGTAAGGAAAGAAAGCTTAGCTATGGCACAAAACATCGCAATAAGTGCTGCTATAGCAAGCCATATAGACACAAGTGCCGTTCCTGTTGCGACCTCGCATACAACAAAGAACACGAAAGCTAAAGCCCAAAAAACTATTTTGAGTGTAGCAATTGTCATATGATACCCCCTGTTCCTCTCATTTATTTAAGATTTATTATAACATATTATTTTAAAATTTACAATAGCTAAGACACAATATTTTTGCTTTTTTACCTTTAATCTTTAATGATTTTACATTGACCGTACCATATTTTATTAGCTGTACTCTAATATATACATGTTGATGCTGCTACATAAAGAAAAAAGTGCTTTTAAAAGATAGTTATATAAAAAATTTACAGTAAAAGCGGTAACCCACTGGAGGTAACCGCTTTTACTATTTGTGTAATTATACGTTGTCGCTGAAATAAACATCATACCAAACAAGGAATGAGAATACTGTCCAGATCTTTCTTGAATAGTCATATTTGCCTGCACGGTGATCGTCAAGAAGCTGTACAAGCTTATCTGTGTGGAAGAACTGTGCCGACTGAGGAGAAGTAAACTTATCCTTTACTATATTATAATACTTATCTTCTTTGAGCCATACCCTGATAGGAACAGGGAAGCCGAGCTTCTTTTTCTTAGCTGTCTGTGGAGGGCAAGCCTGAAGTGCAGCAAGACGCATTGCATACTTCGTTTCAGTTTCAGTAACTCTGTCCTTTACAGGTATCTGCTCTGCAAGCTCCATTACCTTTCTGTCAAGGAACGGTACACGAAGCTCAAGAGAGTGAGCCATGCTCATTTTATCCGCCTTAAGAAGAATATCGCCTGTCATCCAAAGGTGCAGGTCAATGTACTGCATCTGCGTTACCTGATCCTGATCTCTTACCTTATCGTAGAAAGGCTTTGTGATAGCCATAGCGTCAGGAGCGTTTGTTTTTATGCTCAGAATGTCCTTGCGCTCTTTCTCAGAGAAGATGTATGCGTTACCAATAAATCTCTCGTCAAGGTCCTTAGAACCTCTTATAAGATAGTTTATGCCGTGCTTGTGAGGCAGTTTCTCAGCAACTGCACCAACAGCCTTTCTGATAGGTCTTGGTATCTTGAAGTAGCTTGCCATATCAGCAGGGTTGTGATAGATGTTGTATCCACCGAATATTTCGTCTGCACCCTCGCCTGAAAGCACTGCCTTGACCTTTTCAGAAGCTATTTGACATACGAAGAACAGAGCCACAGCCGCCGGGTCTGCGAGAGGTTCGTCCATGTGATATTGTATTTTTGAAAGGCTGTTCCAGTATTCCTCAGGGCTGATGACCTTTGAGAAATTCTCCTTGTGGATATACTTTGAAAATTCCTTAGCATAACCTATCTCGTTGTACTTTTCGTCCTCGCCAAAGCCTACAGTAAAGGTCTTGTCAACGTTGGCAACAGCGGCAACATAGCTTGAGTCAACACCACTTGAAAGGAAAGAACCTACCTCAACGTCAGCGAACTTGTGTACCTCAACAGAGTTCTTGAAAGTGTCGGATATCCTATTCACCCAATCTTCAAGAGCAGGGCCATTGTCAGCGTGGAATTTAACTTCCCAATATCTTCTTACGTTCATCTCGCCGTTCTTGTATGTAAAGCAGTGAGCGGCAGGGAGCTTGTAAACATTTTTGAAGAAAGTTTCTGTTGTAGGAGAATACTGGAATGTGAGATAAGTTTCAAGAACGTCTGTGTTAAGCTCCTTCTTAAAATGAGGGTGGTCAAGAAAACTCTTTATCTCAGAACCCCACATAAGAGTTTCGCCCATTTTTGCGTAGTAAAGAGGCTTGATACCGAAGAAATCTCTTGCACCGAAAACCTCATTTGTATTCTTGTTGAAGATAACGAATGCAAACATTCCTCTCAGCTTGTCAAGCATATTCTCGCCCCACTGCTCATAGCCGTGGATAAGCACCTCTGAGTCGGTCTGTGTATAGAACTTGTGACCAGACGCTACAAGCTCCTCACGGAGATCCTTGTAGTTGTATATCTCACCGTTGAATGTAAGTACCAACGACTTATCTTCATTGAAGATAGGCTGGCTACCTTGATCTGAAAGGTCGATGATCGAAAGTCGGCGGAAACCCATTGCGATCTGCTCGTCAACATATTTTCCGTCAGAGTCAGGACCTCTATGTTTTATTCTATCCATCATTTTTCCAAGAACTATGGAAGCGTCATTGATTTTATTTGTAAATCCAACAAAACCGCACATATAAAAGCCTCATTTCTGTTAAATCAAATTACCTGTATCTTAGTTAATACGGCCGCTTGTCGCCTAGTGAACGTCAAGCAATATAATATTTATTATACACTATATGCGGCTTTTTTGCAAGGGGTAAAAACAAAAATTAAACAATAAAAGAAATTGTCTTTTGTGCATTTATCACATGGCAGTGTGTATGGTATAAAAATATCTGCGATTTTGTCATTTTGGCTTGAAAAAGGCAGAGGGATATAGTATAATAGTATTAAAATCATATTTTGGAGAAGATCTTATGAACGATAACAAAAAGAAGAAAAATAGTTATAGATTGGATATCGTGTTGATAGTGAGTTTTTTTGTAATGCTGATATCTTTCTGTGCCTACATGATGAATACTACTCTCGAAGAGGTACTTGAAAATGAAACAGACAGCTCTGTAGTCACACATGATTACACTTACGAGAGTGCCGAGAGCAGTTCAGCAGCATAGTGCAAAATTTAAAAACTCGACAAGTTAAAGTGCTTTACATGCTTGCTAAATTCGCTTATTTACGACATTTCGGAGGCATGAAGCAGCACTTGAAAATGCATAAGACGACAAGTTAGCTCACTTTACAGTATCAATAGCCAAACCATATTGTATTATGCACTGCAAAGTTCGACTGCATTACAGCTAAAAGCATTTTGCTTGACATCTAAAATCAATATCTGACGAAAATGTGGCTTTGTGCATTTAATACAAATAACAAAGCCACATTTTGTTGTATAACGCCTTGACTTTGCGTCACTTATACTATATACTTGTATTAAGCACTGCTTTTTATACAATATGTTGTGATTTGCGGTGCGAGTTGTGAGAATATAAAAAATATAAGGATAAATTGGGAAAATCGGAGGCGGTATTGTGATAATCAAGATAAAAAAGCGTGACGGACGTACTGTAACTTTCAATATTGAGAAAATAGCTGGCGCTATATACAAGGCGGCTCAGTCTGTGGGCAAGGATAACTATGAGGAAGCTTTGGAGCTTTCGGGTAAAGTTGTTGATAAGCTTATGGAAAAACACCTTGATATGCCTACTGTTGAAGAGATTCAGGATTGCGTTGAGCGTGTACTTATCGAGGAGGGCATGGCTGATACTGCAAAAAGTTATATACTCTACCGCTCAAACAGGACTCGTGCAAGAGAAATGAATACCCGTCTTATGAAAGTTTATGAGGATCTTACTTTCCAATCAGCGAAAGATAACGATTTGAAGCGTGAGAATGCTAATATAGACGGCGATACCGCAATGGGTACAATGCTTAAATACGGATCTGTGGGTGCAAAGGAGTTCAATGAGATGTATGTTCTTGCTCCTGAGCATTCAAAGGCTCATCAGGAGGGCGATATCCACATTCATGACCTTGATTTTTATACACTGACCACCACTTGCACTCAGATAGACCTTACAAAGCTTTTTGATAAGGGTTTTTCTACAGGTCATGGCTTTTTGCGTACACCAAATGATATACAAAGCTATGCGGCGCTTGCCTGCATTGCGATACAATCCAATCAGAACGACCAGCATGGTGGTCAATCTCTTCCTAAATTCGATTATGATATGGCTGAGGGCGTAAGAAAGACATTCAGACACCGCTATCGTGACAATATCGGCAGGGGTCTTGCTCTCCTTGGTGAAGTTTCTGATGCTCAGAGCATTGCAAAGAAAATAACTGAAATGCTTGATGAGCAGGGTTTAAAGATCACTCTCGCCAATGATAACGGCTATCAAGAGGCTGAAGCACAGTTTCTTGTGAATTTTGTTGACGCACCTATAGTGAAGAAGATACAGAGTTTTGCATATAAAAACTCTTTGAAAGAAACTGACAGAGCCACATATCAGGCAATGGAAGCACTTATCCATAATCTTAATACCATGAACTCCCGTGCAGGCGCTCAAACGCCTTTCAGCTCCATAAATTATGGTACTGATACTTCTATTGAGGGCAGACTTGTTATAAAGAATATTCTTCTTGCAGAGGAAGCAGGACTTGGCAATGGTGAAACGCCTATTTTTCCTATACATATTTTCAAGATAAAAGAGGGCGTGAACTTTAACCCTGATGACCCGAACTATGACCTTTTCAAGCTCGCCTGCCGTGTATCAGCGAAGCGTCTTTTCCCGAATTTTTCATTTATCGACGCTCCTTTCAATCTACAGTATTACAAGGAGGGCAATCCTGACACTGAGATAGCTTACATGGGTTGCCGCACAAGAGTTATCGGTAACGCATATGACCCTACTCGTGAGATAGTGACAGGCAGGGGAAATCTCTCTTTTACTACCATTAATCTCCCTAGACTTGGCATAAAAGCACAGCGTAATATCGGTGTTTTCTTTGACAGCCTTGATGAGCTTATGGATCTTTGTATCGACCAGCTTATGCACAGATTTAAGATACAGTGTTCAAAGCGTGTGAGAAATTATCCGTTCCTCATGGGTCAGGGCATATGGCTCGATTCAGAGAAGCTTACAGCTGACGATACACTTGAAGAAGTGCTAAAGCATGGCACGCTTTCCGTGGGCTTTATCGGTCTTGCTGAGTGTCTTAAAGTGCTTACTGGCAAGCACCATGGTGAAAGTGAAGAAGCAAGAGAGCTTGGCTTGGAGATAATCTCACGTATGAGAGCAAGAATGGACGAGGAAACAAAGCGTACTGGTCTTAACTTCTCGTTGCTTGCAACGCCTGCTGAGGGACTTTCCGGCAGATTTGTTAAAATGGATAGAGAACGTTATGGTGAGATAGCAGGAGTTACGGACAGAGAATATTATACTAATTCTTTCCATGTGCCTGTTTACTATCCGATAACAGCGTTTGAGAAACTTAAAATAGAAGCTCCTTACCATGCTCTTACAAATGCAGGTCATATAAGCTATATCGAGCTTGACGGCGATCCGCTGAACAATCTTTCTGCATTCGAGAAAGTCGTAAGATATATGAAAGAAGTTGGCATAGGCTACGGCTCAATAAACCACCCTGTTGACCGTGATCCTGTTTGCGGATATACTGGAATAATAGGTGACAAATGCCCGAAGTGTGGACGTTCTGAGGCTGAACACAGCAAAGTGATACATGAGAGGATACCTCGTGCAAAAGCCTGCTGTGAGGGTGACAATTAGCCATGGAACTTAGGATAGCAGGCACTGTCGGTGAATCTATCGTAGACGGACCGGGTTTTAGGTTCACTATTTTTACGCAGGGCTGTCCACACGGCTGTGAGGGTTGTCACAATCCGCAGACACATGATTTTAACGGTGGCATTATCGTTGACACAGACCAGCTTTACAATGAGATAATAAAAGACCCGCTTCTTGACGGTGTGACGTTCAGTGGCGGTGAGCCTTTCTGTCAGTGCAAACCGTTAGCAGAACTTGCAGGACGGATAAAAGCGTTCCGTGGCTTTTCACTGAATGTGATATCATTCACGGGCTATACTTATGAATATCTAATTGCAAACGCTAACGCTGAAAACGGCTATATGGAGCTTCTATGTCAGCTTGATTATCTTGTTGATGGACCATTCATTCTATCGCAGCGAAGCCTTGAGTTGAAATTTATGGGCAGTCGAAATCAACGCTTCATCGACGTACAGAAGTCCTTAAAAGAGGGCTGTGCTGTGGCTATAGAGCCTTATTGATTTTTTACTATTTGGAAGATAAAAATGCTGAGTGAAATTGTTGTTTCATTCAGCATTTTTTTATGTGACAATTATTTATTTGTTAGGCTCTATTACCTCAACATCTTTTGGGTCGAGAGTTTCTGCATTATCAGCCTCGGCTGCTCTCTTTACTGCTTCTTCCTGTGACTTTTTCAAAGCCTCCTGTATGTCCTCGCCAAGAAAATCAGGGAGTGACATTCCTGCCTGCTTGAACAGATCGTTCAGCGGAGGAACTGATTGCATAAGTCCGCTTAGAAAGTTTGCTGTCGAGCCTTTTCCGTCTGCACCTGCGCCTGTATCCCACACGGTTATCTTGTCTATCTTAATGTTCTTGATTGCTTCTACCTGAATAGAGATTAGTTCTTCAAGCTTGTCAGCAACTATGAGTTTGACTGCTGCATTAGCGTCTCCGCCTGCTGCTTCAACAAGCTTTCTCATACCCTCTGCCTGCTTTGTGAGTATTTCCTGATTACCCTTTGCTTCAGCTTCCATTTTTGCAAAGATAGCATCGGCCTCACCCTTTGCTTTACGTCTTACTACCTCAGCCTGTGCTTCAGCTTCGATCTCGGCCTGCTGCTTTGAGATCTGAGCCTTTACGATAACATCGGCGGTCTGTGTAGCCTTTTCAAGTTCGGCTCTCGTCTGCTCGGCGGATTGCTGAGCTATGTAAGCTTCCTGCTTTGCCTTTGCTGCCTGAACAGCTTCTGCGGCTGTAGCCTGTCTGAGAGCTTCCGCTTCACGCTCACGTCTGAGGGCTTCTGACTGTGCAACCTCTATCTTGGCTTGGTTCTCACCGTCGATAGCAGAAGCGTTTGCAGCAGCAACTTGGATACGCTGGTCTTTCTGAGCGTTTGCCTGACCGATCTCACCGTCTCTGTGTTTTTCGGCAACTGACTTCTTAGCGTCATTGATAGCCTTTGCAGCAGCTTCTTTACCGAGCGCTTCCAGATATCCAGACTCATCTGTAATATCCGTTACGTTTACGTTGATAAGCTTAAGACCTATCTTTTTAAGCTCTATCTCAACATTGTTTGATACCGCAAGCAGAAATTTATCTCTGTCCGAGTTTATTTCTTCGATATCCATTGTTGCGATAATAAGTCTCAACTGACCGAAAATAATATCCTTAGCAAGCTCCTGTATCTCAATGAGTTTAAGACCGAGAAGTCTTTCAGCAGCGTTCTGCATAACGCCTGGTTCTGTCGAGATACCAACAGTAAATCTTGATGGAACATCAATTCTGATGTTCTGCCTTGAAAGGGCGTTTTTTAGATCCACATTTATGGATATAGGAGTAAGATCCATATACTCATAAGATTGGATTATTGGCACGATAAATGCCGCACCGCCGTGGATACATCTTGCGCTTCTTGCTTGACCGTTCTTGTCTGTTCCTACTTTACCATAGATAACAAGCACCTTGTCAGACGGACATTTTCTGTAGCGTGACAGTATCGCCATAATTGCCGCAAAAAGCACAACGACTATCACGCAGATGATGATTACTGGTTCCATAATTTTTCCTCCCACACAAATACTATTATAATAACCCCAAGACGGGTCATTTCACAGAATCGTTATGTTTAGCACCCCTATGTTCTATCAATTCTTTTATTTTTCTATTACGACAGTATCTCCTTGCAAATCGATAATACGAACCTGAGTTCCTGTCTTTATAAGCTCATCACCATTGTTTATTGCAGTGACTTCTCTTAGCTGTCCGTTTATCATAACATTCACTTTACCAAGCCCATGGTCTTTAGGTGGGCAGGGGATATAAACAGTAGCAGTTTCTCCTATAGCATTTTTATAATCAGCCGTACCATTTTCAGCAAGTCTTGCAGAAAGTTGAACTATCTTTGCTACAAGAAGCATGGTCGCCAGACCCAGAACAAAGCCGATAACTGTAGACAGTGCTGGATAAACACCTGAGCTTACAAGAACGATAGATGACCAGCTAAACACAGTGAAAAAAGCAACTATGGTCTGAAGCGTGAACATTCTCATAGAAGCAAAATCCGCAGGGTTTCCGCCGTCTACGTTGTGGTCACAGCCGATATCATGTGTACAGTGACCAATATCCACATCTCCGTGACCGCTTATGTTGGTATCAACATCAAGATCAAGACCTGACGTGTCGCTGAAATCGTGTCCGCTTCCACCATCATGAAAACCGAACATAGAAAGCAAAGTCTGTACAAGCAGTATAAGCGTTGACGGAAACGCTATACAATACAGCACTTTAAGTAAAAGCGACAAACCGTCCCACCATTCATTCATATAGCTTACACCTCCAATGTAAATATTATTTACGTTAATTATATACTCATTTATCTTATTTGTCAATAGATTTTCGACAATAATTAGAATTATTTTTAGATATGGCCTAGTACAAAAAAATTGTAAATTTTTCATTAAACACTTGAAATCTGTTTTACTATCTGCTATCATATAAGTAAATGAAATTTACAGTAAATAAAGTGAGGCGATATAATGGAGAAAAATACTCTCGGCAAGAGGATAAAAGAGGCAAGGCTTGCAAAGAAAATGACTCAAAGCGAGGTAGTGGGTGATTTTATAACCCGCAATATGCTTAGTCAGATAGAGAGCGGCTCAGCAACACCGTCGGTAAAGACTCTTGAATATCTCTGCAAGGTGTTGGAGATAGAGCCTAATACCCTTCTGCCTGATGAAAACGACTCCAAAAACGCCCCTGACGCAGAGGGCTATATCAGTATACAGACAGAATTTATAAACAAGAACTATAAGGCTGTTATAGAGTATGACGCTGATGACGAATTTTCAGATGAGATATGTGCGCTTAAGGCGAAAGCTTGCCTTATGGTGGCTAGGGAGTATTCCGGCTCTGACAGTGCCACGGATCTTCAAAAGGCGATAGACCTTGCCAAGCAGGCTTCTGAACTTTCAAAGCGTGGTATTTTTGCAGATGAAAGCGTTAAAAACAAGGCTGACGAGCTATTAAAAGCTAACGCTAAGCGTCTTAGCGACTATTACAGAAGTCTTTTGTAGGGTACAGTCATGGAATTTGTTATCATAGCCACGGTTGTTCTTGTGCTTGCCATGTGTCTTGGCGCAGACTTTGTTATAGTTCCTATAATGTTCATTGTTTTTCTTATTATCCTGCTATTGGCTATTTTTGGTTTCTTTGTATACTCTGCTGTAAAACTTACTGGAACGAAAAGCGTGAAAGGAAAGTTTGTGCGTTTCGGCAGAGCAGAGGGCAAGAAATTTGATACAGCGTTTTACAAGGTTAGTGATAGTGAGTATCCAAACGTATTCCCATGTGAGGTAGTAATGCGCTCAAAGATATACATACCCGATAAGGTCTGTAGGCTCAGATATGACGGCAAAAGAAATGAAGTTTTTGACCTGAATGCAGTTTGCTGTGTGATATTTGGACTTGTTCTTAGCAGCGTATCGGCGGTGATGATGATACTTTTTCTACTAACAGTGATAGGCTTGAATTGAATGATTTTAGGCAGTAGGTTAGCTTGCTGCCTTTTTTGTGCATTTAAAATGGCAATAGTGGGTGATTTAAAATAAAATGTTGACTTGTAGGCTTTTTAATGGTATAATATAAAAAATATGTGGAAAGGATCATATATGATGAGAGTTGAGCTTATTACCCATACACCTGAGCCTGAAAAGGTGGTTGCTACTGCTGCAAAACTTTGCTATTCAAGCAGTGATATCGCCTCGCTTAGAGAGGGTCTTACGGAAGAAAAAACAAAGAGCTTTATTGAAAGGCTCGTGTCTATTGGTCACGAAAGCCCTATGGAACACGTTTCTTTTACTTTTGGCATAGAGGGGATATCCCGTGCCTGCTCTCATCAGTTGGTAAGACACAGAATTGCGTCTTACTCTCAAAAAAGCCAGCGTTATGTAAATGAAAGCGGCTTTGAGTTTATCACGCCACCGTCAATAGAGGCTGTGCCAGAAGCAAAGGCTGAATTTGACAAGCAAATGGATCAGCTACTTGAGTGTTATAATAAGATTGCCGACATACTTACAAATACACATGAAAAAGCGTTTTTAGAGCAGGGTATGTCTAAAAAGGACGCACTTAACAAGGCTAAGAAAAAAGCCTATGAGGACGCAAGATTTGTTCTTCCAAACGCTTGTGAAACAAAGATAGTTGTGACAATGAACGTCAGAACACTGTTTAATTTCTTCCAGCATAGATGCTGTAACAGAGCACAATGGGAGATAAAGGCTGTGGCTGATGAAATGCTCAGACTTTGCAAGCAGGCCGCTCCTGAGCTTTTCAAGAACGCAGGTCCGTCATGTGTAATGAAAGGCAAGTGTCCAGAGGGTGCAATGAGCTGTGGAAAAATGGCTGAAGTAAAGAAAATTTACGGAGAAATGAATAATGTTGAATAGATCTGGACTTATAGTTCTTGAGGGACTTGATGGAAGTGGAAAATCAACTCAGTTTGAAAGGCTTTCTGCTTATTTCAGCGAAAATGACATAAAGCATAAGGCTATAAGCTTTCCTGACTATGATAATCCGTCGTCTGCGTTGGTAAAGATGTATCTTAATGGTGAAATAGGAAAAACACCTGCTGACGTGAATGCCTACGCAGCTTCAAGCTTTTACGCTGTTGACAGATACGCTTGCTACAAACAATTTTGGGAGCATGACTATAAAGAGGGAAGTCTTGTACTTGCAGCAAGATATGTTACGTCAAACTGCATTTATCAGATGACAAAACTGCCGAAAGAGCAGTGGGAAGATTATATAGGCTGGCTTGAAGATTACGAGTATGACAAGCTTGGGCTTCCAAGACCTGACAAGGTGATATTCTTGGATATGCCAATAGAGATATCTCAAAAGCTGATGTCGGGAAGATACGGCGGAGATGAAAGCAAAAAGGATATCCATGAAGCAAATGTGGAGTATCTGAAAAAATGCCGTGAAGCCGCTTTGTTTACCGCTGAGAAACAGGCTTGGGATATTGTTCCTTGCAGCGATGGCATCGAGCCTTATACAAAAGATAAGATTTTCGGAGATGTTCTGGGGTTAATCAATAGAAAGTAATGTGTGTTTAATGTTTGATTTCAGAAAAATAAGTTTTGAGGACAAAGAATGGATAACCAAGTGTCTTGCAGTATCAGATTTCAGAGGAGCAGAATATTGCTTTGCAAATAATATGGCGTGGCAAAGACTTAATGACACTGTAATAACACATCATGGTGATTTTTATATAAGCTGTTCCTTTGAGGACGGTCAGCCGTATTTTACATTTCCTGCGGGCGTTAAAATAGACGTTGAGGGCAAAGAAAAATATATCAGGCTTTTTGATGAGCTTAAAGAATATGTTTCCGCCCAGGGAAAGCCGCTTATCGTATCTTCTGTAACAGATGATAACCTAAGCTGGATAAAAGAATATTATGGTGATAAAATCGTCTGCGAGTATGATAGGGACAGTTCAGACTATATTTACAATGCTTCCGACCTTATCGAGCTTAAAGGCAAAAAGTATCACGGCAAGCGTAACCATATAAAGCGTTTCATGGACGAGCCTTGGGAATACAGAGAGCTTACTGATAAGGAAATAGACAGCTGTATTGAATTTTCGGCTGAGTTTTATAATAAGAATGACAACGCTAACGATCCTTCGGCGGTGGTTGAGCAATATGCTATTGATCTTTTTCTTACGAATATGGATAGGCTCGGACTTAAAGGCGCTGTGCTTTACAGAAATGATAAAATGACAGGCTTTACGGTTGGTGAACAAATAAATTCGGATACCTTTGTGGTGCATATAGAAAAAGCACTCGCTGACGTTCAGGGTGCATATCCTATGCTGTGTAGTCAGTTTGCATCGCATAACGCAAAGGGTCTCAGCTTCATCAACAGGGAAGAGGATCTAGGAATAGAGGGTCTTAGAAAGTCAAAGCTTTCTTATAATCCTGCTTTTCTTTTGAATAAAAATGTAATTACTTTCAGATGATCGAAAGGAGTCATTTGTTATGGTTTATGTATTTCTTGCCAATGGTTTTGAGGAAATGGAGGCTCTTGCCCCTGTGGATCTGCTCAGACGAGCAGGTGTTGAAGTTTTTACTGTAGGTGTAGGCTCTGATATGATAGTCAGCTCACACAACATTCCTGTCAAGACCGATACAACAGTGGATAAGATAGTTCTTAATGACGAGCTCGAAATGATAGTTCTCCCAGGTGGTATGCCGGGTACTTTAAATCTTGAAGCAAGCCCTGATGTGCTAGGTGCAGTTGATTACTGTGCTGATAATAACAGATACATTGCCGCGATATGTGCCGCTCCGTCCATAATCGGTCATAAGGGTCTTCTTGACGGCAGATATGCAACTTGTTTTCCAGGCTATGAGAAAGATCTTAAAGGTGCGATACATTCTGCCAGACTTGTGGCTGTTGACGGTAAGTTCATCACTGCAAAGGGCGCAGGCTGCAGCATGAAGTTTGCACTCAAGCTTGTAGAGCTTCTTGTTTCAAAAGAAAAGGCAGAAGCCCTTGAATCAGGTATGCAGAGCAAATGACAGATAAAAAAGCTTTAAGAAAGCATTTCAAGGAGATACGTCTTAGTATGTCTGCGGAAGAAAGAGAACAGGCAGATGTGGCTGTTCAGCAAGCTTTCCTTGACAGCGAGGAGTATAAAAGCTGCACAACTGTGCTTGCATATGTTTCCTCTGATATTGAAGTGTCTACGGCGGAGATAGTAAGAAAGGCGCTAAAGAGCAAGATAGTGCTATGCCCGAGATGTGAAAAAAACGGCAATATTATGTATTTTTACAGAATAAACAGCACCTACGATCTCAAAGAGGGTAGGTTTGGCATTTTTGAGCCTGATGAAAGTTGTGAGAAATACTGCGTTTTTGACAATGCATTGTGTATCGTGCCTGCGCTTTCGTATGATAAAGACGGATACAGGCTTGGCTTTGGTATGGGCTTTTATGACAGATTTTTGGCTGATTATAATGGCATGAAGCTAGGTTTATGTTACGATAACTGTATGTCAGAAAGTTTTTGGCATGACGGCTATGATATCTCTGTAGACAAGGTATTTACTGATAAGGATATATATACTATAAACACAAAGGAAAGGAAGTAAATAATGGACGATCTGAATTTTAATGTTGACGATATAATAAATGATGTCAACGCAAAGATAAAGTCTGCCGAGAAAAATGAAGCGGACGAAGAAAGCGTTGAAGCAGAGCCTATCGCTGACACTGAGGACAGTTCCGAAGCCTGTGAACAGGCAGATAATACTGACGAGAAACCACAGGAAACTCCAGAAGCGACCGATGACAAGCCTGAACCTATCCTAGCTTTTCACGAGGACAAGTCAGAGGAAGACAAAGGCGAAGAGGACGAGGATAAAGAGCCTGAGAAGCCCGAAAAGCAAGAAAAAAAGTCAAAAAGTAGCAAGAAGAAAAAGAAAAAAAGAAAGAAAAGCAAAGTGAATAATTCGGTGTTTGGCGGAATTATACTTGTTATAGTAATTCTTACAGTATCTTTAGTGCTTGCAGTGGGCGGCATTTCTATTGGTATGGAGTATTATGGTATCGGAAAAACTGACGAGGATATCAGATTTAATATCCCTGCAGGCTCAACAAACAGTGAGATAGCTGATATACTTGTAAATGAGGGAGTTATAAAGAACAAAAAGCTGTTTATGCTTGCTTTGAAATTTGAAAAGCCTGCAGCTATATATCCTGGTGATATCACACTTCAGCCATCAAGCGGATATTCTGAAATAATCGAAAAACTTTCACAAATGAGAGAGTCATACAAGACTGTAAGCATTACATTCACAGAGGGAGAAAATCTTCTTGACATAGCTAAAAAGCTTGAAGATAATGAGGTCTGCACTGCTGACGACTTCCTATTTGAATTCAATAAAAATCAAGGCTTTGACTTTGAAAATGATGTTGATGATAACGGCGATATGTTCTATCGCATGGAAGGCTATTTCTATCCTGATACATATGAGTTTTATGTGAATGACAGCGCAGGAAACGTTACCAAGAAGCTGAGAGAGCAGTTTGAAAAGAAATACGAAACCGTCAAAGCTAAGATTAAAAATTCCGGTATGTCACTTAACGAAGTTATGACCCTTGCTTCTATCGTTCAGCTTGAAGCCGCTTCTGAGGACGAAATGCCAAAGGTAGCTTCGGTATTTCTGAACAGACTTGACGACCCTGACACCTATCCTATGCTCCAGTCTGATACAACAACAAATTATATTAAGAATGTTATAAAGACCGAGGCTGACAACACAGCTTCTATTGAGCATTATACCGAGTGTTATGATACCTATAAGTGCAAGGGCTTGCCGGCAGGACCAATATGCAACCCTGGTATGGCTGCAATAAACGCTGTTCTTGAGCCTAAGAAGACTGATTACTATTACTTCTGTAATAATCTTAAGACGGGCGAAACATTCTATGCAAAGACACTTGACGAGCATGAGGAAAATCTTGTTAAGGCTGGACTTGCAAAGAAAAAGTAATAAAGGATTGAAATTTTAATGACTGAAAATAATTTGCTTGAAGTTCTTGCTCCTGTGGGAGATATGGAACGTCTGTATGCGGCGCTGGATTTTGGTGCTGATGCAGTTTATCTTGGAGGTACGGCTTTCGGAATGAGAGCCGCCTCTGCAAGCTTTGACGCTGAGCTTCTGAAAAAAGCCTGTGACGAGGCTCACAGCAGGGGTAAGCGTGTGTATCTGACCTGCAATACGCTTCCTCATAATGACGAGATAGTGCATTTAGAGCAATTTGTGAATGACGCTCTTGCGGCAGGCGTTGACGCTATGATAGCCAACGATATCGGTGTTTTTTCACTGATAAAAAAATATGCACCTGATATGGAGATCCATGTTTCCACACAGGCTGGTATAGTAAATTATGTTACTGCAAATGAATTTTATAACATGGGTGCTAAGAGGGTAGTGCTTGCAAGAGAGCTTTCTCTCGAGGAGATCGCCGAAATAAGAGCAAAGACCCCTAAAAATCTTGAAATTGAGTGCTTTGTACATGGTGCAATGTGCGTAAGTTTTTCAGGCAGATGTTTGCTTTCCCAGTACCTTGTAAACCGTGACGCAAATCGTGGCGAGTGCGCACAGCCTTGCCGCTGGGGATACCACCTTATGGAAGAAAAGCGCACCAATGAGTTTTATCCTGTTTTTGAGGACGAAAAAGGAACCTATATCCTCAACGCCAAGGATATGTGTATGCTCAACCACATTGATAAGCTTGCAGAGGCAGGCGTGAACAGCTTTAAGATCGAGGGCAGAGCTAAATCTTCGTATTATGTGTCCGTTATCACAAATGCCTACAGAAAGGCTATGGATATCTATAAGTCTGATCCGGAGCATTTTGAGTTGCCACAGTGGCTTAAGGACGAAGTTTTCAAGGTAAGCCACAGAGCATACTGTACAGGATTTTTCTTTGGTCACCCAAAGGAGAGCCAGTATTACGAAAACGGCGGGTATATTCGTGAATATGATGTTGTGGCTGTGGTTGACGGTTGTAGCGGTGGAAGAATATACTGTACTCAAAAAAACAAATTTAACAAGGGCGACGAGATTGAAGTGCTTTCACCTGTTGGTAGCCCTGTGAAGTTCACCGTGGAGGAAATGTTTGATGAATACGACAACTCTATAGATACTGCAAATCATGCAGCTATGAAGATGTCGATAAGATCAGATTTGACGTTCCCAGAACATTCTATAATTCGTATGAAAAAATAGCAAAAAGCCATGTGATTTTCCTCACATGGCTTTTTGTTTACTTCTTTTTCTTTTCAATTTCTTCAGACAATGGATTCGACTCCATGGCCTTTTTGATGTTTTCATCAGATAAATGTGTGTATATCTCAGTGGTCGCAATGCTTTTGTGACCGAGTATATCTTTCAGTACAAGAGTATCTACACCGCCGTGTTGGTACATTAGGGTTGCGGCTGTATGCCTGAGCTTGTGGGTGGTAATACCCAAATTGCTAAGTCCTGCACGCTGGAGCTGTTCATCTACTATTTGTTGAACACGTCGCTTGTTTATCCTTGTTTTGTTAGCTGATAAAAAAATGGCAGTTTGTTCCACATGGGGGCGGGTAGTGTCAATATACTCATCAAGTGCAGAAACACAAGCGTCGTTAAGATAAATAATGCGCTCCTTGCGGCCTTTGCCGAGAACACGCAGAGTTCTGTTATCTCGGCTGTAATCGCTTAAATTCAAGCCCACAAGCTCGCTCAGACGCATACCGCAGTTAAGGAACAGAGTAATGATACAATAATCGCGCACCTGATTTTTAGAGTCGATATTACGCAGAAGCTCAAGGCTTTGTTCAAGGGACAGATATTTAGGCAAGGCTTGATTTATATGTGGCAATTCAAGATCATCAAGCGGATTGTTTGAAATGAGCTTGGCTTTTTGGCAAAGATAAACATAGAATTGTTTCAAAGCTGAACATTTTCTTGCACGGGTTTTTGTGGAATTATTGCGCTCATCTTTGAGATACTTTAAGTAAACATAAGCATCGTTTAGTGAAAAGCATTCGAGCCATTCTATTGGCGTTTCTTTTATTTTTATTTTATTGAAAGGCGTTTCGGCTGGAACTGCATGGTGCTTGACATTAAGATATCGCAGAAATGTTCGGATATCAATAAAATAAGCTTCTTCAGTGCAGTCAGAACGGTCTTTGACAACTTTCATGTTAGTTAGAAAATCGTCAAGATAATATGGGCAATCATCTACATATGCTTGTTTCATTTATATCTATTCTCCTTATATATCACTTCTCTAAGTTTCACTAAATTTTTATTTAGTGAAACTTTCCGTGCCCACTGCGAGAGGGGCTGTTTGTGGTGCTCTCGTCCGTTTTGCTCTGTTATCCGTTGAACACTAATTCAAGTATACACTGTCTTTTGAGTGCTGTCAAGCTATGCTAAATTTGCGGTAATCCCTTGACAACGAGCCTCTTGACGTGTGTCTTTAAGCCTGCACCAGCCAGCACCCCCAGAGGGGTTGCAGTCTGCCGACATAGGCTAACACACGTCACTCTCATTGTAAAGGGCGTTACCGCTGACATCAGGACACGAAAACAGCCGTAGAGGCGGTTCTCTTACGGCTGTTCTCTATTCTATTTTTCGGCATTGCCATTTGCCGTTGTGCTTATTCTATCACGCTCTTGTTTACTTGTCAAGCGTATTCATTTATTTGTCACATTTCATTCTTTGTGACGAAGTTTGTAACAAAATCGGTCACAAGATTAACCGCGTATATACGCTATTTTTAATACTTTGTGACGTGTGACGAAGTCGGGGGTAATACTATACCCCGACTTCATAACGCTGTTTGTTTTGCCGTAGCCGTCAGAATATAAACCGCCAGTATGCACAGAGCCGACCGCATAGCACCGAGTTCGGTTGCCAATGCGTTCGGCTCTCTTATCCGTGTTCAACTGCTCTATCGCTCTCAGACACTCTCAGATGGGCTACACGCCCCCCTCACAGTCCTTCACGAAAAGTTTAAGCTTGTACTCTCTCTCGAGCACTCAGCGTATTTTTAGAGGGGGCTCAAACGTTGCTGAGCACTCTCCGTTCGCACAAGCCACTAAATATTTATTTAGCAAAACTTTTTCACCCCCGCACCCCCTCAAAGTTTCGCTAGAATAATTATTTAGTGAAACTTTCCGTGCCCACTGCGAGAGGGGCTGTTTGTGGTGCTCTCGTCCGTTTTGCTCTGTTATCCGTTGAACACTAATTCAAGTATACACTGTCTTTTGAGTGCTGTCAAGCTATGCTAAATTTGCGGTAATGTAGGTTTGTCAATCATATTGGACACTATTATTAAGAAATTCGATAGGCGAAAACCATTTGAGGGGACGCATAGGACGGTTGTTTGTTCGACTTAAACGTGCAGCTAGCTGCACGTTT
>NZ_JAHLPI010000007.1:0-10713 GCF_018917825.1 Ruminococcus sp. MSJ-25
AAACGTGCAGCTAGCTGCACGTTTAAGTCGAACAAACAACCGTCCTATGCGTCCCCTCAAATGGTTTTCGCCTATCGAATTTCTTAATAATAGTGTCCAATATGATTGACAAACCTACACATCAAGAAAAAGTGTGAAATTTTAGGCATAAAAACAGCACCGCAGAAATCCCCGCAGTGCTGAAATATGGATCTTTTATTATTTTGCCGCAGAAACTGCAACATCGTTTCTGCCATATTTTTCATTACCTGTTGGCTTATCACCTACAGGACTGAATGTTGGAACGATCTTTTCGACCATTTCAACGATATTTTCGTCATTGTTATAGCTTGCACGAGCAAGCTCTCCAAGCTGACCAAGGAACGTTTCTGTGTCAAACGGTATAGGCTTTCCGATATGGATAAGCTCATTATCCGTCTTCATCATGCCCTCCTCTGCCATAAGCTTCTCTTCAAAAAGCTTTTCGCCAGGACGCAGACCTGAGTAAACTATTTTAATATCTACATCAGGCTTATATCCTGAAAGTCTGATAAGATTTCTCGCAAGAGTGTCTATCTTCACAGGCGCACCCATATCAAGGACAAATATCTCGCCGCCCCATGCGTATGTGCCTGCCTGAAGAACAAGGCTCACAGCCTCAGGTATAGTCATGAAATATCTTATGATATCAGGATGAGTAACAGTAACAGGACCGCCTGCTTCTATCTGCTTTTTGAACAGCGGGATCACAGAGCCGTTGCTTCCAAGAACGTTTCCAAAACGAACTGCAACAAACTGTGTGCCATTTCTGTCCTTATTGCCAACGCTTTCGATCTTAACCGCTTCACTGCTCTCTATATTATCAACAGCTATCTCGTCTATCGGATCGTTCTCAAGCATACCATCTGTCATTTCATCAACGTGTGCATGGAGCATAGGCAGAAGATCTGTTCTGCCTGCCTTGCTGATAGCGTCCATGCTCTGGATGACCATTTCGCAGAGTCTTTTACTTGCGCCCATAATATTAGTAGGGTTTACAGCCTTATCAGTGCTTATAAGCACAAACCTCTTTGTGCCATGCTTCAAAGCGGCATAGGCTGTCTTGTATGTACCAACAACATTGTTTTTGATAGCTTCATTAGGGCTTGTTTCCATAAGCGGAACGTGCTTATGTGCTGCAGCGTGATAAACGATATCAGGCTTGTATTTTTCAAAAACGTCATTGATACGTCTGCTGTCACGAACAGAGCCGATAAGCGTCACAAGATTGAGTTTACTGCCATATTTACGTTTAAGCTCCTGCTCTATTTCATAAGCATTGTTTTCATAAATGTCAAATATTATAAGCTGTTTAGGCTCATGACCTGCTATCTGTCGGCAAAGCTCGCTTCCGATAGAGCCACCGCCACCTGTTACCAATATGGTCTTACCCTTAAGGTGCTGGAATATCTCGTCCATGTTTACTCTGATAGGCTCTCTTCCAAGCAGATCCTCGACTGCAACAGGCTTCATCTTGCTGAGAAGCACCTCACCGTTTGTTATCTGATAAACGCCCGGAAGCTGTTTCATCTCACAGCCTGTTTCCTTACAAATATTAAGGATATCCCTTTTGTTCTCAGGTGATGCAGTTGGAATTGCAAAAAGGATCTGATCAATATTATACTTTTTGACGCTTTCCATAATGCAATCACGGCCACCGACGATAGGAACTCCTCCGATATTTCTTCCCCACTTATTTGGGTTATCATCGATTATGCAGAGTGGTCTTGCATTTGCACGTTCTGACATCGTAAGCTCTTTAAGGATCATCTGACCAGAAGCACCTGCACCAATGACCATTGCATTATGCACTGCCACCTGATTTGTTACCTGTTTTGCTCTTAAAAGGGTGATATATCTATAGGCAAAACGCACTGCTGTTATAAGCACGAACTGAGTTCCCGCTCCTACTATATAGTAAGCCACAGGCATTCTCATGAAGAGTAACGTTATACCCACAGCCTGGAATATGGTAGTAACTATCGAGGCCAAAAATATCCTTGACAGTTCGCCAATGCTAGCAAATCTCCACAAACTATTATAAAGCTTGAACACAAAAAACACCACAACACAGAAAGCTGTATATATTGGAGCAAACTTTACATAGGCAAGCATATACTCTTTTGGTATTGCAGAAAAAGTAAGGTCAAATCTGATGAAAAGTCCGAAAATGTAGGATAGATTTACGGCAACAATATCATAGAAACACAGAAAGAATGCAATAAGCATCCAATGCTTTATCTTTTTGTTTTTCCACACCTGAACTGTGTTTTCACTTGTTTTCTCCATAAATAAAACATACCTCCGCTCAATTAAAGCAATGAATAAGATCACACCATGGCCACCCCTCAATGGCACAGTGCAGGCTATTTATAATATCATCAATATTTTTTCTATACTTAAAAAGCAAACATTCTTTCTTCGTCAGCCATAGCAGACATGAGTACTTTATCAGAACGTCTTATATTTTCACTTCCAGATCTTTTAGCTATAAGATCAAAATTAGGTTTTCTATCATCAAGATTATGAGCATCGCTTCCAAAGACAAAATCTCTGCCACTTGAAATAAGCTTATTAACAAAACGTCTTGTGGAAAAATGCTCAAAAGCTTCTGCATTTATCTGAAAAACTGCATCCACAGACATCAGACTTTCCAGATCTGACTTTGAATAAACGCCCATATATCTATGTACATGGGCGATTATCGGAATAAGCCTTCGAGAATTTGCTATCTCGTCTATCTCCTCGACGATCCAACTGTTATACTGAGTGAAGGGTGGTTCAAGAAGAATAAGTCTTGTTCCGCTGATACACAGCTTTTCAAGTTCTCCTAATACGCTGATACCCTTTTCTATAGCCACCTCAGCACCAATATGTATATCCTTCACGGCTGGGTCAGCCGCCATGAGCTTCTCATAAGCATTTTGCCGTTTGACAAGATAACTGTCTAAAGAAGCTTCCCTGTGCATATAAAAATGCGGTGTCGCCACAATTATACCTATGCCCTGCTGTTTCATCATTTTTATCATTTTAAGTGATGTTTTGATGCTGTCAGAGCCGTCATCAATATTCGGCAGTATGTGGCTGTGATAATCGGTAGTCAATCTAACATCTCCATGTCATTTAACTTTCGGCAGAAGCATCCTTCCCACCGTATTTATAGCTGTAGTCATATTTATACTTGTAGCTATACTTGTATCCGTAATGAGAACCGTTCTTTGCGGAAATATCATTAAGAACGAAACCAAGCAGATTGCAATCGCCTATCTCAAGCTTCTTCATAGACTCCTCTATCTCCTGATATGTAGTTCTTCCATATCTTGCAATGAGAAGAACGCCTGCGACCTCGTCTGCAAGGCTCATTACGTCAGTTACAGGAAGCAGCGGGGTGCCGTCGATAATAACATAATCATACTTATGCTGAACATATTCAAGCAATTCACGCATTTTCTCAGAAGCAAGAAGCTCTGACGGGTTTGGAGGCAAAACGCCTGATGTAAGAACAGCAAAATTGCCATTCTTGGTTTCATGCACACACTTATCAAATGTGCTTTCACCACTCAGTATTGTTGAAAGTCCAACATTGTTTTTTAACTTGAAGTTTCTGTGCTGAACAGGTTTTCTCATATCAGCGTCAATAAGAAGAACCTTATTTTCTGTTTCAGCCATTGAAGCTGCAAGGTTAGCAACTGTTACAGACTTACCCTCACTTGGATTAGGACTAGAAACGACAACTATCTTATTTCGTGTTGTAGAAAGTGTAAACATAAGGTTTGTACGCATTGTTTTGTAGTTCTCTACAATATTAAATGGTATATCCTTATTATTGAACAGAAGCTGTTTTTTTCTGTCAGCAGAAGAACCTTCATCCTTTTTAGAAGTCTTTCCGCCAATATTCATTATTTCACCAACGATAGGCTTCTGATAAATGTCGCCAAGCTCATCAGAATTCTTTACAGTGTTGTCGAAGAAGTCGATAACAAGTATCACTAGAACAGCCACCATCAAGCCACCAACAAAGCCAAGGGCAACATTTTTAGTGGTGTTAGGAGAAACAGGTGTATTGTAAACTTCAGCATCACCTATCTTTTCAACTGAGCCTGCACCGATAACTCTTATAAGAAAGCTTGGAGCGACGTCAGCCATGATGTTACAAAGGTCAGAAGAAAGCTTTGCATTGGTTGTTGTGGCAGTTATCTGAAGTACCTCTGTCTGATTTACAGCGGTCATGCTATAAGCATTTCTCAGGCCGTCATTTGAAACCCTGCCGCTTGTTACAGTAAAATAAGGAGCAAGCTGTTCAGGAGTATACATCTCAAGAAGCTTATCGCTTACCTCGTTCATTACCGGGTCATCAGTAAGTATAACAATGTAGGTCTGTACCAATGACTTTGAAGCGTTAATATCCTGTAAGTCAACATTAGTCTTATCCTGACCCGTTGACTGATTATCAGCACTTTTAACATACATTGAAACGTGTGACTGATACTGCTTACTCATAACAAATTTTGATACGAAAAGGGCCAGTATCGCACACACTATTGAAGTGGCAACGATATACCAAACCTTTCCGAGAAGAAGTACCAGAAGATCCTTGATAGTGTAATTTTTTTTCATTTGAATAATTCACCCTGTTGTTGATATTTTCGTTATTTTCCCAAAAAATAAACCGTACAATAATAATTTTATCACATTCTATTAAAAAAGTCAACTTTAAACGATACGTTTTTTTGTATTTCAACAAAAAAATGGTTTTTTGTTGAAACATACAATAAGATAAACAAAATCAGCCAAGTATTTGTCGGAAAATCATATAAGCTGACAGCTTAATTTAACAATTATGAACGGCTACTGTAAAAGCCGCCATTACAGTCGTTCCAAAAGTATTTACCAGTCTTTGTATCACAAGTATGCCAAAATTCATGACAGGATAATTCTAACATAATCAGATGTCAACAACGTTATTTTCATTGGAGTATGCAAAAGTTTCAAAATCTCATTGGAAAAGCACAATGTGATAGGCTCTGTCACCAAAGTAACAGAGCCTATCATCAGAAATGATATGTTCAGACAGCCTTTCAGGCGGCATTCATTTACTTCACCGAAACAATAAGAAGCAAGCTTGTGATACTACCGTTTGTAAAATCTCTTTTCACTATCGTTCTATCTCGATACTCATACAGTTTGTACCACTAAGCTGACAACTAAGTTCATCAGGCTGATGCGTACCAACATAGAGGGTGAATTCTTTTGCAAACTGTTTTCTCTCGCCGATATCTGACACTGTTGTGAAAGCTTTGTCAGGTACTTCGATTTCAACATCAAGCTTTTCACCTTTTTTGACAAAAATCCTCTTGAAGCCGCACAGCACAGGATAAGCCGGAGCATTATCACAATGTGATTTAATGTAAAGTTCGATAACATCACAAGTATCGGCACCGTTATTTTCTACCTCTACATTGACTTTGCCATCGTCATAACTAAGCGATGTAACAACAACATCTCCATAAGTAAGACCATAGCCGAATGGATAAAGAATGTTATCTCTCGTGTACCTGTATGTTCTATCAGACATAGCATAATCAGTAAAGCAAGGCAGCTTGTCGGCACTATTATAGAATGTAACAGGCAGTTTTCCTGACGGCGATACTTTACCAAAGATAATATCCGCAATAGCCTTGCCACCCTCTGAGCCTGGATACCATGCGTGGATAAGAGCGTCACAATCATGCTCGATATTTATTGAGCTTCCTGCCGCACATACCACTATCATAGGCTTGCCGATCTTTGCAACACGCTTTATAAGCTCACGCTGACTTTCAGGAAGTCTTAGATCGTTTTTGTCACCTGATGAAAACTCATTACCTGTGTCGCCCTCCTCGCCCTCAATAGTGGCGTCAAGGCCAACGCAAAGTATCACAACATCAGAATTTGCCGCTGCCGCCTCGGCTTCGGCGTATCTATCCCCTGCCTGTGCAAGACCCGATACTCTGTCCTTATACAAGTGACAGCCTTCAGCATAAAGCACCCTGCCATCAAATGCGTCCTCGATACCCTCAAGGAAAGTAACATACCTGTCGGCTGTGCCGTTATAATTGCCCTCTAAAGCCGCTCTGCTGTCCGCATTTGGACCTATTACCGCGATAGTTGATATTGATTTTTTGTCAAGCGGAAGAATACCCTTGTTTTTGAGCAACACCATGGACTTCACTGCACACTGGTAGGATACAGCTTTATGCTCAGGGCAAGAAACAACGCTGTATGGTATGTTGTCATACTCCGTTGACTTGTCAAACATACCAAGTCTTATGCGAGTTCTCATAAGAGCAACACAGGAAGCACGGATTTCATCTTCTGTCACAAGCCCCTTGTCAAGAGCAGAAAGCAGGTGTACATACGTACAACCGCAGTTCACATTACAGCCTGCTTTAAGTGCCATTGCGGCCGACTCTACAGGAGAAGACGTCACCATATGGTGTTCGTGGAAATCCCTTATTGCCCAGCAATCAGAAACAAAATAGCCATCAAAACCCCATTTGTCGAGCTTGCCCATTAGAAACTCACTAGCACATGACGGCTCGCCATTAACACGATTATACGCACCCATTACACCCTCGACCTTTGCTTTTTTCACAAGCTCCTCAAAAGCGTAAAGATAGGTCTCTTCAAGGTCTTTCCAATTAACCTCTGCATTAAATTCATGGCGAACAGCCTCAGGTCCGCTATGTACTGCAAAATGCTTTGCACAAGCGGCAGTTTTCAGTACCTTGCCACTGCCCTGCAAGCCTTTTACATATGCCTTGCCGCACTCTGCGGTAAGATAAGGGTCTTCACCGTAAGTCTCATGACCTCTGCCCCAGCGTGGATCTCTGAAAATATTTATATTAGGTGCCCAAAGGGTAAGACCTTTGTATATATCTCTGTCATCACGCTTTGAATACTCATTATACTTAGCACGAGCTTCTGTGGAGGTTATATCTGCCGCTTTGAACACAAGGTCGGTGTCAAACATGGCCGCAAGACCTATTGCCTGTGGAAACATGGTGGCAACACCGCTTCGTGCAAGCCCATGGATACCCTCATTCCACCAGTTATAGGCAGGAATGCCGAGCCGCTCAACAGCAGGAGCGTCATATCTAAGCTGTGAAGCCGCCTCCTCTACGGTCATTTCATTTACAAGTGCTTCAGCTCTTTCCTGAGCTGAAAGGCTTTCATTGAGATAATTTTTCATATATCCTCCTTGTACATTACATCAATTATATAATACACGAAAATTATACACCATGGCATGATATCGTGTCAAGGCGTATAATTATAATAATTAATGTAGAAATTATATCTAAATGCTTTGAGATCAGCTTTAACAAAAATCATAAAAGCACCAAAACAGTAATGTTATAAGTCTTTTATTTGAGAATGCCGAGGATCTTTTGCATTTTCCAGCAATATACAATTATATGAAACAGCGCATATACGCACTTATACATAACTATTTCAAGTTATCGTAAAAATATTTGCTTTTTTCTGAAAAAAATACCAATAAAAATATTGACAATCGAATTTTAATAGTGTATAATATTGTTATAAGAAAATATTACGAAAGGTGATAGGTGTTATGAAAAAGATATTTAAGTCAATTTCGGCTTCTGTTACTGCGTTCATCATTGCTTCAACAATGGTTGTAAGCGCATCAGCAGCTTCTTCTGCTGATGTTGTTTCTGCAGCTAAATCAGCAGGTGTTCCTTCTAACCATGTATCAGAGCTTAAGAACTACCTTGATTCCCACGCTTCAAAGTTCAGCTCTGCTGACTATGATTACATGGTAAAGGCTCTCTCTGATTGTGGTGCTACATATGTTCAGCCTGTTGCTGACAAGCTTTTTGGTGCAGGAACAGATCTTGCTTCACTAACAAACGATCAGCTCAGACAGGTGTTTAAGGAAATGGGCGAGGATAGCAGAAAGGCTATTGCTGATGCTTGCGTAGCTACAGGTAATCACTTTGGTGTTACTATCAAGGTAGATGAGCTTACAAGCAAGGATTGGAACGTTCAGGTCGTTGATTCAGATGGCAATACAAACATTGGAACAAACACAGGTAATGGTTCTCTTAATACTGGTGCAAACAGCATGACAGCTGTTCAGGTTGCTGCGGTTCTTACACTTGCTCTTAGTGCATTTGGTATTACAGTAGCTGTTAAGAAGAACAAAGAGTGCTAAGATATGGTCAGGAAAGAGGATAAAACTTCCTCGTCTGACGCAAACAAACTTAAAAAAAATAAGAGGACGTCAGTGGCTGTAATGGTCTTGACGCCTCTTTTAGTTTTGGCTCTTTGTTTGTCTATCATGACGCTGGTAAGTTATAAAAAATTCATAGAGCTGCAAGGATATGCAGCAATAGCGTTCAATGAGAACGCTCACTTGAAAAACCCATCAGAGGATAATAAATACAGAAATGCAGACGCACTGCCTATGAAGGAATTAACAAAAGTCACAGTGCCAAATTCTGATGAAAAGACGGAACAGCATGAGATAATCTATCCGTATTACGGCGACAAATATGCCGAGCTGACCGTAAAGAATGATAAGGCAGGCATTGACAAAGAGCCTGTTTACTGGGGAGACTCTGATGATCTCCTAGCAAAAGGGGTTGTGCAATCTAACTATTCTGCATATATAGGTGCTACAGGCAGAGTTGTCCTTGCAGCACATAACCACACTTATTTCAGATATTTACCTAATATTCTAGTGGGTGATCAAGTGATACTAAAAACAGATTATGGTAAATTTACTTATGAGGTCACAGAAACTAAGGTACTTCCAGATACAGATACTTCCCTTTTGTATTATGACGTGACCGCAGATCCACCTGTAGATGATCTGATACTCTACACTTGCTGGAACAATGGCTATATGGGTCTTTCAGATCAGAGGCTATATGTTATCTGCAAAGTCGTAAGCAAAGAATATAAGAATTAGGAGGGTAAGATCTGTGAAAAACAAAAAACTATACAACTACCTGCCTAATCTGATAATCTCACTGTTTTTGGCGTTTATATTCCTTGCGCTGTCACTTCTGTTTGCGGCAGACAATATTTTCTTTGAACCGACAACCTATACGAACAGTATGCACAAGATAAAAATCGAGGACACGGCTTTCCAGGAGATACAGACATATTGTGAACAACAATATGCCTACACTGGTGTTGAAGCTGATACCCTGAAGAAGTCGATTAACAAAACTGATGTATCAAACGCTATTTATAGCTATGTTGAAGATACTTTCAGTTATATTCTTGGCAAAAAGAACGAACTTCCTGAATTTAAGGCAGACTTTACGCTTCTTGAAAAGAATATCTCAGATGATTATACAAAATGGGCTGAAAAAGAAGGCGTTAAATATACTCAGGAACTTGAAGACATAAAGCAGAAGACAATAAAAAATGTGGAACAGGCAATCGAATCCGACCTTGACGTTATGCTTTTGAGCCATATAAATAAACCTAATGGCATTTCCACAAAGCTTAAAGATCTGCTTGTGCTTGCGAGAAAAATAAGGATAGCTCTTATTGCAACGGCTGTTATATTTATAGGCGTTATGGCAGCAGTAAACAGAAAGCATATAGGCGGTTTGCTTTATTGGGTAGGTACTTCACTTTTCTGTTCCTCAATGCTCATTCTTGTTCCGTGTGCTATCCTAAAGGGTACAAAATATTATGACGGGCTTGCGATACATAATGACACTGTGTATAATGCACTAACAAGATCCATGTATGGCTTAACTGACAGCCTTATTAAATTATCGACAGTTACTCTCATAGTGGCAGTTCTTTTTATGGCACTTTTTGCGTTGATAATCAATCTGACAAAGTTCAAAAAGAAAGAAAAATGCTAAATTTATCAGGGGCTGTAAAAAAAGTCCCCAAGAAAAAAGGCTGCGATCTTGCCAAAAAGCAAGACAGCAGTCTTTTTTTGTGGTATAATTAAAGTATCATGAATAACCAACCACAAGAATATTATACACCATATCAATTAAAATTTCAATAGAAATTGAAAAAATAATTGAAACAACTGACCCAGTATATACATTTTGTGAAGTGATGAATCATATTGACCTGAGTAAATACCTGACGACTGAGGACCGCAGGACAGGCCGTCCAAGATATGAAGAAGAAACTTTGCTGAAAGTAATACTGTTTGCATTTATGGAAAACGGATACGAATCATTACGAAAAATAGAAAAACTCTGCAAAACCGATATTCGCTTTATGTGGCTGCTGCAGGATAATCCTCCGCCAAGCCACTCGGCAATGTCTATAATGACCTACCGCCTGAGCTGCTGCTTGCACATATCAATCTGGACAAAGCCGTTGAAAAGCTTTATGGCGAACAGCTATTCTTCAATGACGACGCACGTCTCAAAGTTCTGATCAAGCTTTTCAATAAACAGAGAACAGGCAGCCCCTAACGGGATCTGCCTGTATTTTTGCGTCTGCGTATAATGGCTGGATGTCTAACTGGAATTTCTGCACTTGCCGCAACAGCTTTTTCTTTCGGCTCGTACTCGTTTGACTGTGTTTTAGCCAAACGTCTTTCAAGAACAGCCTCAAGCTTTTTGAAATCACAGCAACGGCGTGTGAGGTTGATATTCTCCATTGAATGATTAAGCCTCAAATCATAAAGTTTTCTAGCTTTAC